>JABBOA010000142.1 GCA_019352075.1 Acidobacteriota bacterium | reverse complement strand
GTGGCTTCGGCCGCGGCGAACTTCGCGCAGTGTTCGCAACCATTCTCACCGACAAGACCGGGACGCTGACCAAGGCCGAGATGACGCTCGAGACGATCTACGCGTCGCGGGCATTCCACGCCGTGAGCGGCGTGGGTTACGCGCCCGAGGGCGACGTGCACGATCTCGACGTGGTCCGTGAGCTCCTGCGGGTGGCGACCCTGTGCAGCGACGCGCGTCTGGTGCCCCCGACACCACCCGACACGTGGCGGATCGTGGGCGACACCACCGAGGGCGCCATCCTCGTGGCCGCGGCCAAGGGCGGCATCGACCGCGGCGCCGAGGAGGAGCGGACGCCGCGGGTGGGGGTCTTCCCCTTCGATCCGGACCGACGGATCATGACGACGCTGCACCGCGACGGGCGCCAGGTGCGCGCCTACGTCAAGGGTTCGCCCGAAGCGGTGACCCAACGTTGCACCCACGTGCGCATCGACGCGCAAGACCTCCCCTTCGACGACGTCGCTCGTCGCGACGTCGCCACCGCCGACGACGCCATGGCCTCCAGTGGACTTCGCGTACTCGCCGTCGCCATCAAGCAGGAGGCGTCGGATCACGCCAGCCAGAGCGAGACCGAGAACGGTCTCACCCTGCTCGGGCTCGTCGGCATCTTCGACCCCCCCCGGCCCGAAGTTGCCGCCGCCGTCAGTGCCTGCCGCGACGCGGGGATCCAGATCTACATGGTGACCGGCGACTACGGACTCACCGCGGAAGCCCTGGCGCGTCGGGTGGGCATCATCGATGAAGGACCGGTGCGCATCGTGACCGGGGAGCAACTCGAGAACACGGACCCCGAGGGTTTGACGTCGATCCTGACCTCCGAGGAACAAATCGTGTTCGCCCGGGTGCGACCAGAACACAAGATGCGTATCGTCGACGCCCTCGAGAGCATGGGCGAGATCGTCGCGGTCACCGGCGACGGGGCCAACGACGCCCCCGCCCTCAAGCGCGCGAGCGTGGGCATCGCGATGGGCGACGGGGGCACCGACGTCGCGCGCTCGGCGGCGGTGATGGTGTTGCTCGATGACTCCTTCGCCTCCATCGTCGCGGCGATCCAGCTGGGTCGCGCCGTCTACCAGAACATCCGACGATTCCTCATCTACGTGTTCACCAGTAACATCGGCGAACTGGCCCCCATCCTCGTGGCCACCTTCGTCGGATTCCCCCTGGTCCCACTATCGGCGTTGCAGGTCCTGGCGATCGACTTGGGCACCGACGTGCTGCCCGCGCTCGCGCTGGGCGCCGAGCGCCCCGAGCGCGACACCATGTCGCGGCCGCCGCGTCCGCCCAGCGAACGTCTCTTCTCCTGGGCCGTGGTGCGACGAATCCTGTTCTTGGGGACACTGCAGTCGATCGGGGTGATCTTCGTGTTCTTCTGGAAGATCCACGGCGCCCACCTGGGTTTCGGCGACTTCACCACGGCCAATCCGACCTATCGCCAGGCGCTCACGATGACCCAGGCGAGCATCGTGGTCAGTCAGTTCTTCATCAGCTTCGCCGTGCGCTCGGAACGCGCGAGTCTGCGACGAACGGGGCTGTTCACCAATCTCGCGGTCCTCGGTGCGGGACTCCTCAGCCTGTCGTTCATCGCCGCCGTCAGTTACGTCCCGCTCCTACAGGGCATTTTCCACACGGCGCCCCTGGCGGCGACGGACTGGTTGATCATCGTCGCCTTCGGCGTGTTGCTCCTCGTCGTCGACGAGTCGCGCAAGGCCTGGCATCGCCGGCGCGACGCGTCGCAGCTGCTCCCCGGAGGGGAGTCCGCACGAACCGTCGGTGGTCCCGCGACGCCGCGGCGCGCGCGTCGCGCGTAACCACCGGGGGCGCTCTCGGCGCTCCCCGCCGCTGGAGCGACGTCCAGAACTAGGCTGGAGAGGTGATTTTGCCGTCGATTGAATCGCCCGAAGACCTCGAGGATCTGAATTATGCCCAACTCGACCAGCTCAGTCTGGAGATTCGAGAGTTCATCATCGCCTCGGTCAAGAGCACGGGGGGCCACCTGGGCAGCAACCTCGGCGTGGTGGAACTGACCCTGGCCCTGCACCGCGTGTTCAACTCGCCCGCCGACATCTTGCTCTTTGACACGGGCCACCAGGCCTACGTCCACAAGCTGCTCACGGGGCGCCGCTACGGATTCAAGAACCTGCGTCAACGCGGCGGCCTCTCGGGGTACCCCAACCGTTCCGAGAGTCAGCACGACTGGATCGAGTCCTCGCACGCCTCCACCGCCCTCTCGTACGCGCACGGGCTCTCGGTGGCCCTGGAGGCCAAGCACGAGTTGATCGGTCACGGTGGCGAGCGCCACGTGGTCGCCGTGGTCGGCGACGGGTCGCTCACCGGCGGCATGGCCTACGAAGCGCTCAACAACCTCGGCGTCAGCGGCCAACGCGTGGTCATCGTCTTGAACGACAACGGGCGCAGCTACGCGCCCACCATCTCGCGCTTGTCCACGTCACTGACCAGCCTTCGCCTCAACCGCACCTACCTGACGCTGCGCCAGCGGATCCGTCGTCTGGTCCCGCGCCTGCCGCGCCTGGGCAAGGCGGCGTACATGGGTATCGACGGCTTCACGTCGGTCGTGCGTGAGATGGTCACACCCCACACCTTCTTCGAGACTCTCGGCGTTCGCTACATCGGCCCCATCGACGGGCACAATATCGAGTCCATCGAGAGCACCCTGCGCAGCGCGGCCGAGTGGGACGGGCCGATCGTGGTGCACGTGCTCACCGAGAAGGGGCGCGGGTACGAACCCGCCACCTCCGACATGCTCAAGATGCACGACTACAAATTGCCACCGCGACTCAACAACGAGGAGGCGCCGACCCTCTCCTTCACCCAGGTCTTCTCCGAGGCATTGATGAGCGAGGCCCGTCGCGACGACCGCATCGTGGCGATCACCGCGGCGATGGCGGGTCCCACCGGCCTCCTGTCCTTCCAAGAGAACTTCCCCCGGCGCTTCTTCGACGTCGGCATCGCCGAGCAGCACGCCGTCACCGCCGCGGCGGGAATGGCGATGGGCGGCCTCAAGCCCGTCGTCGCCTTCTACTCGACCTTCTTCGCACGGGCCTTCGACCAGGCGAACCTCGACGTGGGTCTGCTCGACCTGCCGGTCGTCTTCGTCTTCGACCGCGCCGGCATCACCGGCGATGACGGGCCTTCGCACCACGGGGTGCTGGACATCGCCCTCTGCCTGGCGATACCCAACATGACGGTCTTCGCTCCGTCGAACGCGTCGGAGATCCCCGTGATGCTCGCGAGTGCGCTCAGTCTGAACGGACCGAGCGCGATCCGTTTTCCCAAGACCCCTCCGCGCCCCCTGGACGGTCACCACGGCGAGGGTCTGGGCGCCCGGTGCCTCCATCGCGGCGACGGCTCGATCTGTGTGCTGGCCCTGGGCAAGATGGCCGCCAGCGCCTACGACGCGCTTCGTTTGGTGTCCGACGCGCACCGCGTCACCCTCTACGACGTGCGCGTCCTCCCGCCCGACCCCGCGATGATCGACGACGCCGTTGGTCACCAGCGGGTCATCACCATCGAGGACGGCACGCGACACGGGGGCGCGGGCACGCTCATGGTGTCTGCGGTGCGCGGCCGCGCCCAGGAGATGGGAGTCAACTTCCCGACGACGCGGATCCTGGGTGTCCCGCGGGCGTTCCTCGAGCAGCACCATCCCGAAGCCCTCCTGGCCGAGATCGGACTCGACCCCGAGGGCATCGCCGGGGGCATCGAGCGACTATTGCGCGACGAGCCCGAATTCCCGCGGGACATCCCCGAAGCACCGCGTCCTCGGTTCGTCTAACGCGCACCGTCGGGCGTACCGTCGGGCACTCCTCGAAGCACCCTCGCCGCGTCGATCACGCGACCCCCTACGATTGAGCCATGACCTATGACGTGAACAAGACCGAGGACGAATGGCGACGCGAACTCCCGGCGGAGCGCTTCGAGGTCCTGCGCCGCGCCGCCACGGAGGCGCCCTTCACCGGTTCGCTGCTGCACGTGGACGACGACGGCGTCTTCACCTGCGGCGGTTGTGGCCAGCGACTCTTCACCAGTACCCAGAAGTTCGACTCGGGGTGCGGTTGGCCCAGTTTCGACGCCTGCGAGCCCGGCAGCATCGTGGAGCGAGAGGACGACTCCCTGTGGCAGCGCCGCACCGAGATCCTCTGTTCGCGATGCGGCGGCCACCTGGGCCACGTCTTCCCCGACGGTCCGACCTCCACCGGACTGCGCTACTGCGTGAACTCCCTGGCGATCGACTTCGACGGCGAGAGCGCAACCTCGAACTAG
>JABBOA010000141.1 GCA_019352075.1 Acidobacteriota bacterium | reverse complement strand
GTGGTGGCCACGGCCAACCCCGAGGACTACACCAACCGCGGGCGGCTCATCACCCCGTTGAAGGACCGTTTCGGCTCGCAGATCCGCACGCACTACCCCTACGAGATCACGACCGAGGTGGCGATCGTGCGCCAAGAGAGTCGGTTACCCACGGCGGACCGCCCCATCGAGGTGCCGTGGTTCATCGAGGACATCGTCGCGCGCGTGAGCCACGTGGCGCGCCAGAGTCACGTGGTCTCGCAGCGTTCGGGCGTGTCGGTTCGCCTGTCGATCGCCAATTACGAGACGGTGGTCGCCAGTGCACTGCGACGAGCCCTGCGCACCGGTGACGCGTCCGTCGTGCCACGGGTGAGCGACCTCGCGGCGATGGTGCAGTCGACCCAGGGCAAGATCGAGTTCGACACGATGGACGACGACGACGCGGACCAGGTGGTGGCCGCGCTGATCTCACTGGCGGTGCGTCAGAGCTTTCTGGAGCACGTGGTCCTCGAGGAGGCCGGCGACATCGTGGCCGCCTTCGCGTCCGAGGCCGTGGTGCACACCGGCGACGACTTGGCCGACCAGTCCTACCTCGACGTCCTCGCGGCGATGCCCGCTCTGGACGTCGCCGCGCGGCGGGTGGCGGGCGAGGGTGCGAGCGACGGTGTGGTCGCCGCCGCGGCGGAGTTCGTCCTCGAGGGGCTCCACCTCACCAAGCGACTCGCGAAGGATGCGTCGGGTGCGCGGGCCCTGTACCGGTCGAGGAATCGATAGTGGCGGTCCGCTACGACTTTCGCCAGTACCGCGACGACGACGGCGGCGTCGACGTCGAGGAGTTCCTGCGCCTCCTGGCCGATGACGTGATGGAACACGGCGATCTCGACGCCGCCATGGACCGACTCTTGCACAAGGGATTCACGACCGAGGACGGCGAGCGTGTCGAGGGGCTGCGCGAACTGCTCGAGCGCACCCGGCGCCGACGCCAGGAGCTGGAACGTCAGGGCGACCCCGAGGGTGAATTCCAGCGGTACCGCGACTGGCTGGACCAGATCGAGGCGACCGAGGCGAACGGGGCCGACGACTTGCTGCGTGAGGCGCACGAGTCGGGTGATCAACGCCGGCTCGAAGTGACGCGCGACCTGGTGGACCAACGCGCGATGCAGCGCGACCTGATGGGTCAGCGTCTGGGACAGCGGCTCGCCGACTTTCGCGAGTACGAGTTCATCTCCTCCGAGGCGCGCCAGGAGTTCGAACAACTGGTCAGTGAGCTCAACGCCGACCTGCTGGCGACGTATTTCGAACAGAGCAAGGAGATGTTGGCGAATCCCGACGGGCAGGAGCTGCAGCGGATTCGCGACATGATGGACGCCCTCTCCACCATGATCGAACAGGACCGTCGCGGGGCCCCGGTCGACCCCTCCTTCGACGACTTCATGGAGAAGTACGGCGATTTCTTCCCGGGTGCGCAGTCGCTCGAGGACGTCGTGCGCATGATGGCCGAACGGGCCGCGGCGGCCGAAGCGATGTTCAATTCGCTCTCCGGTGAGCAGCAAGCGCAGTTACGCGAACTGTACGCGCAGATGATGCAGAACATGGAGCTCGACTTCTCCCTCAGTCGACTCGTCTCGAATCTCCGTCAGGCGACACCGGACATCGACTGGCAGCGCGCGCACCGGATGCGCGGTCAACGCGGCGGCTCCTTCAGTGACGCCACGTCGCTGACCGAGCAGTTGGGACAACTACAGGATCTCGAGAACTTCCTCGGTCGCGCGCACGCCGCGCACGGCTTGCCCGAAGTCGACGTCGACGCGGTGCGCCGGCACCTGGGGGACGACGCCGCCCGTCACATCACGCGTCTGCAACGCGCGCTCAAGGGTTTGGGGGATCGTGGCTTCGTCGATCACGTCCAGGGACGTCTCGAACTGACCGCCAAAGGGGTGCGCCAGATCGGCCAGCGGGCGCTGCGCGACTTGTTCGGTCAGCTGCGGGATTCCCCGACCCTGGGAGCGCACCGCTCGGCCACCGTGGCGCGCGGCGGCGACCGCGAGGAGACGGCCAAGCCGTGGGAGCCCGGCGAGCCCTTCTCCCTGCACCTGCCCCAGACGATGCGCAACGCCCTTTTCCGCCAGGGACCCGGGACGCCCCTGCGACTGCACCCCGACGACTTCGCGGTCGAGGAGTACGAGGCGGCGCGCCGTTCGTCCACGGTCTTCGCGGTCGACCTCTCGCTATCGATGGCCATGCGTGGCAACCTCGTGCCCGCGAAGAAGATGGTCCTGGCCTTGACCCAATTGATCCGATCGAAGTTCCCGCGCGACTTCGTCGCGGTCGTCGGTTTCGGTGAGACCGCGCGCGAGCTGCGCGTCGAGGACATCCCGGCGCTCACCATCGACTACAACTACGGCACCAACCTGCAACACGCCCTCGCCCTGAGCCGCCACCTCATGCGCAACGAGCGCGGCGAGCGACAGGTCGTGGTGGTGACCGACGGCGAACCGACGGCGCACCTCGACGACGCGGGCGAGCCGTTCTTCTCGTGGCCACCGGTCGCCGAGACCCTGCAACGCACGATGGCGGAAGTGTTGCGTTGCACGAAGGCGGGCATCACCATCAACACGTTCGCCCTCGACGTCGAACGAAGCCAGTTCCCCTTCGTCGAACAGATCTCCCAGGTCAACGGCGGGCGGACGTTCTACACGTCGGTCGACGAACTCGGGGTCTACGTCCTCGATGATTTCGTCAAGTCGCGTCGCGGCGCGTGAGCGCGTCGCGCGCGTGAGCGATGGCGCGTGCGACGAGATCGAGGAACGCGCTGAGGTCGGCGGTCTCGTCGGCGACCTCGTCGTCGAAGGCGGGCAACACGCTCAGCACCACGACGCAGGGTCCCGTCACGAGGGCGGACTGCCCTTCGATGTCGTCGGCGGCGTCGGCGAGTTCGCGGCTCAGGGCGTCGGCGTCGAATCGCACGCCGTCGTGCTCCTCGGTCGCCACCTCGGCGACGTGGACCGAGAAGCTCACCTGGTCGTGACGCGAATCGGCGAAGAAGTTCAGGCAACCCAGTGAGTCGACGTAGGAGCCCGAGGTCACGAGGTCGAACGTGGTCGCGACGAGTTGGTCCTGACGGAGGGGTGAGCACGTGACCAGCCCTGACGCGTCGAGAGCGTCGGCGATGGTGACCGCCAATTGCGCCAGGTTGGTGGTGGGTGCGTAGTCGACCTGGAACTGACCGAGGGAGACGGGCTGACCGGTGATCCCGCCCCAGGATGCGACGCCCTGGTCACGTACGACCGTGGTCTCCAACATGCCGGCTCCGTACGTGGTGCTCACGGGGATGACGTGGCACTGGATCAACGTGTCGATGCGCGCCATGGCGTCGAAGGCCACACGCGCGCGCGCCACCGACTTGGCGGTGGCGATCTCGAAGAAGCGCGCCGCGGCACCGTCGAGGTCGAGACCCACTTCACGAGCGACGTAGAGCGCGGCCTTGAACCAGGACTCCCAGGGGACGTCGTACTCCCGTGGCAACAGGGCGTACGCGTCGAGTGCGTCGCTCAGGGCGCGGGTCGATTGGGTTCGCCGCGCGTGCAGCGTACGACGCCGTGCGAAGATCGCCAGCACGTCACGCTCGAGCTCATTGAACCCCCGCCGTACGTCCTCGCGGCGTTCGTCGCGCGAGTCGCACAGCGAGCGCACGATCGTGGACAATGCGTCGTCGACCGGGTGGTCCTGGTACCTCACCAGGTCGTCGTCGCGAACTTCGTAGGTGAGGCCGGCAAAGGGCGAGGGCGTGGTCATAGGTCCCCACAGTAGGTGCGTCGACGCGACCACGCGCTCCGTGACGGGTCGCGCGGGCCCGGTAATTCGATTTGCAATTCCGTACGAATTCCGCCACAATGACAATGTTGTAATTACACGGGTGGTGTAAACCGCCGACGGGGAGGAAATCGACATGGAAATCGTCAATGCGATGATCGGGATGGAAGACCGCGGCTGGCAGGCCCGTTCGAACTGCATGGGCGTCGACCCGGATCTCTTCTTCCCCGAACGCGGCGCGTCGACCCGTGAGGCCAAGGAAGTGTGTCGAGGCTGCGTCGTGCGCGAGGACTGTCTCGAGTTCGCACTCGACAACGGTGAGAAGTTCGGAATCTGGGGCGGAATGAGCGAGCGCGAGCGTCGCCGCCTGCGCCGGGCCCGGGCCCTGGAGCGCCGGGCGCAGGCGAGCTAGGGGGCCACCAGGCGCGCCTCAATGGTCGCCGCCTCGCTCAGGCCCAGTTGTGCCCAGCGTTCGGGGTCCTCGGCGTCGAGCAGGGACCTCGGCAGCAGCCCCACCAATTCCGCTCGCTCGATTTCGGCCCCGTTGGGGAGGTGGGCGGCCACTTGGTCGTAGACCTGTGACGGGCTCGCCACGGTTGTG
>JABBOA010000018.1 GCA_019352075.1 Acidobacteriota bacterium | reverse complement strand
ACTAACTCCACTGGAGGCGGCGTCCGGATTCGAACCGGAGTACGGGGCTTTGCAGGCCCCTGCCTAACCGCTCGGCCACGCCGCCAGAACGTCCATGCTACTCGCCCGGCCTACTCATTCTTCTTCTTCATCATCAGGCGGGCGATGAGGTACACCGCGCCCACCACGATGGCGATCTCGATGACCGTCTTGATGACGCTCGTCAACAATGTGACGAGGATCAAGAGGACGATGGCCGCCACGATGACTCCCACGATCGTAAGCTTGGTCTTTTCCACACTCCACCTCTCTCGCGTCTCTGCCTCTAGCGTACGGCGCGTGGAATCGACCGGGGCATTAGGGTAGAGCCATGGGAAGATTGGCGCGTAGCGTGGTGGCGGTAGTGGGGCTCACTGGGGGGCTGATGGTTCCCGGTGCACTGAGCGCTAACGCCCAATCACCACTCGTGGTGCGCGCCACCAGTCAAGTGTCCGCGCGCGTCACCACCACGATGCCCCTGTTGCGGCTGCATTTCACGAGCCCCTTGAGCGCCACGAGGTTGCCCTCGCTCACCCTGACGCCGTCGTTGGCCACCAAGTGGCAGCAGATCGGGCCACGCGACGTCCAGGCGGTCGCCGTCGCGGCGCCGGCGCCCACCCTCTCGTACGCCATCACCCTCCCCACGTCCCTGCGCTGCACCGCCACCTGCACCGTGACGTCGTCGCACGTCGTGCAGACCGCGGTCGCCGTGAACATCCTGTGGGAGGAGCAGTTGCTCGCCCAACTCAACTATCTTCCCGTCGCGTTCTCGCCGCTGGCCAAGCAGACCACTCCCTCCGAACAAGTGCCGGGGTTCTTCACCTGGCGATTCGCAGGGTTGCCGGCGTCGCTCGCAGCCCAGTGGAGCCCCGGATCCGACAACGTGATTCTGCGCGGTGCACTGATGAACTTCCAAAACGTCCACAACCTGCCGGCGTCGGGTGAGATCGACGCCGGTACGTGGAACGCACTGATCGGCGCGACCCTCGCCCACCAGGTCGACCCCGCGAGCTACAACTACGTCGACGTCACCGAAGGTTCACCCGAGGTGGTGACGCTGTACCTCAACGGCGTCAATTCCTTTCACACACTGGCGAACACCGGCATTCCCCAAGCACCCACTGCCGCGGGCACGTATCCCGTGTACCTTCGTTACACCAGCCAGACGATGTCGGGCACAAATCCCAATGGCACGCACTACTCCGACCCCGGGATTCCGTGGGTCTCCTACTTCAACGGCGGCGACGCCCTGCACGGCTTCATCCGCGCCGGGTACGGTTTCCCGCAAAGCCTTGGTTGCGTCGAGATGCCGTTCGCTTCAGCCGCGCTCGTGTGGCCGCACACCCCCATCGGCACGTTGGTCACCGTTCGCCCCTGAGTCCGCTAGGTAGCGGGGCGCTCGGGACCGAAGGCGTGACTGCCTCGTTGCCGCTCGACGCGTAGTCCCTGGGAGTCGAGGTCTGCGGCGACGCCCACCGAACCGGGTCCGTAACGCCGGCGAATGTCGTCAACGGCATCACGCAAAGCGGCCGCCGATACCTGGTGATCTCGCGACTCGTCAACGGCGCGCTGTCGATCGGTGGTGGGTGTCTCCATCTCGAAACTCAGTTGGACCTGATTGCGCGTTCGCTCCAAGAACGACGTGGCGTAGAGGCCGAGGAGACGGACCGGTCGATCGATCGTGACTCCGCGCACCAGGGCCTGGGCTAAGGCGCTGAGCGCGGCTTCGTCATCCACGCCGAACGACAACGTCTGCGACCGCGAGAGCGAGTCGAGGTCGTCGAATCGAAGTACGACACTGATGGTCCGCGCCACCAGTGCGTGAGAGCGCAACGCACGCGCCACGACACCCGCGTGGTGGCGACAGTGCGCGAGCACCTGGTCACTCGTGGTGAGCGACACGGCGAAGGTCTCGTCGTGACCCAACGACTTCAGCTCGCGTTGCGTCATCACGACTCGTTCGTCCTCGCCGCGGGCGTAGGCCACCAGAGTGGCGGCCATCGCCGCGCCGAGATGCCGCGCCAGGGTGGCCTCGTCCACCTTGGCCAGATCGCGTACCCAACGAAGCCCCAGCTGGTGCAGTTTCTTCGCGCCCTGGGGTCCGACACCCCACAGCGCTCGCACCGGGAGTTCGCTCAGCCAGGTTCTCTCCAACCCTGGACTCACCCACAGCACGCCGTCACCATCGACGAGACGTCCGTCGAGAATTTGGGGCTTCGCTTCCTTGGACGCGAGTTTGGCGAACAGTTTGTTGCGACCGAGTCCCACCCCGCACTCGAGCGACAACTCATCGCGGATCCGAGCACGCAGATCGCGAGCGGCGTCAAGGGGGCGGATCCCTAGACGTCGAAGACTGCGCAGGTCCGCGAAGGCCTCGTCGAGGCCGAGGGGTTCAAACTCGGGCGTCAGGTCGTCGATGAGTCGATGGAAACGACGCGAGTACTCTTCGTAGCGCCCGAAACGCCCCGGCAGAATGATCAACTCCGGGCAGAGTCGTCGCGCGACGACCGACGGCATGGCACTCCTCACCCCGTGTCGGCGCGCCTCATAACTCGCGCTGGCGATGACGCCCCGCTGCGCGGCCCCACCCACGCACACTGGTTTACCCCGCAGGCTCGGATCGTCGAGAATCTCCACCGAAGCGAAGAACGCGTCGAGATCGACGTGCAGGATCGGCGCCTCGTCGAGCGAGGGAGTTTCATCCCGCGAGTTCGACACTGCGAAACGCCTCGGCGAAAGGTAATCCCAGCGGCCGCCCCGCTTGGGAAGCGCGGCCCCGCACGACGTCGCTCACACCCCGCGCGTCGTCGCCCGTCTGAGAATGGTGCGCCAACACGGCCTTCACCTTCACGTCGATCGTCGTCGTCACGTCGATGGCCACGTCGGGCTCGAGGGTGCCACTGAGTAATAGCCGCGACACCTGATGGGCCTCTCCTTCTTCGGGAAAGTACAGCGGCATCGCGGCCGCTGGGGCGGCCGCATCGAGTAACGCCCATCCCGTCTCGCGATGATCACGATGGTTCACGTACACGCCCCCGAAGAAAGTGGCCGTCGGGTCCGGGGCCAGGATCACCTCTGGACGGACGCTGCGAATCAGTCCCACCAGGCGCGCCCGGAGCGCCGTGGAATTCGACACGTCACCGTCGGGGACTTCAAGTCGCAGTACGGCTCTCACCCCCAACAGGTCTGCTGCAAGTTCGAGCTCATCGCGACGCATCTCGCGCAGTCGCTCGGGCGTCGTCGTGATGCCGTGGGCGCCCTTAGAGCCATCGCACACGACGACCAGGTGCACTGCGCACCCCTGCGCGGCCCACAGCGCCATCACGCCACCGGCGGCCACGTCGGCGTCGTCGGGGTGGGCGTAGACCGCCATCGCGACGCGCGGAACCCGCGAAAGACTTCGCACCGACTAACTCCGCAATTTGGGTGCCGTCGACTTGACCAGCATGCCAATTTCCCGCGCAAAATCATCGGCGTCCACGAACCCCTTGTACACCGACGCGAAACGCACGTAGGCCACGTCATCGATGTCACGCAACGCGTCGAGCGTGGCCATCCCCACTTCCTCACTCGATACGTCGCGATTCAAGAGGCGCATCGACTCCTCCACCGATTCCGCGATGGTGTCGAGTCGTAGGTCGTCCACCGGCCGGTTCTTGCACGCTGATCGAATTCCGCTGAGAATCTTCGATCGGCTGAACGGCTCGCGCTCGCCGGAACGCTTGGTCACGTACAGGCCCACTTCCTCGATCCGTTCGAACGTGGTGTAGCGGTGGTTACACGCGGAACACTCGCGGCGGCGACGAATGGCGACCCCATCCTCAGCGAGACGCGAATCAACAACGCGGTCGTCGTCGGCAGAACAGTAAGGACAACGCACAACATCAGGATACACTGAAAAGCCTGAAATATTAAGGAATTAGGACGTGCTCGCCCGTCACGACATCCTCAGAACGCAACTCGGCGACGAGCGCCTTGCGCGCCATCGCGGGCGACACCGGGTTGAGCGCGCGAGCGATCGAAGCGATGGTGTCCCCAGGTTGAACGACGTACACCATGCCCGAAGACAGCGTGGAGCTCGACGCCAGATCGGTTGACAGGCCGACTCCGTTCGTGCCGCCAAAAGCGTGACCCGGCCACGCCAGCAACACGAGACTGATCACCACCAATGCCGCCAACGCGCTACGACGACGACGGGCCTTCATCCGCGCTCGCGCCGCGCGCCGGTTAGCCACCAGCGGACCGACTCGATAGACCGGCGCGGTCGGCGCGGCGGGAACGACACGCAGTGGTGAGCGCGAAGACGCCGTCACGTTCGGTCCTTCGAAGAACATCTCCACAGCGGCCATCGTTCTCTCCTTCTTTCCTTGCAATTGACG
Source organism: Acidobacteriota bacterium (assembly GCA_019352075.1). Taxonomy (GTDB): domain Bacteria; phylum Actinomycetota; class Acidimicrobiia; order Acidimicrobiales; family RAAP-2; genus RAAP-2. The sequence goes on along the minus strand of JABBOA010000018.1, from coordinate 21,766 downwards.
AACACTTGTTCGCTAGTATAGGCGAACAAGTGTTCGCTTTCAATAGCTCCCACACGACTTCGTTACCTGGCGGCGCTGAGAAGCCGACCCACCCGACCGAACGTCGTGACGGCGCTGGGGCGACGACGTAACGCTCCCTCCACCTCATCCAAGGAGCGGACCAGACGGATTCGGTGTCGTTGGACGAGACGAGCACACTCTAAGGAGAGGCTGTGACACGGGTGATCGTGCGAATCCGTGACTTGACCGTCGGTCACCCACACCACGGGGTCGAGGGCCGCGGCTTGACGCGAGGCCCAGCGCAGCACGGGGGCGTCCACTCCGTTGCCGATGTTCCCGGTGCGCGCGTGGTTGGCCACGCGTCCGCGGTGGGCCAGGACCCAGGCGTTGGGCGTGCTGCCATTGTCACCGGGCCGGTGGCTGTAGCCGACGATCAACGCGTCCGGTGCACACCGCAACAGTTGTTCGAGTTCCGCAACGGTGACATCCATCGAGCCGGATTGGTCGATCACGATTACCCCGCCCGGCGACGGGGTCTTGCGCGCGAACGCGCGCTGCAGGGGGTCAACGAGCAGTCGGTTCGGGTAGCGCATGACAGTGCCACTGGTGGCCGGCTTCGGTCGTCGGTTCAGGGCGCGGCGGCGCCGATCGACGTAGGTCATCGACTGGTCGAACACCAACGGTGCGAATGCACCGCTCGGGGCCCGACGAGAACTGGGCTCCAGCGAACGTCGAAAGATTCTCAGTGACTCCGCTCCTTCGGGTGCGGCCGCCCCCATCGAGCGACTGAGTAACCTAGCTATCGGCACCGTGACGTCAGCGAATCCCCGCGGTACCCCCTCATCGGTGAGACTGGTGTCACCGATCTGTGCCGGGCCGAGACCTTCCACCATCTCCAGAACGCGCTTCTTGATGGCGCGCAGTGCGGGGGCCCACGTGGGCTGGCCCGAGCGAATGCCGCGTATGTACTCGGTCTCGCCGCCCGTTCCCGCCACTGCCATGAGAAAGCACACGGCCTCGTTCCACTGATTGGCCTCGGCCAGGCGCCGTCCTCCTGGACGCTCCGACCCATCGCGCAATGACGACGTGTCAAAGCCCAGGCGGCCCAACAGCAAGTTGATGCGGTACTCTTCGGCGCACTCCAGCGCCCTCGACGACACGTCGGCGTCGACCGGTACGTGACGAGTGAGGAAGGGACTGACGCGGATGTGCATCAGTTCGTGGGCGCGCACCACCCGCGACGACCCGTCGACGCCCGCGGGTACCCGTAGAACCCGCTCCGTGAGGTTGCAACTCGCGCCGCCGCGCAGGCTCGATCCGACCTCGACCCGCCACGGCCCTTGTTCGAAACCGTCACGGCGCCCGTCGACCAGTTCGGGATAGGCGGTCGCCGTCACTCCAGGGCGCCAATCGCGAGCGCGTCGAGGATCGCCGTGGCCCCGATCTCACCGAACAACAGGCGCGCGGCGCGCGGCGCCCCGAGCGCGCGGCGCAGCTGGTCGAAGGCGTAGAAGCTTCGCAACGACACCCGTCGCTCCGCATCACCGAAGGAGCCATTGAGCGCTGCGGCCTGCAAGTCCTCGCTGAGGACGGCAACCGCGTGGGGATGGGGTCGGTCGATGCGTACCGCTACCGGAAATCGATCCCGCAGGGCCACGGGGATGTCCTCCAATTCCTCGATATTGGTGGTCATCACCACTGAGAAATCTGGTCCTGGTTTCACCCACTGGCCGGTCTCGGGATTTCTCCACCGTGCCGAGTCCGTGGAGTCGGTGATCGCGAGCAACGTACTGAGTGCATCGCCGGAGGCGCGGTCCACCTCATCCACCACCAGGCGACCACCGCGCCCGGCGCTACCGCTCCACGCCCGAATCGCTGGCCCCTCGCGCCATTCCCACTTCCCCGCCCCCGCGGGCATCCAGGTCCCCGTGATCTCGCCGGTCGTAAGGTCTTCGGTGCACACCAATCGCTCCGAGATGCCGCCGCTCACCCCCAGCTTGAGTGCGGCGTACGTCTTGCCGGTGCCGGGCGGCCCGTACAGGAGGACCCGACGAACACCCGCCTCCAGGACGTCCGCGACGTCACGCCAACACTGACCCATCACCACATCGCTCTCGACCATTGAACCTCCCTGGTCGACCCAAAGGTCGCCGGGAACGCGCGTCAACGATCAAGAATCCTGCGCGCCTGGTCAGTGATCGGCTCCGCCAGCGCCTCAGTCGATTGACTCTCCGAGGTACACCGCACGAACTCGAGGGTCGTGCAACAGATTCTCGGCTTCATCACTGAAGGCAATGACGCCGTTCTCCATCACGTAACCGCGGTCCGCGAGACGAAGCGCCTGTGCGGCGTTCTGCTCCACCACTAACACGGTGGTACCGCTGTCACGAATCTCGCCAATGATCCGGAAGATGGTGTCAACAATCATGGGCGCGAGGCCCATCGACGGCTCGTCCAACAAGAGGAGCGTGGGCCGGGCCATCAGCGCCCGACCGATGGCCAGCATCTGTTGTTCCCCGCCCGAGAGATTGCCGCCCAGTTGCTTGCGGCGCTCTTTGAGAATCGGGAATATACCGTACATCCGATCGATGTCGTCGCTGTAGCTGCCCCTTCGACCGAAGGCTCCCATCTCGAGGTTCTCCTCGACCGTCATCTGCGGAAAGATCCGACGACCTTCGGGTACGTGACTGATGCCGAGTTTCGAAAAACTATGGGCCTTGACTCGGGTGATGTCCTCGCCGTTGAAGGTGATCCGACCTTCGGTGGGCGCATGCAAGCCCGAGAGCATTCGCAACGTCGTGGACTTGCCCGCGCCGTTCGCACCCAATAGCGTGACGATCTCACCCTCGTTGACCTCGAACGACACTCCGTGTAACGCGGTAATCGCCCCGTAGCGAACGACGGCGTCATCAACCTTGAGCATCGGTGTCCTCCGTCTCACTCGGCGACGGCTGGGCCGCCTCACCGGTATCGCTCGAACCCAGGTAGGCCACCACGACCGCGTCGTTCGCTCGGATTTCCTCGGGCGTGCCCTCCGCGATCACCCCGCCGAAGTTCAACACGTAGAGGCGTTCGGCCAACGACATGACCATCTTCATGTCGTGCTCGATCAAAAGAATCGACACACCCATTCGGTCACGAACCTTGCGGATGAGAGAGGTCAGCTCGAGTTTCTCCGCCGGATTGGTGCCCGCAGCGGGTTCGTCCAACAAGAGGACCTTGGGATTCGTCGCGAGGCCCCTCGCGATCTCGAGACGTCGGCGGGCGCCGTACGACAATGAGGCCGACAGCGTATTGGCCTCCGCACGCAGGCCGACGAAGTCCAACAACTCCCACGTACGAGAATCCGACAACTTCTCGCCACGACGCGTCGCGGGACCGCCCAGCATGGCTCCCACGGCCCCTAATCCCTTGTGGGACTCCGCACCGATCTTGACGTTCTCGTACGTGGTCAGAGCGCTGAACATTCGCGACGCCTGAAACGTTCGCGCGATGCCCGCCCCGTTCAAGAGGTGCGGCTTTCGCCCGATCACCGAGACCGAGTGACCAGGTTCGCCCGAAAAGGTGATCGTTCCCACCTGGGGTCGATAAACCCCCGTCAGTGAATTGAACAGCGACGTCTTACCGGCCCCGTTCGGACCGATGACCGCCAGGATCTCGCCCCGGTTTTGGTGCAGACTGACGTCGTTCAAGGACACCACGCCGCCGAAGCGTAACGTGACGTTCTTCACGTCGAAGATGTAATCGTCACTCACGGGGTGTCTCCGGTCAACATCTCATCCATGTGCCCCTCACCCGCTTCCGACATGGCAATCTCACGCTTACGCCGCCGGGCGGGAATGAGGCCCGCTGGCCGGAAGATCATCATCGCGACCAGAATCGCGCCGAGATACATATAGAGGTCTTGTGACTGAAATCCGAAGGGCGTGTAGTGGTCCATCCACGTCGAGACGACCTGAACGAGGAGTGCCCCGCAGACCACTCCAATGATCGAGCCCATACCGCCAAAGATCACCAGCACGAGGATATTGATGGAGAAGGAGAGGAGGAAAGTCTGGGGTGAGAGGAAGTTCGTTTGCGCGGCCGTCATCACGCCGGCGAAACCAGCGCTCGCCGCGCCGATGGCGAAGGCCATCACCTTGTACTTCAGCGGATTGATTCCGATGGACTCTGCGGCGACCTCATCCTCTCGGATCGCGGTCCATGATCGGCCCACTCGCGAGTGTTCGAGCCGCGAGAAGATGATGAGAAACAGCACCACGAAACCGAGCGTCAGGTAATAGTAGGGAACCGGCCCCAGTCCCCAGGCGTACTTGATCGGGCCGACGTGAAAGGTGAAATGCGGCACCTGGTGCGAACCGGTCGACCCTCCGGTGATCCCGTACTCATTGTTCAAGAAGATGGTGACAATCTCGCCGAAGCCGAGCGTGACGATCGCCAAGTAGTCACCGCGCAGTCGCAGAGTGGGGATGCCCAACAAGACACCCGACGCCATGGCGATGGCGATGGCGATAGGAATCGCCCAGAACGGATCGAGGTGGACGCCGAAGGGCGCAGCGGCCGGCAACGCTCCCGTCACCCAGGCGGTCGCGTACGCCCCGATGGCGTAGAAGGCCACGAAGCCGAGGTCGAGAAGACCGGCGAAACCCACGACGACGTTGAGCCCAAGGGCCAGCAGGACGAAGATCGCGACCTGCTCCACCAGCGACTGCTGCCAGAATCCATCGGTGACGAAGACCGGCAGGAGGATCGCCACGATCATCAACACGCCGTAGGTGCCGAAGCGCACCGGTTTCTTCGTCTGAAAGGGCGCTTGCGCGGAGCGAGCCAGTCGACCAGGTATGGCTACCATCTCCGCGTAGTCGGACTTAAGCCACTTCGCGACGCGGATGAGCGCGCTCACGATCAGGGCGAGAGCCGCCCACACCAGCCAGCGCTGAGTGACGAAGAGACCGAAAAATGAACTGCGTTCGGAAAACGACTGGACGAACCCCGCCGTTGGCTGCGACGTGCTCCCCGAGGGACCGGTCATCACCATCAACAACACCGCGAGTGCCGTCGTCGTACCCACGCGGCGGGCCAGCGGCGAGCCGAGCCATTGCTTGATCATGCCGACCTCCCCAGTCGCTCACCAAGTATTCCCGTGGGCCGAAAGAGCAACACGGCGATCAACAGACCGAAAACCACCACGTCGAGGTAGGCCCCGTTGACGAAGGCGATCGAGAAACTCTCCACCACCCCCAGGAGTAATCCGCCAATTGCCGCGCCGCGCAAATTGCCGATACCTCCCAGCACCGCCGCAGTGAATGCCTTCAGGGCGGGGGTGAAGCCCATGGTGTAGTTGATCCCGAAACCAAGGCCGTACAGAAAGCCGGCGGCACCCCCCATGAAGCCACCCAAGACGAAAACGATCACGATGGTCCGGTCGATGTTGACACCCATCAACGACGCCGTCTCCGCGTCTTGAGCTACTGCGCGAACACTGCGTCCCAATTTCGTCGATCCCACGACACGGTCGAGAGTGATGAGCATCACGGTCCCCACCAGCGCGATGATCATCGACAACATCTGCACTGGCGCACCGAACAACGTGAAAATGGTGTGATTGACAAAAGGCTGCGCCATCGAAGTGTTGTAGCGTCCAAACTCCTTGCCCGCCAAATTGAACATGAAGTACGAGGCACCGATCGCACTGATGAGGTACGCCAGGGCGGGGGCATGACGACGACGTAAGGGGCGATACGCCACACGCTCGAGCACCATGGCCATGAATGCACCCGCGAGACCGCCGCCGAGCACCCCTCCGATGACCAACAGCACTGACGCCACGCCACCCGGCGCCGATGAGCCGATCAGGGCGCGCATCAAGAAGAAGGAGGCGAATCCCCCCGACATGAAGATCTCCGAGTGGGCGAAGTTGATGAGACGCAACACGCCATACACCATCGTGTAACCAATAGCCACCATGGCGTAGATGAATCCGTTGGAGAGTCCGCCCACCAGGAGGGGCCAGAACTCTTTTCGCAGGATGCCAAAGTGCGTGACGAAGAAGCCAAAGATACTTGCCACTAGTTTTTCCCCATCCTCACGATCAGACGCCTCACTCTATATGAAAAAGGGGCCGGAGGCGTTTCCGCCTCCGGCCCCTTTTCGAGGTCAACGATTAGTTGTGTCCGACCTGAACAATCTGGCCATTCTTGACTTGGTAGAAGTTAATCTGGCCCTTACCAGCGCCCACAAGGTTTCCGTCGCTCTGGAACTTCAGCACTCCGGTGAGGCCCTTGTACGTCGTCTTGTGCAACTGATTCTTCAAGTTGTAGCGAATCGTCGACAGGCTGCCCTTGACCGAGATCTTCTGCATCGCCGCGATGATCATGTTTGTCGCGTCGTAGGACTGGGTCGCGTACAGAGCACCCTTAGCCGGGAAGTGAGCCAACTTCTGGTAGGCCACGGCCAACTTGCCGGTCAGGTTGCCACCCGAGCCACCACCCGCGGCGCTCAAGTAGACGCCATTCGCGGCGGAGGCGGGCGAGGTACCCGCGATCAGCGCGGACGACTCCGACCCGTCACCCGACATGATGGCGCCCTTGTAACCGGCGGTGCTGAGCGCGCCGAGCAGGAGGCCGAAGTCACAGTAGTAACCACCGTAGAAAATCGCCTTGGGAGCGGCCGCGACAATCTGCGTCGCCGCTGCTGCGTATTCCGACACTGGAGCGTACCCGGGTGAGCAGGTCTGGGGCAGGGAGTTCGTGGTCACCTTGGCGTGCATCGCCTTGGCATCGATCGCCACGACCTGCGCGAGACCGGCACCGTAGAAGGTGCCGTCGTTGATCACGTAGACGCTGTTCGCCTTGTGGATCTTCACCAGGAAGTTGGCATCCGCGGCGCCCTGGACATCGTCACCGTAGACCACTCGCATGAAGTTGTTGTTCTTGATGCCCGTGGCCAAAGCGGCGGCCGTGGCCGAAGGACTCACCGTGGCGATGTTGGCCGCCGAGTAGTAAGGCTCCGCAGCCTGCGTGGCACCCGAGAACGCGGGTCCGACAATGGCGACGAGCTTCTTGTTCGCGACCGCGGCCTGCGCCTGGGCCGGCGAGTACGTGTTCGAACCCTGGTCGTCGTACTTGGCGAGCGTCAATCTGAAGGGCAACTTGCCCGTTGCGTTGGCGTTGTTGATCGCCAGCTGAACGCCGAACACCATGTTCAGACCGAGCTGAGCGTTGCTACCCGACAGCGGTCCCTCATAGCCAATCACGAAGGTCGGCTTCGTCGCAGCGCCCGAGGCTGACGCGATACCGACCGCCGGCACCGCCATCAGCAACAGGGCGCTCGACGAGACCGCAGCCACCGTCTTATTCAAACGAAACTTCATCAGTCCGTCTCCCTTATTTGATGTCAATTTGCATTACCACGTACCTACAGCCCCCCCAATTGACGAGAACTCACGCACATGTCACACACGGACCATTTTGGTCACTAAGGAACAGTAGCAGCGAGATTCTCTTGAAAATAGCGCCTTTGTGTTAACTGTTGTGACATTTTCAAACGGGTGGCGATACGAACAGGTGTTTGCTTTCCCACCCTTCATTGCCCTAGGCTACGAACAACTGTTCGTGTAGGGAGGAACCGATGGCCGAGGTGTTGACACCGATGAGACGCAAGATTCTCGAGTACATCGTCGCGTGCCAACGCGAACGAAATTTCCCTCCGACGATCCGTGAGATTGCGGCACACGTGGGTCTCAATGCGCCAGCCACCGTGGCGAACCACATCGAAGTCCTCAAGAAGGCTGGCTACATCGAGAAGAATCCCAAACAGCCTCGCACGTTGACCGTGCACCTCGACGCCCATGAGCAATTCGCTGAGCCACCGGTGGCGACCATCCGCCAAATTCCCTTCGTGGGATCGGTGGCGGCAGGCACGGGGGTGATGGCCGCCCAGAACGACTTCGAGATGATGTCGATCCCCGACCAGTTCGCGGGGCGCGGCGAGAGTTTCGTACTGCAGGTCCGCGGAGACTCGATGCTGGGTGCGGGCATACTGCCGGGAGACTTCCTCGTCGTGGAGCGTCAGTCGACCGCCGAGAAGGGCCAGATTGTGGTCGCGGGCATCCCCGGGGACGAAGCCACGGTCAAGCGGTATTTCCCACAGGGTTCGCGGGTGGTCCTTCAGCCGGAGAATCCGTCGATGGAACCGATGGAATTCCCGACGAGCGAGGTCGTTATCTACGGACGCGTCATCTCGGTACTGCGCACTTATTAGCGAGCGATCGCCGTGCCGCAGCGGCACAACCACTCGCCGAGAGTTGCCGCGAAGTGCGTCACCTGGAGTGCCGAGATGAATTCATCACTCCGGTGTGCGAGCAGGGGGTCGCCCGCACCGAAGTTGGTGGCGGGGACTCCGAGATCCTGGAAAGTCGCGACGTCCGTCCATCCGACTTTCGCGCGGGGCTTTTCGCCCGTCAACTTGACCAACTCCGCGAGGTGGGAGTTGTCCAACTCCGGTCTCGCCGACGGGGCCCAGTCCAGGACTTCGAGGACGTCGTCGTCGTCCAGCAGCTCGCCGAGGTAGCCACGCAACCAGTTGACCGCCTCGTCGCGGGAGCGATCGGGAGCGACGCGGTGATTCAAGACGCACGAAGCCACGTCCGGCACCACGTTTGGGGCGATCCCACCCTCGACGCCCACCGCCTGCAACTGCTCGACGTAGGTGACACCGTCGAGTTCGACCTCACGAGGTTGGTAGGTCGCGACCAACGCCAGCACGTCACCCACACGATGGATCGCGTTGCGACCGGTGAAGGGCCGCGCAGTGTGGGCCCGACGCCCACGAAGGGTCACCTTTACCCGTAGCGTCCCTTGGCAACCCGCCTCCACCCGACTATCGGTCGGTTCGGCGAGGATGGCCACGTCGGCCACGAGGAGGTCGGGTCGTCGTGCGGCGATCTCGACCAGTCCGGACCTCGACCGCTCGACCTCCTCGCGTGCGTAGAAGACCCAGGTGATCTCCACTGGTCGCGCCACGGGGTCGAGGGCCAAATCAATCATCACGGCGAGCGATCCCTTCATGTCGCTCGCTCCCAGTCCCACCAAGACATCACCGTCGATGACTGCCGCGCCGACGTCTCCGGGCACCGTGTCAAGGTGACCGGCGATCAGCACTCGCGTACGGTGCTGACCGAGGGTGCGCGCAATCACGTTGTCACCGACGCGCGTCACGTCCAGCGCCGCGTTGGCCCGCAGGCGCTCCTCGACGAGGTCAGCCAGCGCGCCCTCGTTGCCACTCACCGAATCAATCCGGACCAGTGCCATCACGTCAGCCAGGGTGGTCACGTGGCCACCCCGTGGTCACGGAGCAGTGCGTTCAACGCCACTTTCGAGTGACGCTCGTTCTCGCCGAGCCGCTTGATGACGAGCACGCACGGCAGATAGAAATCACCACCGGGAAATTCTCGGCGTCGTTGGGCGGAGACCGCCACACAAAAGTCCGGCACGTACCCGCGCGAGATCTCCTCACCCGTCTCGGCATCGATCACGGGTATCGAAGGGTTCAAGATGGTACCCGCGCCCAGGACCGAACCTTTGCCCACGCGCGCGCCCTCGACCACCATGCAGCGGCTGCCGATGAACGCACCGTCCTCGATCACCACCGGCACGGCGTTCGCCGGTTCTAGCACTCCCCCGATGCCCACGCCGCCGGCGAGATGCACGTTGGCGCCGATCTGCGCACAACTGCCCACGGTGGCCCACGTGTCAATCATCGACCCGGGTCCCACCCACGCACCGATATTGACGTAACTCGGCATCATGATCACGCCGGGACTCAAGAAGCTCCCGCGGCGTGCCGACGCGCCGGGCACGACACGCACGCCGCGTCGCGCGTACTGCGTCTTGAGCTCCAACTTGTCGTGGAACTCGAAGGGGCCCGCCAAGGACGTCTCCAGGCCGCGGAGCCGAAACAGTAGCAGAATCGCCTGCTTCACCCATTCGTGCACGACGACCGCGTTGTTCTCATCAATCTCCGCCACCCGCAACTGACCGTCATCGAGTTTCGCGATCACGAGTTCGACGTCGCGTCGCGCCTCGAGGTTCGTCGGGTCGATCTCAGCGACCTGTTCGTACCAATGCCGGATCCGTGATGCCAGGTCGCTCATAGACCCATCGTAGTTGCGTGATCAGGCCAATTCCCGGAGTCGCTGTGCCGCGAGCTCGATCCGGTCGTCTGGCTGCACCATGGCTATCCGCGCGAAGTCACCGCCGCCCGGTCCGTACAGTTCACCGGGGCTCACGATGAGACCCGCCACCTCCGCGAGCCAGGCGGCCAATTGCCAACCGTCCATCCCCTCACGTGAGCACCACAGGTAGAACGAACCCTGCGGTGCGGGACACCGCACTCGCGCCGCGCGCAAGGCTTCACCCAACACGTGCAGTCGTCGGTAGTACACGTCGCGTTGGCGCTCCACGTGCTCGTCGTTGTCGTAGGCCGCGGCCACCGCCGCCTGAACAGGGGCGGCCACCATCAACCCCGCGTGCTGACGCACCAAGCGCAAGTAGGACACGACGTCCGCGTCGCCGGCGTAGAAGCCCGCACGCACGCCGGCCAGATTCGAGCGTTTCGATATCGAATGGACCGCGATCACGTTCTCCGACCCGTGCTGGAGGATGCTGCGCGGATGGTCCTGCCAGGTGAAGTCGGCGTAACACTCGTCACTCGCGACGAGCACGTCGTTCTCGCGTCCCCATCGCGCCACCGCGCCGAGGTCGTCGAGATCACCGGTGGGATTCGACGGCGAATTCGACCACAGCACGAGCGCGCGGCGCACGTCGTCGGGTGCGACCGCCGCGAGATCCAGCGCCCCGTCGCGCAAGGGCACCTCGACGGCGCGCAGTCCCGCCAGAGTCGCACCCATGGCGTACGTCGGATACGAGATGGCTGGGTACAGCACGGTGTCACGGTCGTCGCGGCGCAGGTGAAGATACGTCGCCAACGAAGCGACGAATTCCTTCGTCCCGACGCAGGCCGCCAGTTCTGACGAGGGCTGCTCCACCCCAAAACGCCGGTGCAGCCAACCGGCTGCGGCGTCGCGCAGTCGCGGTGTCCCGGCCGACGGGGGGTAGCCGCGCGCGCCGCTGGCGCGCGCCAGTTCATCGATCACGAAGTCCGGCGGTGCGTCGACCGGCGTGCCGATGGAGCAGTCGATCGACCCACCCGGGAGTCGCGACGCGCTCTCTCGCAATCCGTCCAGCCGCTCGTAGGGGTAGGGAGGTGGGACGAAGCTCACGGTACGGTCCGCCACTGTGCGAAGCGGGCCGCACCCACCTCGTCCAAGACGACCTGAACGACCACCGAGTCGTCGGTGATCGACGTGTCGAGCACTTCACCCTCGCGGTGCGCCGCCGCCACCAGGTCACCGCGATCGAGCGGAAGGTGCAGCGTCACCACGCGGTCCTGGGTCCGGAGTCGAAGTCCGATCGTGGCGATCAACTCGTCCAGGTTCTCGCGTGTCAGCGCCGACACCCACACGCTCCCCTCGTAGATCTTGGCCAAGTCACGCGAGCGTGAACCGGCCACGTCGGCCTTGTTGAAGACCAGCAACTCGGGGACCGCGTCAGCGTCGATCTCGCGCAGCACCTCACGCACCGCCCCGATCTGGGCTTCCGCGTCGTCGCTCGAGCCATCGACCACGTGGACCAGCAGGGTGGCCAACTGGACGGATTTCAGCGTACTCATGAAGGCCTCGACCAACTCGTGGGGCAAGTTGGAGATGAAACCGACCGTGTCGGTCACCAGGATCGTCTCCCCGCCGGGCAGTTGGCGTTGGCGAGTACGCGGATCGAGCGTCACGAACAAGCGGTCCTCGGTGGGCACCTGCGCGTCGGTCAATGCGTTCAGGAGCGACGATTTGCCCGCGTTGGTGTAGCCCACCAGCGTGACCTCACGATGACGTCCGCGGTCGCGACCCTGGCGCTGAACGTCGCGCGTGCGGTCGATCTCCTTCAGCTCTTGGCGAATGCGATGGATGCGATTGACCAAACGACGTCGATCGACCTCGAGCTGGGTCTCTCCGGGACCGCGGGTGCCGATGCCGCCCGCCTGTTGGGACAGCGAACCCCCCGCGCGACGCAGTCGAGGTAGCCGATACTGCAACAGCGCGAGTTCCACCTGGGCCTTGCCCTCGGGGGTTCGAGCGTTCTGGGCAAAGATGTCGAGGATCACCGCGGTCCGATCGATCGCCGTGCGTCCGAGGATCTTCTCCAGGTTTCGCTGCTGCGCCGGCGTCAGATTCTGTTCGAACACCACGGTATCGGAGTCCAGCGCCAGACAAATCTCACGGAGTTCGTCCACCTTGCCTGATCCGAGGTAGGTGGCGGGGTCCGGCGCGTCGCGTCGCTGTACGACCCGCGCGACGACATCCGCTCCCGCGGTATCCACCAACAGGGCCAACTCATCGAGTTGGTGCTCGAGCTCCTCGGCGTTCATCCCGGGAAACTGAACTCCCACCAACACGATCTTCTCACGAAACGTGCGGTCAATCAGTGTGGTGGGGACGTACGTCACCCGCCAAGCCACTCCACGTTCGCGACGAACCTCACCGGGCCTTCGAGGCGGGCGCCGCCTTCACCCAGTGTCACCCGCAACGAACCACCCGGATTGTCGACGGTCACCTCAGAACCCGTGAGTCCGCGCTGGTGGCAGACCGCCGCGGTCGCGACCGAACCAGTACCGCACGCGAGCGTCCAACCGACGCCGCGCTCGATGACGCGGATCGCGACGTGGGCTTCGTCGATGATCTCGACGAACTCGACGTTGGCCCCGCCGAGTTGGAAGGCCAACTTGGCCGCCATCTCCTCGCGGTTGACGTCGTCCCAGTCGGGATTGTCCACCACGACGACGTGGGGATTGCCCACGTGCGCGACGCCCAGTGCCCCTTCGAGGGTCGCGCCGAGCGTCACCGGACCCATGTCGACGCTACCCGTCCCGCGATCATCGCGCAGGTCGAGCGTGACCAGGCGCTCACCCGCCAGGGTCTGGACGCGAACCTCACGATCGGAGCGTCCCGTCGCGCGTCGCACCGCGGCGACCAGGCAACGAATCCCGTTGCCCGACATCTCCGCAACCGTCCCGTCGGCGTTGTAGAGCGACATCGAGATCGTCGATCCCACCGCAGCCACCAGGAGACCATCGGCGCCCACGCCCATGTGGCGATCACAGGCCGCGCGCGCGCGCTGGGGGTTCCACCAGGGCGTCGAACCCTGCTCCACGACATCGACCAGAAAGTCATTGCCCGCGCCCTGCCACTTTTGTAACGATCGAAGTGCCATATTTATTATTCTCGCACGAACCCGTCAGGACTTCTCAGAACTTCCTCGAGTCGCTTCGCCGCGGCGGACGGTTCGTCGAACCATTCCACGCGCGGGTCGCGCTGGAACCACGAACGTTGGCGTCGAGCCAGTCGCCGACTCTGGGTGATGGCGTCCTCGACACACTTCTCGAGTTCCACGCCCTCTTCCAGGTGGCGAAGCAGTTCGCGGTATCCCACGGCCTGGCGGGCCGTGCGACTCATTCCTCGTTCCTTCAGGCGTACGACCTCCTCTAGTAGTCCTTGTTCCATCCAAGCCTCGAAACGTCTCCGGATTCGCACATCGAGAACATCAAATTCACAATTAAGTCCCACTTGGAGCACGCGCGGGGCGCCGTAGTGCCGCAAACCAGCGCCGTAGGAGGAAAAAGGTCGACCCGCTCCGATGGTCACTTCGAGGGCCCGGACGATGCGACGACGATTGGTCGGCTCCATCTTGCTCGCGGCCTCGGGATCCACCCGACGCAGTTCCGCGTAGAGCGCACCCACGTCCTCGCTGCGCGCCTCGATGTCGGCACGGGCGTCGGGGAACTGGCCCGGGATGTCGAGGTCGTCGAGCACCGCGCGACCGTAGAGTCCAGTACCCCCGACGTAGAGAATCGAACCCCCGAGCGTCCAGATCGATTGCGCGGCGTCACGCGCCGCACGCTGGAACTGCGACACGGTGAACTCGTCGCGGGGTTCGATGAGGTCGAGCAGGTGGTAGTCCACCTCACCGCGCTGCGCCGCCGTCGCCTTGGCGGTACCGATATCCATCCCCCGGTACACCGTCATCGAATCGACGCACACGACGTGCAGGTCACCCCCGCTGGCCAGCGCCAACTCGTGCGCCACCGCGGACTTGCCCACCGCGGTCGCCCCCACGAGGGCGACGGCCGGACCACCGTGGTTCCTCACGAACTCTTGAGCGCCAGTCGTACCTTGTGACGGGGGCCCCGTTGAACCGAGTCCAACTCTCCGCGCAGGTGATAGGGCGCACCGTGGTTCACCCGCACGTTGACCAGCGAACCCGCGCGCACCGGCGCGTCGGTGACCGGGAAGTGCACCAGTTTGCCCTGTCGGGTGCGTCCCGAGAGCATCTGGTCGTTCCGGCGCGAGGGACCCTCGACGAGGACCTCCTCGACGCGACCCACGCGGGCCTCGTGGTGGCGCAGCGCGGAGCGGTCCAGGACTTCCTTGAGCCGGGCGAATCGTTCCGCCACCACGTCGTCGGCCACGTACTCCTCGGTCATCTCGGCCGCCCGCGTGCCCTCGCGTGGCGAGAAGATGAACGTATAGGCCGCATCGAAATCCGCCTCGGCCACGATCGCGAGCGTCTCGTCGAACTCGGCGTCCGTCTCGCCGGGGAAGCCGACGATGAGGTCCGTCGTCACGTGCAGATCCTCGATCGCGGCCCGAGCCTGGCCCAAGCGCTCGAGGTAGCGCCGGGCGCTGTACCCGCGACGCATCGCCGACAGGACACGGTCGGAACCCGACTGCAGCGGCAGGTGCAGTTGGGGGCATACCGTGGGTGTCTCAGCCATGGCCGCGATGGTCTCGGGGCGCAGGTCCTTGGGGTGAGGACTGGTGAAGCGAATTCGCTCGATCCCCTCGACCTGTCCGAGCGCCCGCAGGAGCTCGGCGAACAGCGGGCGACGCCGGGTGATGTCACGGCCGTAGGAGTTCACGTTCTGGCCCAGGACCGTGATCTCGCTCACCCCCGACGCGGCCAGCATCCGGGCTTCGGTGACGAGGTCCTCCAAGGGCCGACTGATCTCTCGACCGCGCACCGCGGGAACGATGCAGTACGCGCAGGTGTTGTCACAGCCGGTCTGGATCGTCATCCACGCCGCCCAGGGCAGTTCGCGCACCGCGTAGAGCGCCGGGGCCATGTCGAGCGCGGACTGTGGGTCGGGCGCATCCCACACCTCGACCACGGACCCTTCGCGAGCGGCGCGACGCAACAGCGCCGGGGCCGAACTCAGATTGTGCGTGCCAAAGACCACGTCCACCCACCCGGCACGCTCGAGGATCTGTCCCCGATCCTTCTGGGCCATGCAGCCACCGACGGCGATCTGCATCTCGGGGCGACGCTCCTTCTCCGCCTTCAGGTGCCCGAGCGCGCTGTAGAGCTTGAGGTCGGCGTTCTCACGAATCGTGCAGGTGTTGAAGATCACCACGTCAGCCCCCGTTTCGTCCTCGGCGGCCACCATTCCCTCGTTCACCAGCATCCCGGCCAGACGTTCCGAATCGTGTTCATTCATCTGACAACCAAAGGTCCGGATGGCGAATGTTCGAGGCGTCGACACCCCGCCAGCCTAATCTTTCGGTCCGTGAACGACCCTCGGCGAGCCTACTGAGGGGCGATCTCCTCGGGCGCGGTGCGGTCCACCGTGACCCCTACGCCCGCCACCACGACGAACACGAGGCCTAGGACCACCAGCGCCGTCGCGCGCTCGTGCAGGAGTAGTGCCCCCACGATGAAGGCGATCGCCGGATCGAGGCTCATCAACACGCCCGCAGCCGCGGGCGTCAGGCGACGCAGCGCCAGCAGCTCGGCACCGAAGCCCAACACGATCGACATCAGCCCCACCACCACCAACCGCAGTCCGAGCGAGGGATGGTGCTCCAGGACGTGCGCGCGCGATAGGGACCAGGGCAGGGTCACGAGCGCGCTGACGCTCATCGAGACGGCGAGTCCGCCGAAACCCGAGGTCGCTCCTCCCACCTTGGCCGCCGCGAAGACGTACCCACCCCAGCCGAGTCCACTGCCCAGGGCGAAGAGCGCCCCCACCAGTGTCACGCCGCCGCCGGGGTGCGAGAGCAGCACCACCCCCACCGCCGCGAGCAGGGCGAAAGAGAGGTGGCGACCACTTCGTCGCCCCAGTACCGCGACGCACAGTGGTCCCAGGAACTCGATGGTCACGGCACTGCCGAGCGGAATACGCGCGATCGACTGGTAGAAACAGACGTTCATGAACGCCACCGTGACCCCGAGCACCAGTGCCGCGCGCCACTGCTCGCGATGCCACTGACCCAGGCGCGGTCGAGTGGCGCCGAGCAGGATCAACGCGCCCGACAAGAAGCGCCACCCACTGGTGGCCGTCGGTCCCAGCGCCGTGAAGGCGGGTTGCACCAGCGCGGCCGACCACTGGATCAGGGCAGCGCCCATGACGATGAAACCCGCGCCCGAGAGCGAGACGTGTGGCGATGACGGCGACGACACCGACTCAGGTGAGTTGCAGCCCGCGCCGGTCGGCGTCGAGCTCCCACACCACTCCAGGGATCGAGTGCTCGACGAGGAAATCACGGGCCGCCGTCGCGACGGACGACGAACTCGCCCCGTCACACAGCGCCAGCATCGTCGAACCAGCGCCCGACCAGCACGACCCCGCGGCGCCCGCGGCGCGCAGCCGCCCGAGGAGCGTCGACGCGAAGGGCAGCAAGGGCATGCGGTAGGGCTGGTGCAACCAGTCATCCATCGACGCCGCGAGGAAGAGCTCACGCCGCGCCAATCCGGCGATCAAGAACGCGACCGCGCCGACGTTACGCACCGCGTCGGTGAAGGGGACCTGTGCGGGCAGGACGCGCCGCGCCGCGACGGTCGACAGCTCTTCGTCGGGCACCACCGCCACGAACCGCCAGCCCTCGTCGAGCTCGAGCGGGCGCGCCACGACCTCTCCCCGATCGTCGACCCCCGCTACCACCAAACCGCCGTACATCGAAGCGGCGGCGTTCTCCGCGTGGCCGTCCACCTCGCAGGCGATCGTCAGGGACGACGAGGAGCCCGCGGCGGCGGCGGCGGCCAGCGCCAGGGCGGCCGACGAGCCCAGGCCCCGCGAGAGGGGGATCTCGGAATTGACGTGGATGGCGAAATTGCGGTGCCCGAGGACCCTCGCCGCCACCCGTGCACCCAGGTGGCGTTCGTCATCGAATTGACCCGCACCGCATCCCTCACTGGAGATCGAAAAATGGTCGGCCACGGTCACGGTCACCTCGACGTAACGCGTCAGCGCGACCGCGAGGGCGTCAAAACCGGGGCCGAGATTGGCCGAACTGGCGGGGACGCGCGCAAGCATGGAGTCAGCGTAGGCGCTGGATCAAGGTCGGGGGGGCGACCGCGCGCGCGACGGTCAGCGCCACTCGGTGCGGCGTGCCCTCGTTGAGGTCCAACCACCCGACCACGTCGCCCGGCACGACGCCTCGTCGTTCGGCGTCAATGGAGACGCTGACGTTGGCGGTGTGCAGCGCCGTGAACCACTGCACCGTCAGAGGAGCGCTGACCACCACATTGGTCCGATGGTCATTCCAGCCCAGCGTGCCCACCACCGCACCGCGCGCCAGGTGCAACGAGGTCACGCTGTTGAGCACTGACTGCTCAATCGCCAGCGCTTCGTTGCCAGCCGGTCCCAACAGGTCCCCTCCGCGGGCCCCGAGCACCACGGCGTAGGCCAGGTGCGAGCGACCATTGAGTTCGAAGGTCATCGCCATGACGTCGCAACCGCCCGCGGCGTTGGTGCGTCCGGACTTGACGCCCACCACATTGTCCACCCCCACGAAGGGGGTGTACGAACCGAGTGTGCCCGCCACCGGCAGGGTGACGCTGGACTGGTCCACGATGGCTCGCACAAGGGGGGACTGCATGAGCAGCGACGCCAATCGTCCTTGATCGAGAGCCGTCGAGACCGAACCCGCGTCGTAGCCGGACACGTCGGCGTAGTGGGTGTGCGTCAGGCCGAGTGCGAGGGCCTCGGCGTTCATTCGCGCCACGAACGCCGTCGTTCCGCCCCAGGTCAGGTTGGCCAGCAACGTCGCGAAGTTATTGGCGGAGTGGATGAGCAATCCATCGAGCAACGTGGATTCGCAGAGCACCTCTCCCCTCGCCACCGCCGCGCTCGACTGATTGGTCGCCACCATCGCGTCGTAGTTGAGCACGTCGGCCGAGGTGACCGTGAGGCATGGTCCGCTCGCGCCGCTGACGAGGGGCAGTCGCTCAAGGACGACGTACGCCGTCATCAACTTCGTCAGACTGGCGATGGGCGCCACCCGGTCCTGCCACGTTCGCTGCACGCCGAGCGAGGGGATCACGAGCGCCGCACTGCCCCCGCTCGGCCACGCGATGCTGGTCGCGGACGGGATCGCCACCGTGTTCGGGCTCGTCGTCGAGGTCGACGGCTGATTCATCAAGGGCTGCTGCATCGCCACGACGAGTCCACCGGCTAGGGCCACGCCGATGATCACGGACACGGATCGGGTGAACAAACCAAAGAACGCACGACGGCGCAGGGGGCGAGCCACGGACCCAGCCTAGAACGAGTCGTCGAGTTCGTCGGGGGAGATCAGCACCTTGCGGGCCTTAGAGCCATCGCCGGGGCCCACCACCCCCTCGATCTCGAGTTGGTCCATGATTCGCCCCGCACGGGCGAATCCCACGCGCAACTTGCGCTGCAGCATCGACGTCGATCCCGACTGGTTGCGGATGACGATCTCACGCGCCTGGCGGAGTATCTCATCGTCGTCGTCATTCATCCCCGACGCGGACTCCCCTCGGCCCGCCGGCACGTCGAGCGCGACCACTGTCTCGCGTTGCCCACCCTGGGCGCGCCAGTATTCCACGACGCGACGCACTTCCTCCTCGGCCACCCACGGCGACTGGAGACGTCGGGCGATGTTGCTCGACGCAGTCACGAGAAGCATGTCACCCTTGCCGATCAAGCGCTCCGCTCCCGCCTGGTCCAAGATCACTCGGCTATCGGCCAGCGATGACACGGCGAAGGCCATGCGACTGGGTACGTTGGCCTTGATCACACCGGTAATGACGTCGACGCTCGGTCGCTGCGTCGCCAGTACGAGGTGAATGCCCACCGCACGAGCCATTTGCGCGATGCGCACCACCGACTCCTCGACGTCACGCGCCGCCACCATCATCAGGTCATTGAGCTCGTCCACCACGATCACGATGTAGGGAAGAATCTCGGGCTCACGCCGCGCGACGCCGGCGTCGAGTGACGTCGCGCGCTCGATGGCGTCGCCCACCAGTTCTTCGTTCGTGGGCTCGAGGACCACCTGGCCGCGAGCGATCATCTGCTGATAGCTGGTGATGTCGCGTGCCCCGTTCTCCGCCAACACGTCGTAGCGTCGTTCCATCTCCTTGACCGCCCAGGCCAAGGCGCCGGCCGCCTTCTTGGGGTCGACCACTACCGGCGCCAGCAAGTGCGGTAGATCGTTATAGTGCCCCATCTCGACGCGCTTGGGGTCGACGAGGAGCAACTTGAGTTGCTCGGGCGTGGCGCGCATGACGAGCGACGTGATCAGCGAGTTGATACAGGAGCTCTTGCCCGCCCCCGTCGCCCCCGAGATCAAGACGTGGGGCATCTCCCCCAGATTCACCACGACCGTCTTACCCGAGATGTCACGCCCGATCGGGACGTCGAGTGGGTGAGTCGCGGCGACCGCCTCGTCCGAGGCCAACAGGTCCCCCAAGGCCACCAGGGCACGCTGGCGATTAGGCACCTCCACCCCGATGGCCGAACGACCGGGAATGGGCGCGAGGATGCGCACGTCGGGACTCGCCATGGCGTAGGCGATGTCCTTGTTGAGTGACGTGACGCGCGCCACCTTGACGCCTGGACCGAGTTCGAGTTCGAAACGCGTCACCGTGGGCCCCATGGTGAAGCCCACCAGGGTGGTGTCGACTCCGTGCGCCGCCAGGGCGTCCACCAACTCCTCACCCGCGGCTTCGATGGCTTCGCGATCCTGACGTTGCTCACGTGTTCGCGACAAGAGGGTCATGGGCGGGAGTTCCCAGTGCGACTCGTGCGCGAGGGGATACACCGGTACGGGCGCGACGTCGGCGGCGCCAACGGTGCGGGCCTCGTCGTACACGTAGTCGCCAGAGTCATCATCGTCGAAGCCCACGACCTCGGGCTCCACCTCGGGCTCCACCTCGGGCTCTGACGCGCTCTCGGTCCCGGGCTCGTCATTGGTCATCGGGGAGTCGGACTTACGTCGTCGACGCGCCGGCTGCGCGTCGGTGACCTCGCCTATCGTCTCCTCGTGCGTCTCGTACGCCCCCGGCGAGGGACGGGTGCTCCACCACTGCGCGAAGTGTCGACCCACGTAGGTCAGGGCCGCCCCGGTCGATCGCAGCAGGGTGATCAGCCCGATGGACGTGCCGATCATCAGAGCGATGATGAGGACCGCGAGCAAGGCGGCGAAGGCCCCCCCGGGTCCGATGAAGCGAGCGAGCGTGCCACCGACCAACACGCCCAGCCACCCGCCGGCCCGCGACAGATGCGCCAGTGGCGCGCTCATCGACGGTCGCCCCTCGATGACGTCACCCAGCCCCGACACGCTCACCAACGCCAGGGACACGCCCCACACGAATCGGGCGCGGTCGAGTTCGACCCGGCCCAGCGCCAAGATCACCCCCAGACCGACGAGTAACAGTGGGATCGCCACACGGCCCACTCCGAAGACCAGCGTGAGACCCTCGTTGACGCGTCGGCCCACCGGTCCGAGCGCATCGACCTCGGCGAGCAGGACCAGCAATCCCGCCAGGATCATTAAGACGATCCAGATGTCGCGCTGGTGTCGACCCCACAAGGTCTCGTGCGCCGTCGGGGTGCGACGAGCCCGCCCCTTGGCCGTCCCCTTCGCGGGAACCGAGGTGCGTCGTGGCGTAGTCATCACCCTCCAAGTTACCGAACACGCATTCGCGTGGTGGCCATTGGCTTAGGCTGATGTCATGCCAGCCCCCCAGCACAGCAGTACCGTCGAGCTCGCGTCGCGTCTTAAAGTCACGGCGCGCAGTTGCCTCGTGGCGTCGCGCACCCAACTTTCGCCCTCGCTGGTCGAGGTGACATTGCGCGGTGACGCCACCGAACTGGCGGGCGTCGCCGGGAACGACGTCATGGTCCTCGTCGCGAGCGACGACGCCTTGATCCGGCGCCGCTACAGCGTGCGCCACGTGGACCCCGCGGCGGATACGTTCTCGCTGTGGATCTCGCTCACGCACGACGGACCCGCCGCACGATGGGCTCGCTCCGCCACCGTCGGTGACGCCCTCGACGTCATCGGACCACGGGGAAAGATCTATCTCGACGAGAGGGCCGACTGGCACCTCTTCGTCGGTGACGTCTCGTCACTCGGCGCCTTCTATCGCCTGGCGCAGAGCATCGAGACACCGGGACGCGCCATCTTCATCGTCGAGATCGACGACCCGGCCGATGCGCTGACCGCCGACTTCGCCGAGGAGTTGGGCGTCACCGCGATCTTCGTGGACCGCAACGCACGCGCCCACGACGACGCCGCGGGCCTCCTCAGCGGCCTCGCCGCGTTCACGCTGCCGTCGGACGAGGGCCACGCGTACCTCTTCGGTGAGTTCCACGTCATGCGCGCTCTCAAGAGTGCGCTACTCGACCAGGG
>JABBOA010000140.1 GCA_019352075.1 Acidobacteriota bacterium | reverse complement strand
CACGGTGCTCCGCGGCGACAAGGGGCCGCGGGCCCCGCGCTCACTGGTCGCGCCGGACCTGGAAGAACTCTCGCATCAGGGACGCCGACTCTTCGTGGGCCACGTCGTACGTGAGTGCCGCCTCATGCAGGAGGCGCGGATCGCTCAACACGTTGTAGCGCGAGCCCACGGCGCCGGCCTTCTCGTCCATGGCCCCGATCACCACCCGCGCCACCCGCGCGTTGAGCAGGGCACCGGCGCACATCACGCACGGTTCCAGGGTGACGTAGGCCGTGACGTCATCCATCCGCCAGCGACCGCGGTAGCGCGCCGCGGCGCGCAGCGCCACGATCTCGGCGTGTGCCGTGGGGTCGCGATCGATTTCACGCCGATTCTCACCCACCGCGAGGACTTCGCCGCCGGCGACCAGCACGCAGCCCACGGGCACGTCGTCGTGCAGCGCCGCGGCGCGAGCCGCCGTCAAAGCGCGCTCCATGAACGCTGCGTCGATGGCGTCCTCGGGCATGGTTGCACTCTAGGAGCCTCGGGCAGGGTCGGCGGGTCGTTGTAGACTCGTCCACGGAGGGGTGCGAGAGCGGCCGAATCGGGCAGTCTCGAAAACTGCTGTGTCTACGGGCACCGTGGGTTCAAATCCCACCTCCTCCGCCCAGGACGAAACGGGTGACTACGGTCACCCGTTTCGTCGTCTCGAGGTGGTGCGCGCACGGTGCAACTACGCTTGGTGCGTCCGTCGCATTCTCACGTCATCGAGGAGTCCACCATGGTTTCGTCCCTTGAATCGTCAGTCGGCACCGAGCGCCACGTCATCACCGAGTTGCCCGGGCCGAAGTCGCGGGCGCTACACGCGCGCCGTCAGGCAGTGGTCAGCGCGGGCGTGACCAACGGCTTCACGATCTACATCGACCGCGCCGACGGCGCCATCCTGGTCGACGTCGACGGCAACCACATTCTGGACCTCGGATCGGGCATCGCGGTCACCGGCATCGGTCACGCCGTCCCCGAGTTGATCGAGGCCGTCTCCTCACAGGTCGCGGCCTTCACCCACACGTGCTTCATGGTCACGCCCTACGAGAGTTACGTGCGGGTGTGCGAGGAGCTCGCCGCCCTCACGCCGGGGACCCACGCGAAGACCTCCGCATTGTTCAATTCCGGAGCGGAGGCCGTCGAGAACGCCGTCAAGGTCGCGCGTCACGCGACCGGACGACCGGCGGTCATCGTGTTCGACCACGCCTACCACGGTCGCACCAACCTCACCATGGCCCTGACCGCGAAGAACATGCCCTACAAGGACGGTTTCGGTCCCTTCGCCGGCGAGGTGTACCGGGTCCCCATGAGCTACCCGTTCCACGACGGCCTCTCGGGCGCCGACGCGGCCGCACGGGCCATCGCCGAGATCGAGACCCAGGTCGGGGCTAAGAACGTCGCGGCCCTGTTGATCGAGCCCATCCAGGGCGAGGGCGGCTTCATCGTGCCCGCGGAGGGCTTCTTACCGGCCCTGTCCAAGTGGACCACGGAAAATGGCGTGGTCTTCATCGCCGACGAGATCCAGAGCGGTTTCGGACGCACTGGCAAGTGGTTCGCGGTCGATCACGAGGGCGTCGTTCCCGACATCGTGACGACGGCCAAGGGCCTCGCCGGTGGCATGCCGCTCGCGGGGGTGACGGGACGAGCCGAGATCATGAACGCCGTACACGAAGGCGGTCTCGGCGGCACCTACGGGGGCAATCCCGTCGCCGCGGCCGCGGCCCTGGCCGCGATCCGCGTCATGCGTGAGCGCGACCTCCTCGCGCGCGCCCGCGAACTCGAGACCATCATGCTCGATCGGCTCAACACGCTCGCTCGCGACGTCACCGTCATCGGTGAGGTCCGAGGACGCGGAGCGATGGTGGCCATCGAACTCGTCGAACCCGGCACCAAACGTCCTAACGCCGCGGCAGCCAAGGGCGTCGTCAAATACTGCAACGACCACGGCGTGATCGCCCTGAGCTGTGGCACCTACGGCAACGTGATCCGACTCCTCCCGCCACTGGTGATAACCGACGAGCAACTGGCCGATGGCTTGGGTGTGCTCGCCGACGCCGTGCGCTCGCTCAGTTGACGCAACGCTGCGTCGAGACGGGGGTCGTCGACACGTGCGCCAGCACGACGCGCAGTGAGCGCAGGGGGACCGCGTAGACCAGTGCGCGGTCGGCCGCGACTCGTTGTGCGACGATGCCGACCACTTGGTCATTGACCAGCACGGGGCCCCCATACTGCGACGGGGTCAGTGACGCCACCACCACGTCCATGGTGCGGGTGAACACCGGACCGCTGTAGATGTCGCGCCCCGCGCCGGTGACCGTACCCGCGACGACGGCCTGCGTCGCGGCGCGATCGGTCGGCGACCGGTAGCCCACCACCTGGGCCAGTGCCCCCGCCAGAGGTTTCGATGGTGAGGTCGCTGCGAGGGCGAGCGGTGTGGCATCGAGCCCGGGGGCCGACACCACGGCGAGATCGCGCACGGGGTCGAAGGCCACCACGCGGCCGGCGCGGCCGGCGACCGTGAAGGTTCGCTCGCCCGCGACCACGTGGGCGAGCGTGAGCACTTCGTGAGGCGCCACGACCACTCCCGTCGCGACGTTGGTCACGTGACAGGCGCCCGAGGCCACGACGCTGACCACGCCGGTGGGTGTCGCGACGTGATGTCGTGTGCTGAAGGGGCGTGTCGCGTAGGTGGGTAGCGCGGGCCCGACCACGTCCGCGAAGAGGCTGGGCACGTTGAGTTGACTCAAGACACCCTGGAGGCGGCCCACCACGGCCGGGGGCGTCGGTAGGACCCGCTGCACGTATCTCAAGATCACCGACCGATTGATCGACGCACCGACGGTGCTCCAGGGCACCACGGTCAAGAGGGCGGCGACCAACCAGCAACTGAGCAGCATTCCCGCGACGCCCACGCACGCGCCCAGGAACGAGTCAACCACTCCCAGGCGGCCCTCGTGGATCCGTCGCGAGAACACGCCCCCGAGATAGCGAAAGATGAGTCCCCCCGCCACGGTGCTGGCGACGATGATCAAGACGACGTCGAGGGGCCGCCACGCCGACGCCGTCACCCGGGGGGCCGCCCACACCGCGAGATACAGCCCCCCGACGAGACCCACCAGGCGCCCAACGAGGGCTCCGAACTGGCGCACCAGACCGCGCGTCCAGCCACCCAGGCCCGCTATCAGCACCAGTGAGGCAATCGCCACGTCGATCCAATTCATCCGCCCACAGTAGGCCCGTGACCTCGCGGCGTCACGACGCCACGGCGCGGCTCACTAGCATTGCTGTACCGACGCCACGTACGAAAGATTCGCTCCATGAGCCGACACCACATCCCGACGCGGCGCGTCGGCCGCAATGTCCTCATCCTCAGCGCCGCCTCGTTGCTCTTCGCGAGCTGTTCCAGCGCGGCCGTCGGGCTGAGCGCGACCGGACAACCCTCGCTGAGTCTCGCCGCGCCCCTCACGACGGTGGCCTGCACCACGACGGGCGCCTGCATCGCCGTGGGGGCGTCGGGGACCGCCAACGCGCCCACGACCGCCGGACAGGTTCGCAATCGCAAGGGTGCCTGGTCCGCGCTCAACGTGCCCCCCACGCCCGTCGCCTTCTTCTACGACGCGGCGTGCGGCGCGAACAGGTGCCTCGTGGGGGGTACCCGGGGGGGCGCCGACCTCCTGTGGAGCGTCAACACCGACAACGGTGCCGTCACGGCCCTCGCGGGCCCCGCCGGCGGACTGGTGATCCGAAACCTGGCCTGCCCCAGTGACACCCGCTGCACCCTCATCGACCAAGGAGCCCACGGTCTGACCCGATTCCTACGCACCGCCACCGCCGGTGCCACCTGGAGCGCCCCGCGCACCCTGAGCTGGGCGGCGAACAGGACCACCACGCTGGACTGTCGCGCGGCGAACGTTTGCGAGGTGGCGACGACGTCGACGACGCACCACGTCACGCTGCGCCAGACGCTCAACGGGGGAGCGACCTGGCAACTCGTCACGACGCCGTCCACGTGGACCTCGATCGCGTCCCTACATTGCGCCGTGACCTGCGTCGCCCTCGTCTCGGACGCGACGGGCTGGTCCGTCGCGCACCAGGTGAAGGCGACCTGGGCGTCGACACCCTTGTCGTTCAGTGCGACGTCCCTCTCGTGCGCCACGGCCAGCACGTGTTTCGTCGTCGGCCATCAACCCAGCGGCTCCGCCGTCATGGCGCAGTGGCGCGCGGGCGCGGTGCACGACGTCGTGCTGGCCTACGTGCCCACGCCGTTGAACCACGTGGCGTGCGAACCCGCCGTCTGCGTGGCCACGGGGGTGACGACGGTGGTCGCCCTGCGACCCTAGGGCCGCAGGGCCGCCGCCAGCAGTCGAGGCACCGCGATCCACGACTCGGTGCATTGCACCTCGAAGAGCCGGC
>JABBOA010000139.1 GCA_019352075.1 Acidobacteriota bacterium | reverse complement strand
CCAAAATTGTCTCGACGACCTCGGATTACTTCAGTACAATGTCGTCGTGATGAAACCACCTTCGATGGCGAACGCCCACGAAATCGACCTCTCCGCCACAGAATTCTGGCTGAGGCCACTGAGTGAGAGGGAGGAGGCTTTTCGCACACTCCGTCGAGACCTCCCCATTGGCCACTACGACACGCCCATCATGGAGGGCTCGACTTTAGAATTGCCTCCGGACAACGGCTACTACTCACTGACGCGCTACGCCGATGTCGCCGAAGTCTCGCGTCGACCGGAGTTATTCCTCTCCGCTCCTGGCTCCGTGTCACTCATCGACTTTCCGCCCGAGATCGTCGAATACTTCTCCGGTATGATCTCCACGGATAACCCCAAGCATGCGCGTCTCCGCCGCATCGTCTCCAACGCGTTCAGCCCTAAGAACATTCGCGTCATCGAGGAGTCCATCGAGCGGGTCGCCGACGAAGTGCTTACCCGGGCACTCGAGGAAGGGACGGGTGAATTCGTCGCCGACATCGCCGCACCCTTCCCTCTCGAGATCATCTGTTCAATGATGGGTGTACCAAGGAGCGAGTATGCGACGGTGCTGCGATGCTCCAACGTCATTCTCTCGATGGGTGACCCCGACTTCATCCCGCCTGGTAGCGATCCCACCGTGGCCTTCATCGAGGCGGGTGCGACCTTGACCGGCATCATGGAGGAGTTGGCCACTTTTCGTGTCGACAATCCCATTGATGACATCACCAGTGCCCTCGTCAACGCGACAATCGAAACGGAGAAACTGACCCGTCAAGAGCTCGCGTCATTCTTTGTGCTCCTCGTCACGGCGGGCAACGAGACCGTTCGTACCGCTCTCACGCACGCCCTCATCGCCTTCGACGACAATCCCGATCAACGAGAACTTCTCCGAGGCGATTACGAACGTCTCCACGTGACCGCCGTTGACGAAATCGTGCGCTGGGCGACGCCGGTCACGTGGATGCGTCGAACTCTCGCCGCGGACTACACATTGTCGGGTACGGATCTCAAAGCCAACGACAAGGTCGTCATGTTCTACAACTCGGCGAACCGCGACGAGGACGTCTTCGTCGACCCGTATCGATTCGACGTGACGCGCACGCCCAATGACCATTTCGGCTTTGGTGCACCCGGCCCCCACTTCTGCCTAGGGGCACACCTGGCTCGTCGCGAGATCTCCGTGATGTGGCGCCACCTGTTGACGCGCACGCCGGACGTTCACCACACGAGCGCGCCGGCTCAGTTGTCGTCTAGTTTTGTGAACGGTATCAAACGTCTCAATTATCAGTTCTGATCGAGACGGATGACCCCAGGGGTCGATCTACAGCACGCACCAGATGGCGTCACGATGAGAACTTCCGCCGCGGTGGACGAGGACGCGACCGGCGTTGCGCACCACTGACCACACGGGGCGAACAATTGCGGAAGCTTTCGGTGGCGCGATACCCTACCCACACTTCATGGCGCTAGGGGAATTCTGGTGGTCGTCGAGTTCGAGAGCAACCTCGCACCCCACGAGTCCTCCACAAACCCTTCGCCAGCATTGTCGTGAACGACTGGTTACGACTCTTCCTCGCGTGCCATCACCGAGCGTTGGCCATGGAGCCTGGCACCGCACAGCCTCTTCACACGCGCGCCGGTTCGACGACTGCGAAGGTCATCCTCCTACTCACCCGATCCCCCAAAAGTTGCCGTAGCCAGGTGCCAGGTGCCAGGTGCCAGGTGCCAGGTGCGCAGCCGACACAGGATTTGCGCCACGATCTTGCGAACCAGACCACCCTGCGCACGCCCAGTGCACTGCCGATCCTCCACTTTCTGTCCAACGAGGTCTATGCCGCGCGCGGGTGAGCGACTCACTCGCCACGATCCGGACGAACCCGCCTTCGAGTTGTCCGAGTTCGTGGTCCAACCCAAGCCGACGAATCGCGAGATCGGAACTCTTCGTGCTCCCGCGGAGTCATGCTCCGCTGCGCGAGTCGAGGAGAGTGGTATCCCGCCACCGCGATGGATGAGGTACACACGTTGATACACGCCACGTGCAAGCGACGGTTGCGAGTCGTGACGTCCGCGACGTTCATCTCCGACAGGTCCGAGACGCTCCACTCTCCCTGCAGTTGACGGGTTCCCCATCTCGTGGCCCTCACTCGCGTCGTCGCGTTCGCTCCGCGCGGGCGCGCGCGCGAGCGCGGCGCACATCGGGACCAGCTCGTGTCCGCAACGACCTGTTTGGGGGCGGGGCTCACGCGATGGCGTCGCCGCGTCGTTTTCCAGGGCGATGACACCGCGTCGACGAGTTAGTTCTCGACCGGGCCGTGCAAGATCACGACTGAGCGAGACGCCGGTCTGGGATGCCGTGGGAATACCCGGCACACCATTTGCGTGGTAGAGCCCTGTGCCAAAATGGTTCATGGCTTCGTTTGATCGCCCAGAGTCGCTCCACGCCCTCGCCACCACGACGTTCGACGTGGCGGTGATCGGCGCTGGTATCACCGGCGCGGGCGTCGCGCTGGACGCCGCGTCGCGGGGCCTGCGCGTTGCCCTCATCGACGCCGGTGATATCGCCTCGGGAACGAGTTCGAAGTCGTCCAAGATGGTGCACGGCGGACTGCGCTACCTTCAGCAACGCGAGTTCCGGCTGGTCTACGAGAACTTACGTGAACGTCAGCGGTTGTTGGAGAACGCTCCGTTCCTCGTTCGACCTCTGCCGTTTCTTATCCCCCTCTTCGGCACTAACGGGGTCGCCTCAAAGACGCTGGTGAAGGGCTACTCCACCGCGCTGCGACTCTACGACCTGACCGGCGGCTGGCGCATCGGTCAACGTCACCGCAAGATCACCCGGAGCGAGTCCCTCTCGCACCTACCGACACTTCGCACCGACCGTCTGGTCGCGGGCTTCCTCTACCTCGACGCGCGAGGAGACGACGCGCGTGTGGCGCTCACCTTAGCGAGAACCGCCGCCCTCGATTTCCATGCCCGGGTGGCCAACTACGTCCGCGCGCTCGACATCACCCGTGACGAGCGCGGGCGCGTTAACGCCGTCGTCGCTCGCGACGAACTCGACGGTTCCACCATCACGATCAGCGCGTCGACCATCGTCAACGCCACGGGTGTGTGGGCCGATGAGATCTTCGCCATGGCCGAACGTGCACCCTCGCATCGCATCACCCCCGCCAAGGGAGTGCACCTGTCGGTGCCGCGCTCCCGGTTGCCGGCCGACGTCGCCGCCGTCTTCGCCGTGCCCCATGAACGCCGAAGCATCTTCATCATCCCGGCCGAGGACGCCCCCATCACCTTCATCGGTACGACCGACACCGCTTATGACGGAGCGATCAGCGACCCCGCGTGCACGCCCGAGGACGTGAGGTATCTCCTCGACGCCGTCAATGCCTCCACGTCCTCTGACCTCACGCCCGAGGACGTCACCGGACTATGGGCGGGACTACGCCCGCTACTCTCGCCCAGCGACGGACACCGGGTCCGCGAACGCACCGCCGATCTCTCGCGCCGCCATCGCGTCACTGACTCCCACGACGGTGTCGTGCACATCACCGGCGGCAAGTGGACCACGTATCGTCAAATGGCCCAGGACACCGTCGACGCCCTGGCACCCTACGTCCCGTCCCTGCCCAGGACACGCACCAAGAACCTACGACTGCACGGCACCGGGACGTGGCGCCCACAGTCCGCGCTCGAGACGCACCTCTACCAGCGCTTCGGAAGTGACGCGTCACGGGTCCTGGAGCTGATCGCTGAGCGCCCGGAATGGGCTGACGTCGCGATCGTCGGTCAAGACTACCTGAAGGCCGAGTTCGTCTACTGCGCGCGCTACGAGATGGTCACCTCGCTCATCGATCTACTCACACGTCGTACTCGCGCTCACCTCCTGGACGCGCGAGCGACCCTCACGAGCGCTCCCGATATCGTTCGTCTGGTCGCCCCCGAGTTGAACTGGGACGACCGAGAGTGCGACCACCAACTCGAGAGTTACTCGCGCCTCGTCGACGACGAACTCACGCGCGCGGGGTTGGTCTCCTAACCGCGTGTGTCACATTTGGACCCGCCGGTTTGCCTTGCCCAACTGAGCCAAGTGGTTCAGCGGTGCTTGCTCAGCGTCCGACGTCCCAGACGATGGTTCGGCTGAGCACTCGGTGCCGGCCCAGGGCCCTCATCACGTTGCCGTGAAGTTGTGCGGGTGACGATTGGCTCTTCGCGCGTGCTTCGCGGTGCCGATCCCTGTGGGATCGAGCGGTGGAGAGAGGCAGATCGCACGTGGGAATTGACGGTGTCACTATTGAGGACTCCTCGGGTTTGCCGCGGGCCAAGTTGATGGCCGCGTTGAGGTCACGGTCGATGACCAATCCGCAGGCCCCACACGAGTAGGTCCGCGTCGACAGGTCGAGGGCGGTTCTGACCTCGCCACAACCCGAGCACGTC
>JABBOA010000138.1 GCA_019352075.1 Acidobacteriota bacterium | reverse complement strand
CCCTGGCCTTCGAGATCTGCGAGCAGCTGGGCTGGAGCACACCGGACCAGGTGGTCGTCCCCCTGGCCTCGGGATCGCAGTTCACCAAGGTCGCCAAGGGGTTCCGCCAGTTCATCGAACTCGGTCTCGTCGACGGCTCAGAGCCTGTGCTCTTCGGGGCGCAGGCGACGGGGTGTTCGCCCATCGCGACCGCCTTCGCCGACGGCGCCGACGTGGTCACGCCCCAGCGCCCCAATACGATTGCCCGGTCGCTGGCCATTGGAAATCCGGCGGACGGTCCCTACGTCCTCGACGAAGTGCGCGCCCACGGTGGCGACATCGGTTCGGTCAGTGACGCCGAGGTCCTTGAGTGCATCGGCCTCCTGGCCCGGACCGAGGGGGTGTTCGCCGAGACCGCGGGCGGCGTGACCATCGCTGCGCTACGCCAGATGATTCGTCGTGGCACCATCGACCCCGAGAAGTCCATCGTGGCCATCATCTCTGGTCACGGCCTGAAGACCCTTGACGCCATCGTGGACACCGCGACGGTGACCAGCACGATCGCTCCGTCGCTGGCCGCCGCTCAGGAGGCCCTCGGGTTTCGCCAGTTGGTGAGCGCCTCATGAGTGTGATCGTCCGTTTGCCCAGTCAATTGCGTACGCTGGCCGGGGGCGCCGGCGAGGTGCCCGTCGAGGCCACGACCGTGCGCGAGGCCATCGTCGCGGTGGACGCGGCGTACCCGGGCATCGCCTTTCGAGTACTCGACGACAAGGGTGCCCTGCGTCGCTTCGTGAACGTGTTCGTGGCCGACGAGGACGTGCGGTTCCTCCAGGGGCTCGACACGGTGCTCGAGTCCGGCACGACGGTCTCGCTGGTCCCGGCGGTCGCGGGGGGCTGACACCGTTTAGCACTCGACGCCTTAGAGTGCTAATATTGACGTTGCACCAATAGCGGTGCAGTCGCACTAGGAGGAATCGCCGTGGCGAAACTAATCGCTTTCGATGAAGAAGCCCGTCGCTCGCTCGAGCGCGGGATGAACAAGTTGGCTGACGCCGTTCGCGTCACCTTGGGGCCCAAGGGCCGTAACGTCGTCTTGGACAAGAAGTGGGGCGCGCCCACGATCACCAACGACGGCGTGTCCATCGCCAAGGACATCGACCTCGAGGACCCCTTCGAGAAGATCGGTGCTGAGTTGGTCAAGGAAGTGGCCAAGAAGACGGACGACGTGGCCGGTGACGGCACCACGACCGCGACGGTGCTCGCGTGGGCGATGGTCCGCGAGGGCCTCAAGAACGTGGCGGCCGGTGCCAATCCCATGTCGCTGAAGAAGGGCATCGAAGCGGCAGTCGAAGCGGCCGTCGCGTCCCTTCACCAGTTGGCCAAGCCCGCTGACACCAAGGAGCAGATCGCCCAGGTCGCTTCGATCTCCGCCGCGGACGACGAGATCGGCCAGATGATCGCCGACGCCATCGACAAGGTGGGCAAGGACGGCGTGATCACGGTGGAGGAGAGCCAGTCCTTCGGGATGGACATGGACCTGGTCGAGGGAATGCGCTTCGACAAGGGGTACATCGCCCCGTATTTCGCCACTGACACCGAGCGCCAGGAGGCGGTGCTCGAGAATGCCTACCTGCTACTCGTCTCGGGCAAGATCAGTTCGGTGCGCGACATCCTGCCGGTGCTGGAGAAGGTCATGCAGTCGGGCCGTCCGTTGCTCATCATCGCCGAGGACGTCGAGGGTGAGGCCCTGGCCACACTGGTCGTGAACAAGATCCGTGGCACTTTCAAGTCCGTTGCCGTCAAGGCTCCGGGTTTCGGCGAGCGTCGCAAGGCCATGCTCCAGGACATCGCGATCCTCACCGGCGCCACGGTCATCGCCGAGGAGGTCGGTCTGAAGTTGGAGAATGCCGCGGTTGAGCTCCTGGGTCAGGCGCGCAAGATCGTGGTCACCAAGGACGAGACGACGATCGTCGAGGGTGGCGGAACCGACGAGGAGATCAAGGGTCGCGTCGCGCAGATCAAGGCCGAGATCGAGAACACCGACTCGGACTACGACCGCGAGAAACTCCAAGAGCGTCTGGCCAAGTTGTCCGGAGGCGTGGCGGTCATCAAGGTGGGGGCGGCGACCGAAGTGGAGCTGAAGGAGAAGAAGCACCGCATCGAGGACGCTGTCTCGACCACCAAGGCCGCCATCGAAGAGGGTGTCGTCCCCGGCGGTGGCGTTGCCTTGCTGCGTAGCCAGACCACGATCCTGGCTCTCGCCGACACCCTGAGTGGTGACGAGGCCACGGGTGCGCGTATGGTCGCCAAGGCGGTCGAGGCGCCGCTCAACCAGATCGCCGTCAACGCCGGTCTCGAGGGTGGCGTCATCGTGGACAAGGTCCGCAACTTGCCGACCGCGACCGAAGGGCTCAACGCCGCGACCAACGTCTACGAGGACTTGCTCGTCGCCGGTGTCATCGACGCGGCCAAGGTGACGCGCTCGGCGCTGCAGAACGCGGCGTCGATCGCCGCTCTGTTCCTCACTACGGAGTGTGTCATCGTGGACAAGCCCGAGGAGCACGCCCCGGCGATGCCCGGTGGCGGCATGGACGACTACTAAATCGTCTTTTTCTCGTCACGAGTCACGACCGCGGGGCCTTGGGCCCCGCGGTCGTGTCGTTGAGCGTCACTCCCTATCATGGGAGTCATGACCACGACACCCCTCACCCCTTCGCGCGGACTGAACGTCCTCCATCTCTTTTGCCACGTCGAGCACGCCGTGGACCGCGACGTCGTGCACCAGGCGATGGACGAAGGTCTCGCGGCTGGCCTGCAGGTCGTCACCGCCGCCGTCATGGGGGCCAAGGCCGACCTCTGCTTCATGGTCCTGGGCGAGGACCTCTGGGAGTTACGCCGCTTCCAGTCCAAGATTCAAGCGGCGGGACTCGTTGTCTCGGAGTCCTACGTGTCGGTGACCGAGGTGTCGGAGTACGCGCTTGGCATGCCCGAGGAGATGATCAAGGCTCGTCTCTACCCGGTCCTGCCCCCCTCGGACATGACAGCGTTCTGCTTCTATCCGATGTCCAAGCGGCGCGGTGAGGCGAACAATTGGTTCGCCCTGCCCTTCGAGCAGCGCGAGCAGTTGATGCGCGACCACGGTAAGTCGGGACGCGAATTCAAGGGTCGGGTCCTGCAAGTCGTGACCGGTTCGACGGGACTCGACGACTGGGAGTGGGGCGTCACGCTCTTCGGCGTGCGTCCCGACGACTTGAAGGAGTGCGTGTACACCATGCGCTTTGACGAGGCCTCGACCCTGTATGGCGAATTCGGACCTTTCTACACCGGCCTCGTGGGCGACCTTGACGAGGTGCTCGACGCGACGTTGGCCTAGGGCGACGGTAACCTCGGGCCATGGCAATTTCCGCGTCGGAGAAGGAGTTGCGTCGCTGGGCTGAGGCCCTCGCCGGCGTCGCGCGAACCGGGATGGGATTCACCGACAGCCAATTCGAACGCGAGCGCTACGAGGAGATCCTACTCATCGCCGGTGACATCAAGGCCGCGGCCGACGAGGACCGTGATGGCTCTCGCGACGCTGCGGGGCACGTGGTGGAGTGGATGAAGGAGTCCGCCACTGGCGTGGCCGGCTACATCACCCCCAAGGTGGCCGTGGGCGCTGCGGTCGTGAACGACGAGGGCAAGTTGCTACTGATTCAGCGTTCGGATTCGGGCGTGTGGCTCTATCCAACGGGGTGGTGCGACGTGGGGTACTCTGCGCCGGAAGTGGTGGTGAAGGAGGTGCGCGAAGAAACGGGTATCGAGGTGGAGGTCGTGCGCCTGATCGGTGTGCTCGACGGTCTGCAACTCGGTGCGTCGCGCGTGCCGCTCTATTCACTGATCTTCTACTGCCGCGCCGTCGGGGGGACACTGCAACCTCACGAGCTCGAGTGCCTCGACGCGGGCTGGTTCGGCCGCGATGAGTTACCTGCCGACACCCTGGGATCGGAACGTTGGGCTCCCGAGATCTTCGGCGTCGTCGATGGACTGCAGAGTGAGGTGTTCTATGACGATTTGCGACAGCCCGTGTGGCGAGGTGACCAGTGACCGAGGTCGACGTCGCGCGATTCGTCTCGGAGGAACTCCTCGGTCAGATCAATCACCTTCTTCCCCAGTTGTCCTCCTCCGCTTCCGCGATGACCTTGGAGCAACTGGAGAGTCTCCTAGATGCCAACGCCATCACCCTGTTCGTCGCGACTCACGATGGTCGCACGGTGGGCATGCTCACCCTGGCGATGTTCCCGATTCCCACCGGGATTCGGGCGTGGATCGAGGACGTGGTCGTTGACGTTGACGCCCGCGGCCTCGGCGTTGGCGCTCTTCTCACGACGACCGCCGTCGAACACGCTCGTCGTCACGGTGCGTTGACGGTGGACCTCACCAGTCGCCCCGCGCGCGAGGCGGCGAACGCCCTCTACCGCAAAGTCGGCTTCGCGCAACGCGAAACGAATGTCTACCGTTTTTT
>JABBOA010000017.1 GCA_019352075.1 Acidobacteriota bacterium | reverse complement strand
GGAGTAATGGGCGATGCTCCCGTAGCTCAGTATGGAGAGAGCGGCGGTTTCCTAAACCGTGAGCGCAGGTTCGAATCCTGCCGGGGGCACTCAATGGGGAGTATTACTACGACGTCGGTCTCGCCGAGGGCGACGGAAGTCGTCGGCGTCACGGTGACATCGACGGACAGCCTACGACGCCGACCCCGATAGTGAGGATCCGTGATGAAGGCCGTTGGGCGTGAGTACCACTCGGGCTTAAGAAGCCGTCGAGACGACCGACGGAGGTTTTTGCGAACCAAGCCCCTCCGTTGTTGCCCGATGTCGTGAGTCTTTTGCCGTAAAGAGTTCGTGCACGAGCGAGCGTGTCACCCAATTGAAGCCCGAGGTCGGTACGCACTCTGGGCGTGTGGCCAGGTCCAAACGCGAGCCCGACGAGACGGTCGTGTAGAAAGAATACGCTCAGCGAATGCCACGATCCTTGCGCGCTAACCCCGCAATTCGTCAGGTCGGGCGTGGCGGCGACGTTGGTGGTCGCCCGACCTAGGAGCCGTTCAAGCATCGCAATCGCCGAAGACTGACGTGCACCTAGGTGAAGTGAATCGAGTCCACGGCCGCTGATGACCATCATGGGCGTCTGGGGGGATGCGACCGCACCGCCAGCGAACAAGCTCACCGCCGCGAGCGACACGGCCACAATCGATATTCTGCGCGATAATCGCCTCACATCTCTCCTCGAATTCCATCAGTATCTCTCATTGTGATATTACAGAACACATGTCGCCACCAAGTTGAGAATTTCGGACGCGAGTCACCAGTGAAGTACGGGCTGGTGACCATGTTGGTCCACCCTGACCGCCCAGGCACGTCGCGGGTCCACTTCAGCGGGACCGTCCGCGAGGCCAAGAGTTTCACTCTCGGGGCCACCCCGTCCGCGACATAGCCTGACACCATGAACTCCGCAGTGGCGCTGCATGACACGATCGCCATCGTCTGCGCTTTATTGACTGCGTTGGCCAACGGCCTCGGCATCACGGCGCAACATATTGCCAGCACGTCGTCGGGCCAACATCAGCGCGGATGGCGTTTCCTCACGTATCTCGTCAAGCATCCGCTCTGGCTCCTCGGTTGGGTGGCGATGGGTGCCTCGCTGCTCTTCCAGTCTCTGGCGCTGCACTTCGCGGCGATGTCCCTTGTGCAACCGCTGCTGGTCTTCGAGTTGGTCCTTTCCTTACTGTTGAGACGGGTATGGCTGCGCCAATTCGTCCCAGTTCGGGCGTGGACGGCGTCAATTGTCACTGCAGTGTCACTCGGGATCTTCCTGGTGGCGGTGACTCGTTCGAGCGGTGCGCCCGTCGGCCCGTTGAGGTGGATGGCGCCCGGCGTGTGGAGTGGCGTCGTCGTCGTCATTCTGATCCTTCTCGGATTAGGGGGCTCACCCGGACGCCGTGCGGCGATGTGGGGAGGGGCGACCGCCCTGCTGTGGGCGCTCGAAGCCGCGTACATTAAGGAAGGCACGGACATCATCACACGGTGGGGCTACGCGGGGCTCTTCACTCGATGGCCTTTCTACGCCTTCATCATTTGCGGCATCGCAGGACTCCTCTGCGAGCAGACGGCATTGCACGTCGGGCCGCTACGGTCCTCACAGACCGCCATCGTGATCGTGGATCCGGTTGTCAGCGTGGTCCTGGGTGCGTGGATCTTCGGCGAGCACTTGGGCACGACGTGGACTTGGCGCATGGTCGCGACGGCGGCTCTGCTCCTCGCCCTGGTAAGCGCGCGTGAACTCATCGTCGCGACGCCGGGCACCATGGAGAGCTCGCTCGCGCCACCCTCGCCACCGCGGTGAGTCCCTCACTCACTCCCGAGCCATGGGGGCCTCGGCGCAACCATTATCGTTGACGCGAAGAGGTCCTATGAAAACTGTCGTCCGCCGCCCTAATATTCGGTGCCTCGTGCGCTCATCAACGGTGCGCCGTCACCGTCGGATGGCTCTCCTGGTCGCTGCCGCCGTCGGCGGCATATCGATCATGGCGTTAGCGGCGCCGAGCTCGCTCGCGGCGGGCGCGCCCGTCGGTCGCGGCGTCGCCACCCCGGCACCGGTCTGTCCGACGAGAACGGCGACCGCCCCCAAGAAGGGGACGGCCGCCTGCGTGGGGTGGTCCGTGCGCGATGCGTGGGCGGGTCACGCGCCCGTCGTCGCGCTCCTCGACTTCCATCCGCAGGGGCAGCCGGCGGGAGTCATCGCCTACGCCGGATGGATCCGGACCGCAGCGACGGTGCTGGGCCTCTACCCGGGGTATGAGGGTCCCGGCATCACGAATCGGTCACGGGGACCCGAATCGGTGCCTTCGACAGGCATCTCCCGACTTCTCGCGACGTTCAATTCTGGCTTTTACGAACAAGACGCTGCCGCGGGGTTCTACACGAATCACACGTTGTACTTCCCGATGGTGAAGGGACTGGCCACCGTGGTGCGTTACACCAATGGCACGGTGGGGATCACGCAGTGGGAGGGGGGACCTAATCCTGGCCCGACGGTCCTCATGGCTCGGCAGAACCTACCGCTGCTGGTCAACAATTCTGTCCCGACGTCGGGCACCGGGAACAACCTCGCGTGGGGATTGACCCTGTACGGGGCGCCCGCCGTGTGGCGCTCCGCGCTCGGCATCGATCGTAACGGTAATCTCATCTACGCGGCCGCGCCCGCCCAGACCGCCGCCTCGATGGCGAGCATCATGGTGCAACTCCATTGTGTTCGGGCCATGGAGCTCGACATCAATCCTGAGTGGCCCATCTTCGTCACGTACGCGGGGCCCGGCGCGAAGAATCCGTCGCTCGACGTGGCGAATCCGAATCAGATTCCTAACCGGTTCCTCTATTCGAGTACGAAGGATTTCTTCGCGGTGTTCTTGTCGCGGGGCCCGGGGCAAGCGCAACCGTGGTAGCGCGTCACGCGCGGACTTCGAACCGGTCGTCACGTCGTTGGTGGCTGGGTTCGCTCGGCATCGCCGTGATCGGCGCGGGCGCGGGCGCGTACGTGGTGAACCAGCCTGCGACCATGACCACCACCACGACGACCATGGCCACGACGACGACCGCGACGACGCCGCCGACCACGACCACGACGGTCGTCTCGAGTTTCACGCTGTCCGCGGTGGGTGACACCGATCTCGGCAATACGCCCCAATTGCCCGCCGACCCGGCGACGTACTTCGCTCCCGTGAAGACGGCGCTGGGCGCCGACGTCGTCTTCGGCAACCTGGAGGGGACGATGACCACGGCGACGACGTCGAAATGCGCGGCGTCCTCCAGCGAGTGTTACGCCTTCAAGGTACCCCCGTCGTACGCCAAGGTCTATCGCGCCGTCGGATTCAACGTCCTCAACAGCGCCAACAATCATTCCTACGACTTCGGGGCCCAGGGGGAGGCCGATACTTCGGCGGCCCTGAAGGCGGCGGGTATCGTCCAGTCGGGTCTGCCGGGTCAGATCGGCGTCGTGCACGCCCACGGCGTGTCGGTGGCGTTCGTGGACTTCGCGCCGTACTACCTGACCAATAACTTGCTCGACTTCACCCAGGCCGCCCAGTTGATCGCCCAGGCGAAGCGCGAGGCGCAGGTGGTGATCGTCTACATGCACGCCGGCGCGGAGGGACCCGCAGCGGACCACGTCACGCGAGCGACCGAGACCTTCTACGGCGAGAATCGGGGTAATCCTTACCTGTTCGCCCACGCCGCCATCGACGACGGGGCCGATTTGGTGATCGCCAGCGGCCCCCACGTCCTACGGGGCATGCAGTGGTATCGCGGTCGACTGATCGCCTACAGCTTGGGCGACTTCACCAATTACCACGCCTTCGCGACGGTGGGCGACCTCGCGCTCTCGGTCATCTTGCACGTGACGATCAACGCGCGGGGTGTCACGACCGCGGCGTCGCTGACCCCCCTCACCCTGGAGCCCGGAGGCCAAGCCATCGTGGATCCCACCCACGCAGCGTGGGGTTTCATGAACCAACTCTCCACCCAGGACTTCACCACGAGTGCGGCGCTGATCGGAGCGAACGGCCACGTGACCCTGCCCCCGGGGGCCTAGCAGCCCCCTGCGGGCCCCGCGACGCCGCGGCCGAGAGCGGGCGAGTCCACGGTACCGACGTTGCGGGGCCTTGGATTGGGCCCGAGGTGCACGACGTACCACACGCCCCGCCAGGAGATGAGCGAGGCCACCGCCACTGATCGGATCACGTGAACGTGTCGATAGACCAGCCGTACGCCGGGCTCGTGCCAGTAGCCAATCGAGTTCTCGCACCAACCTGGCCTGATCCATTGGGCGTCGCGCGCCGCGGCGTTGACGCCCAGGAACGTCACCGGGCCGTGGGCGAGGATGGCGGCGCGGTACGCCGCGACGTCGAGTCGAAAGAAGGCCGCGAGACGCCCTTCGTAGTCCGACGAGGGTGACGCGATTCGACCTGTCTTCATCGCGATGTACGCCGACTTCGGGAAAAACAGCGTCGCTGCGCGGGGCAACGAGCCCACCACGATGTCGTGGAAGAGTAGTGACATGCGCTGGTCGAGATTCTGTCCGAAGGGGGGTTCGACGCTCTGCGCGGTCGGCGGCCTCGGGGCCGCCGCGGCGGTCGCTGCGGGCACCGCGGGCACCGCGAACAGGACGATCGACGCGATGGCGGCGCCGATCGTGACGCGTCGCGGCGGCCCGACGCGGGGGTGATTCATCGCCACAGGCTAGCCCGAGGGCGCGACATTGCCGAGGCGGCATCCTCGCGGGCGCGCCGCAACAACGCCCCAGAATTCGGAGAGGATTCCGGACACGACTTACGGCGTGCCACGGACCCGTACGCGAGTGGTCGCACCTCACCTCGCTAGGGTGTAGACAACAAGGAGTCGCCCCATGTCCCACCCACTTCGTCGCGTCGCGGCCACCCTCGCGATCGCCGTCGCGTCGCTCGTCCCCGTGATCACGGGGACGAGTGCCGGCGCGGCGACCTCGCCTTCGATCGTGTCGAGCATCTTGGCGCACACCGACAATTATCTCACCAGCGTACGGACCTACTTCTTATGCACCACCGCCAAGTGCAAGAAGGAGCGGCCCACTTTGCTCAAGAGCGCCCGGTCGGCGATGTCCGGATTGTCGGCGCAGGAGTCCACGGCCGCGGCGGCTCACATCCCTTCGAAGTACCGCGCCAGCGTTGACCTGTTCGTGACCGACATGCGCAACCTGCGGGCGTCGTTCCACGAATACTTCATCACGGCGTCCACCGTCATCCTGTCGGGTCTGGTGGGAAACATCTTCTACCAGACCTCCGACGTGGGGTCGGACGTCAATCTCTTGCGTGCGGTGTCGAAGAACACGCCGGTGTCGTTCAAGCTCTGGGTCGAAGGCGAAGCCGCGACGCTCGTGGCGATGCAGACCGACGCCGCCGCCCTGCAGTCCTCCACGGCAACCAAGTCGATCGGCATCTACGCCAATCAACTCCTCGAGGCGGAGTCCACGGCGATGGCGGCGCACGCGAACGGCCCTGACCGTTCGTTCAATACCCTGCTCAAGAACTTTGCGCACCACCAGCAGCGAATCTCGCAGAGCGAGATCCTCTTCTTGCAAGGTAAGAAGGCGCCGATGAGTGAGACCCAGGTGGCCAATCTCAACGTCACCGTGGCCGCCGAGTTCGCCTCGCTTATCAAGGCCGAAACCGCACTGGTCAAGAAGAAGTAGCGTTCGGCGCCGTGGGGAGTCGTTGGTGACGCAGGCGCTATTGGTGATGGAC
Organism: Acidobacteriota bacterium; assembly: GCA_019352075.1. GTDB lineage: Bacteria > Actinomycetota > Acidimicrobiia > Acidimicrobiales > RAAP-2 > RAAP-2. Next base: position 20,656 of record JABBOA010000017.1, on the reverse strand, counting down.
ATGCAAAACGGCCTCCTCGCCCGTTTCGCCGATCAGAGCGACGCGTTGCTCGCGACGCACGAGCGTGTCATCGCGGCGGCTCGCGCTCGCGCGACGCCCGTCATCTTCGTGCGCGTGGCCTTTCGTCCAAGCACCGTCGACATCAGCGACCGCAACCAGATTTTCTCGGCCCTCGCGCGTGGATCATCCTTGGACGAGACGTCGGTGGCCACGCAGATCCATTCGCGGCTCGCGCCGCGCGTTGGGGAGGCGCTGGTGACCAAGCGGCGGGTGAGCGCCTTCACCGGGTCTGACCTCGACGTCGTCCTGCGCTCCCTCGACGTCGATCACCTGGTACTCACCGGTATCGCGACCAGCGGCGTCGTCCTGTCCACCACGCGCCAGGCGGCGGACCTGGACTTTCGCCTGACCGTCCTCTCTGACGCGTGCGCCGACGCCGAACCCGAGGTGCACCGGGTACTCACCGAGAAGGTCTTCCCGCGCCAGGCCCACGTGCGCACCGCGGACGACTGGATTGTGAATCCCTAGGTGACCCACTCTCGCGTCGTCTGTCTCGACACCGTGATGATCGACTTCGCGTTGATCGTCGACGCGCTGCCCGTACGAGGAGGTGACGCGCTCTCGTCGCGGCGCCTGGTCACCGCCGGCGGCGGTTACAACCTGATGAGCGCGGTAGTGCGCCAGGGAGCGCACGCCCTCTACGTCGGGCAACTAGGGGTCGGTCACTTCGCCGACATCGCTCGCGACATCCTGGTCGACGAAGGGATAGAGCTCGCCCTAGCACCGCACCAGGCGGGGGCCGGGGTCGAGGACCTCGGCGTGTGCGTGGTGTTGGTGGACGCGACGGGCGAGCGCACCTTCGTGACGTCGCCCGGGGCCGAGCTCACGTTGCGCGCCGAGGACCTCGATGTCGTCGCACTGGCGCACGGTGACGTCGTCTACCTCTCGGGGTACAACGTGGTCTACCCCGAAGTCGCCGACACGGTCAGCCGGTGGTTGGGCGCCGTGGCGACGGGGACGGTGGTGGCCTTCGACCCCGGACCCCGCGCGGCCGATATCGATCCCACGATCCTGTCGGCGGTCCTGAACCGTACCGACTGGCTACTGTGCAACGCCGCCGAGGCCCGATTGCTCAGCGCACGGGGCGACGTGGTGGACGCGGCGCGCTGGCTGCGGGACCACTGGGCCCTCGAGCGCGTGGTGGTGCGCGACGGCGTCGACGGTTGCGTGGGCGTCACCGCCGAGGGCGCCGTGCGGGTGCCGGGGTTCACCACGCACGTCGTCGACACCAACGGCGCCGGTGACGTGCACAATGGTGTGGTCATCGCCGAACTCTTGCGCGACACGCCCGCGCACGAGGCCCTGCTACGCGCGAACGCCGCCGCGGCGATGGCCATCGCGTCCTTCGGACCCGCCACCTGCCCCACGCGTCCTCACGTCGACGAGATGTTGCGCTCGCAACCCCGTCGGGTGACGCGGCTCTAGTTCAGGTTGAGCTCAGAAGTAGTTCTCGCCGAGCTCTTCGCTCCAGCGCGGCGCGCGCACGTCGCCGCGCGGCACGCTCCAGTGGAAGACCGGTTTGATGTCGAGCACCGGGGTGCCGTCGATGCCGTCGAGGCCCCGCACGCGCAACGAGCGTTCGCCAACCTCGTCGAGTTGCACCGTGGTGAGCAGGATGCGGTTCGGTCGGTCCTTGTTGCGCTGGGCGAAGACCCCGACGTCGGGCCACGTGGGGTTCGCGCGCGGGTGCCGGTGCCAGGGAGCTGGCGGCACGTCCTCGGCCCAATCGGCGAAGAAGACGATCTCGACGTGACTGAACTCGCTCAGCCCCCACAACGCCTCGTTGGGCACGTCGGCGGCGAGTTCGACGGTGCTGACGACGTCGTCCCAATTGTCGTCGAGCGCCTCGCTGCGCTCATTGCGGATGTAGGCCACGGCTCGCACACTGAGGTTCATGGCACTAATCTAGTGAACCGCGTCGCGACCGGACCGTGAGGGTCACTATCGGTCAGCGTCGGAACGACGAACAGGGACGACATGGCCGAATTGACCTTTACCTACGGCACGATGGCGGCCGGCAAATCGACCCTGGCACTGCAGTTGTGCTGGCAGTTGCGCGAGACCCGCTCCGACGTGGTCCTGTGGACGTTCGGGGACCGTAGCGCCGAGGGCACGGTGACCAGCCGCATCGGGATCGAGGCCCGCGCCGACGCCATCGAACCCGACGAGGACCTGACCCCCCACGTCGCGCGACTCCTCGAGGGCGGGGCGAAGACCGTGGTGATCGACGAGGCCCAGTTCGCGAGCCCGGCGCAGGTGGATCAACTCGCGATGCTGGTCGACGACCACGGTCTGGACGTGCACGCCTTCGGACTGTCGGCGGACTTCTTGTTGAACCTCTTCCCCGGCTCGGCGCGGCTCTTCGCCATCGCCGACCGGGCGCAAGAGCTTCCCCTCACCACGACGTGCTGGTGCGGGGAAAAGGGTCGCTGTAACGGGCGCGTCATCGACGGTGTCATCACCCGCGAGGGATCGCAGTTCCTCACGGGTGACGTGCACGAGGGCGTCGTGCACTACCAGGTCCTATGTCGAAAGCACTATCGGTCCGGACAACTCGGTCCCCGCAGCGCGCGCTGAGCGTCGCTCGACGGACCGGGTCGCTAGAAGAAGGCCGAACAGAGTTCGTAGATGTCGCGTGGCACCTGACGCTGACCGTGGGCCACGGTGGTCAGCGGCGTGAGCACGACCTCGCTGCCGCGCACCACGGGGATCACTCCGAAGGTGCCCGCCGCGACGGCGTCGTAGGCCGCGGCCCCCACGCGAGTCGCCCAGATGCGGTCGTACGCGCTGGGACTGCCGCCGCGTTGCAGATGCCCGAGGACCGTCGTGCGCACCTCGAAGCCGCCGTAGCCGTCGATCTGCGCCGCCAGGAACTGGCCGACACCCCGCGTCGCGAGGCGCACGCCGCCGATGCCCTCGGTGGGCACGCCGTCGACCTCGGTGCCCCCCAACGTCTCGAGATTGATGCCTTCGGCGACCACGACGATGGAGAATCCGTAGCCCTTGGATCGTCGGGTCACCAGGTGGTCGATGATCTGGTCCATGGTGAGGGGGAATTCGGGGATCACGATGAGATCGGCCCCGCCCGCGAGCCCCCCCAAGGCCGCGACCCAACCGGTGGCGCGGCCCATGGTCTCTACGACCATCACCCGGTGGTGCGAGGCGGCGGTCGTGTACAGCCGGTCGAGCGATTCGCACACGATCGACACGGCGGTGTCGAAGCCGATGCAGTAGTCAGTGCCGATGAGGTCGTTGTCGAGCGTCTTGGGCACGCCCACCACCGGTGCACCGTGTTCGGCCAGCCAGTTGGAGATCCGCTGGGTGCCGTCGCCGCCAATGGCCACGAGAGCGTCGAGGTGCGCTTCCAGAGCGCTCAGGACCCGTTCGCGTCCGCCCGCGGGATTATCGAGGTTGTAGCGGGCCGTGCCGAGCAGGGTGCCGCCCTGGCTGAGGATGCCGCCGAAGTCGCCGACCTCGAGGCGTCGTCCGGCGTACTCGTCGGCGAGGCCCGCCCAACCGTTGGCGATGCCGATGACCTCGTGGCCGTCGCGGGTGGCCATCTGTCCGATGGCCCGAATGGCCGCATTGAGTCCGGGAGCGTCACCGCCAGCGGTCAGAACACCGATACGCATCAACTTCCACCTTGCCGTTGGTTCCCCCTGCGGATACTTTAGGCCAATCGGGCTTTGCCCCATGGTGAGGAGCGGTGCCGGGCGCAGATGGTGTCCATCTCGATGCGGCGCGGCACCAGGGCGCCGCGACCTCGCGGGCCCCCACCACTGTTCGGGTAGCGTCGGCATCGTGGAATTGGTGCTGCGCGGAATCGAACGCGACGAGGTCGCGGCGGCGATCGCATTGATCGTCGAGGGCACCTTGAGCCCCGGCGCGGAGGACCCGGGTCGACTCGACGACTATTGGGCGGCCGTGGTGGAGGTGCGCGAGCGCGGCGGCGAGGTGCTCGTCGCGCTGCGTGACGACGAGGTGGTGGGGATGTGTCAGATCATCCTCTTTCGCCATTTCCAGCACACCGCTGGTCTCTGCGGCGAACTCGAGAGCGTGTACGTGCGCGGCGACGCGCGCGGGCAAGGCGTGGGGGCGAGGATGGTCGCGCACGCTGAGAATTTCGCGCGCGACAAGGGTTGCTACCGTGTGCAGCTGACCAGTCGTAACGAGCGTCACGACGCCCACCGTTTCTACGAGAGCAACGGGTACGAACGCGTCGCCCAGGGTTTCAAGAAGTCCCTAGTCGAGTAACACCTCGCGTAGGCCACCGTCGTCGACGTTGAAGACGAAGCCGCGCACGTCACGGGCATCGATGAAGGGACTCTGGCGCAACGTGGCCACCGTGGCGCGCACGTCGGCGTCAACGTCGCGGTAGGCCCCGAGGCGAAAGGGGGCGCGCTCGCCGACCGAGGCCTCGAGCTCCGCCTGCATCTCCTCCTCCTCGAAGGCCTCGAGACCGCACCGTGTGTGGTGCACGACCATGATCGAACGGGTGCCCAACAGTCGTTGGCTCAACAACAATGACCGTACCGCGTCGTCCGTGGCGATCCCGCCGGCGTTGCGGATGAGGTGGGCCTGACCCAGATCGAGGCCGAGGGCGCCGAAGAGGTCGAGGCGCGAGTCCATGCAGGTCAAGACGGCGAGACGCAGCGCCGGCTCGGTGGCCAGTTCGCGATGACCGTGTCCCTGCAGGTACGTCCGGTTATGGGTGAGAAGGTCGTCGACGGTGCTCATGCGCGTATTCTAGGAAACGAGGTGACATCGGACGACGTAGAGGAGCCCTGGTGCAACATTCCCACGAAGTACGCGATGAATTGCGACCTCCGGCGCTGGCCCTGCGCGCGCTCATCCCCGACGTCATGCGCGGTTACGCGGAGATGTCGCGCGCCGCGATGTCTCCCGGCGAACTCCCCAGCGCCACCAAGGAGCTCTTGGCCCTGGTGATCGCGGTGACGCGCGAGTGTGACGGCTGCATCGTCTCGCACTCGCGCTCGGCGGTGCGCGCGGGCGTCACCCGCCAAGCGGTGGCCGAGGCCGTGGGCGTCGCCATCATGATGAACGGCGGACCGGGCACGGTCTGGGGCCCGCGGGCCCTGCGCAGTTACGACGAAGCGACGTCCGACATCTTGGGCGATGCGCCAGGCCACTGAGCGTTCGCGTGTAGGGCACGGGTCGAGGATTTCACGGCAGACTAGAGGGATGAGTCAACTCTCGGACCTCGAACGGGCGTCGCGCCTGGGCGCCTTGCGCAGCCTGCTCGACCTCATGCGACCGGCGGTCCAGGCCGACGGAGGCGACCTGGTGCTGATCCGCGCCGACGTGGACGAGGGCGTCGTCGAGGTCCAACTACAGGGCGCGTGCTCGAGTTGCGCCATCTCCTCGGACACCCTGCAGGGAGGCGTCACGAGGATCTTGAAGGACCGGCTCTCCTGGGTCACCGAGGTGATCGGCGGACTCGACGACTCGATCGACCTCGAGGAGTCCTCGTCGCTGGGCACGGGCGGTTACGTTCCTCGCTATCGCGAGATCTGAACCGGCTGCGGACTCGCCGCGGCGGGGCCCGATCATCCGACGGGGGGGCGACGCGAGCGATTAAGTTCGTGACCTATGACGCTTCTTCTCGCCCCCGCGCCGACCTCGAGGACCCTCGGGCGCGGGCGTCGCCCGTGACGTCACCGAACGCCGTCGAGGCGCCCGAGCGCTCGTTCACCCAGGCAGCGGGACGGGTACTGGACGAGATGGTGAAGATGATCGGGGAGATGGACGTCCACGACATTCGCGTGGGCGTCCTCGCCCGTCGTGCCGGCGTCGCGATACCCACGATCTACTACAACTTCAGCTCACTCGACGACATCATCGCCGAGGCGACCGTCATCTGGGTCGATCAGTTCCTCGCGCCCTTCACCCGAGCCCTCGACGAGGTGGAGCAGGCGCTCGAGGCCGGCGACCGGTCTGGTTTTGAAAGGGCCGCGCGCGACTCCCTCGAGCGTTTCTGGTCCGACGAGAACATTTGCGATGTCCATCGTTGCGCCCCGCTCATCGCCTACTTCCGACAGATCGCTCCACACGACCTGCGCCTGCGCGCGGCGCAGGCGCGCGGCGTCGGCCGTCACATCGCCGCCCTGTCCGCGGCGCAGCGCGCGGGTTGGATCGACGCGCGCGACGATGTCCGAGCCTTCGTGGTCATCCACTGGACTTGCGTCCTGGGTCAGGCCGTCTTCTACCACCCCTCCTTCGGTCCGCTCACCGGCATCGACTTCACCGAAGGCCCGGGACGCCTGCGCTTTCACACGAACCTGAACAGCGACATCGCGCAGATGAGCGTGGAGACCCCCGGCACCCACTAGTGGCGCGCCTATCATTTGCTTCGGTTGACCAAATGGATGACGCACCCTGCGACCTGGCCGTTCGATTGCGCGCGAGCGTGGCCCACCTGCACCTGCACCTGCACCTGCACCTGCACCTGCGTGCGTCGGAACCTGCGCGCGTCGGCCTCGGGCAACGTCTCGCCAGCGGAGATGTCGATCCTGGGTCTGCTCGGCCGGCACGAGAGCCTGACCCTGGGGGAGCTGGCCACCCTCGAACTGGTCCGACCACCCACCATCGCGTCGCTCGTTCGTGGTCTCGAAGCCCAGGTTTTGCTCACGCGCGTTCACGACGTCGCGGATGGAAGAGCGTACGGGTGCGGATGAACCCCGCGCGACGTCGCGAGTTCGAGGTGAGTCGCCGACGCCGCACGGAGTTCCTCCAGCAGAAGTTGCTCGCCCTCACACCGGCCCCGCGCGTCACCGCGCAGCAGTTGGCGACGTTCCTCGAGTCCTTGAGCGAGGAAACGTGAGCGCCGGCGCCGGCGCCTATTCCTCCAGGACCTTCGCGGCCCTCGCGGTACGTAATTTCCGCCTGTACTTCGTGGGGCAACTGATCTCGGTCTCGGGCACATGGATGCAATCGGTCGCCCTGGGGTGGCTGGTGCTGCAGATCTCGGGCTCGTCGCTGGACCTAGGCCTCGTCGTGGCGTTGCAGTTCGTTCCCATGTTGGTGGCCGGCCCCTACGGCGGGCTGGTGGCGGACCGGCGCGAGAAGCGCCAGATCCTCTACGTCACTCAAAGCGTGTCGGGGGTACTCGCCCTGGTGCTCGGACTCCTCGTGACCACGCACCACGTCGACATGACGTCGCTCTACGTCATGGCCGGACTGCTCGGACTGGTCAACCTCTTCGACAATCCCGCCCGTCAGTCGTTCGTCCAGCAGATGGTCGGTCCCGAATTGATCGCCAACGCGGTCAGTCTCAACAGCGTGTTGATGAACGCCGGCCGGCTGATCGGCCCGGGCATCGCCGCGGGCTTCATCGCGTTCTTCGGGTCGGCGGTGTGTTTCTACGTCAACGCCGCGTCGTATCTTGCCGTACTGCTCGCCCTGGCGATGATGCACGGACGCGACTTCCTGCCCATGCGCACGGTGTCGCGCGAGAAGGGCCAGGTACGTCTGGGGCTGCGCTACGTCGCCGCCCAGCCGCTACTGCGCGAGGTGCTTGTCGCGATCGCCGCCATCGGCACCTTCGCGTACAACTTCACCGTGACCCTGCCGCTCTTAGCGCGTTCGACGTATCACGCGCGTTCGGCCTCGGGTTACGGTCTCTTGATGGCGGCGATGGGCCTGGGGGCGATCGCCGGAGGACTGGCCACGGCGTATCGCGCCCGACCCACACCGCGGTTGCTTGCGGGTCTGTCCTTGGGCTTCGGGCTGTTGATGGCCCTGGTCGGCGCGATGCCGACGATGGCCTGGGCCGAGGTGATGTTGATCCCGACCGGCGCGTTGTCCATCGCGCTGATCTCGACCGCCAATTCCTTCCTCCAGACGAACTCCAGCCAGGAGATGCGCGGACGGGTGATGAGTCTCTACGCGATCGCGTTCTTGGGGACGACACCCATCGGTGCCCCGCTGGTGGGGGTGGTCGTGCGCTACAGCAATCCGCGGGTGGGCGTGTGGCTCGGCGCGGCCGTGACCCTGGTCACGGGGGCTTGGCTGTGGCGATCGTCGATGCTGCGTCGCGCGCGGGCCCGAGAACTGGACGCCTGGGTCGGGTAGCCACCGTACTTGTGCGTACCGGGGTCATCGGCGAGAATGAACACTCACCCTTCGGAAAGTTGGACAGTGCCCCCCACCCTGCGTCAATTCGTCACTCGCACGAGGGAGTCGTGGGCCCGTTCCGCGACGATCGACATTCCCCGGGCGCGACCCGCGGCCCCCGCACAGGCCGGCGGTCTGCGCATCGCCTTCCTGGTGTACCGGGGTAATCCGCAGTGTGGGGGACAGGGCGTCTACACGCGGCACCTGACGCGCGAGTTGGTGCGCCTGGGTCACCAGGTGGAGGTCTTCGCAGGCCCACCGTGGCCCGAGCTCGACGAAGGGGTCGGTTTCACCCCGGTGCCCGGGCTCGATCTCTACCGCGCGCCGGATCCGTTCCGCTGGCCGGCGCGACGCGAGTTCCGTTCGTCGTCGGATCTCGGTGAATTCCTCATCATGCTGAGTGGGGGCTTCGGTGAACCCTGGGCCTTCGCGCGACGCGTGCGCGCGCTCCTACGCGGTCAGGGTGGGGACTTCGACATCATCCACGACAACCAGTGTCTGGGCACGGGCGTGGCGAGGTTGATCCGCGAGGGGTGGCCCGTGCTGGCCACGCTGCACCACCCCATCACCGTCGATCGCCGCATTGCGCTCGAGCACGCGGCGACGCGCGCTCAGCGTTATTCCACGCGGCGCTGGTACGGCTTCTTGCGGATGCAGGTGCGCACGCTGCGCCGACTACCGGCGGTGCTCACGGTCTCGCACAACTCCCGGGCCGACATCCATGCCCAGATGGGCGTGGCGCTCACCCGACTGACCGTCGTGCCGGTGGGCGTCGAGCACGACGTCTTTCGGCCCTACGACGACGTCGAGAAGAGGCCCGGGCGCCTGATGGTCACCACGAGCTCCGACGTGGCCATGAAGGGCTTGGTGCCGTTGCTCGAGGCCGTGGCCAAGTTGCGGGTGGAACGCGACGTGGATCTCGTGGTCATCGGGCGTCCTCGCCCCGAGGGACGTGTGGCCGCCACGATCGAGCGCCTCGGACTCCCCGACATCGTGACCACCGTCTCGGGGGTCAGTGACGAGGAGTTGGCGCGTCTCTACGGCGAGGCCCAGGTCGCCGTCGTGCCGAGCCTCTACGAGGGGTTCTCGCTGCCGGCCATCGAGGCGATGAGTTGCGCGCTGCCCGTGGTGGCCACCACCGGGGGTGCGTTGCCCGAAGTGGTGGGTCCCCACGGCGAGTGCGGTCTGCTGGTCGAGCCCAACAACCCCGACGCGCTGGTGGTGGCGATCCGCACGCTGCTCGACGACGCGGCGCTGCGCGAACGCCTAGGAGCCCACGGTCGCGCCCGCGTGATGCAGCGATTCACCTGGGAGGTCACGGCCCGTGGCACGGCGGCGTGTTACGACGCCGTCCTGGCCGGGCGTGAACTGCCGGCGTCGGTGGACTTCGCCTGATGCTCACGGCCCGCTACGAACGACTGGGCGTCGCGCCCGGCGACGCCGTGCTCGACCTCGGGTGCGGCTTCGGGCGCCACGCCTTCGAGGCCGCGCGCCGCGGGGCTCACGTGGTCGCGCTCGACGCCGGCGCCGAGGAGGTTCTCGGCGTGCGTGCCACCTTCGCCGCGATGGTCGCCGCCGGTGAGCTCTCGGCCGCGGCGCGTGCGGTCGCCGTCCAGGGTGACGCGTTGGCCCTACCCTTCGCGGACGCGACCTTCGACCGGGTGATCTGCTCCGAGGTGCTCGAGCACATTGGCGACGACGAGCGCGCGATGGGCGAACTGGCGCGAGTGCTCAAGGACGGTGGGACGATGGCGGTGACCGTGCCGCGTCGCGGTCCCGAACGCGTCAACTGGGCGCTGTCCGCGCAGTACCACAACGTGCCCGGCGGACACGTCCGGATCTATTCGCGTCGTGTCTTGGAGCAACGCCTGACCTCGGTGGGTCTTCGCGTCACCTCGCACCACCACGCGCACGGACTGCACAGCCCGTACTGGTGGCTCAAGTGCCTGGTGGGCACCACCAACGACACCAACTGGTTCGTGCGCCAGTACCACCGGCTACTGGTGTGGGACATCATGAAACGTCCGGCGCTCACGCGCTACGCCGAGGCCGTCCTCAACCCGTTGATGGGCAAGTCGCTCGTCGTCTACCTGGAGAAGGCGCGCGCGTGAGGTTCACCCCCGTCCTGGGCGGGGTCCCGGGCATCTTGAGCGACGACGAAGTCGCGCGCAGTGGCGCCTACTTGGCCGAACTGCAGTTACCCTCAGGGCTGGTGCCCTGGTACGTCGGAGGACACGCCGATCCCTGGAACCACGTCGAGTGCGCGATGGCGCTGACGATCACGGGCCACCGCGCCGCGGCGCTGGCCGCCTACGAGTGGTTGCGACGTCACCAACTGGGCGACGGCAGCTGGTTCAACTACTACGTGGGTGAGCGCGTCGAGGACGCCCGTCTGGACACCAACGTGTGCGCCTACGTGGCCGCGGGCGTGTACCACTACCTGAGGGCCAGTGGCGACGTCGACGGCGTCGCGCATCTCTGGCCGATGGTGGAGCGCGCGATCGATTTCGTGGTGCGCTTCCAGCGCGCTGACGGATCGATCAGCTGGTCGCTCGACACCCAGGGTCGTGTCGAGACCTACGCGCTCCTCACCGGCTCCTCGTCGATCTTCCACTCGTTGCGCTGCGCGGTGGCCTTGGCCGAGCGTCTCGACCACCATCGTCCGGCGTGGGAACTGGCGGCGGCGCGACTGGGCCACGCGCTCGCGCACCACCCCGAGGCCTTCGCCCCCAAGGACGAGTTCGCCATGGACTGGTACTACCCGGTACTGGCGGGCGCGATCGTCGGGGAACGGGCCCGGACGCGCCTCCAGGAGCGCTGGGCGCACTACGTGATGGACGGCTTCGGCGTGCGCTGCGTGTCGAGCAACGACTGGGTCACCGCCGCCGAGACCGCCGAGGCGGCGCTGAGTCTCGCCGCCGTGGGCTGGGACGCGGCCGCCCTGGACCTCTTGGCCCAGACCTCACGCCACCGCCAGGGCGACGGATCCTACGTCACGGGCATCGTCTACCCCCAGCGCGTGACCTTCCCCTCCGCCGAGACGTCGTCGTACACCGCGGCGGCCGTGTTGCTGGCGGTCGACGCGCTCACCGACGCCACCCCCGCCGCGGGACTGTTCCGACACGGGGCCTTGGCCAACGCCCTCGACTGGCCCGAGTCGCGCTGCGCGCTCGTCGCGCTCTAACCGCGCTGTAGCCACCGTAGGGAGCCGTGGTGAGCGCGCTCGCGGAACTCGCCGCTCGCGAGCGCGGCGAGGTAGATCTCGTAGGGTGGTCGCCCCCCGTCGGCCGGATCGGCGAAGACGTCGTGGATCAACAACGAGCCCCCCGTCGTCACCTTGGGCGTCCAGGCGCGGTAGTCCGCCCACGCGACCTCCGACGCGTGCCCACCGTCGATGAAGAGCAGGTCGAGGGGCTGGTCGAAGTGCTGCGCGACGACGACCGAGGGTCCGACGAGTCCCATCACCACGTCCTCGAGTCGCGCGGCCGCGACGGTGCGCTGCCAGTGGGGCAACGTGTTGAGGCGCCCGTCGACGGGGTCGACGAGCTCCTCGTCGAAGTGCTCCCAGCCCCGCTGGTTCTCGAGGGAACCGTGGTGGTGGTCGAGGGAGAAGAGCACGCAGTCGCGTTCCTGCGCCGCGGCGCCCAGGAAGACCGCCGACTTCCCGCACCACGCCCCCACCTCGAGCCACGTACCGCCGCGGACCTGCGCTCGGCCGATGTCGTAGAGCGCGCGGCCCTCGTCAGTGGGCATGAATCCCTTGGTCGCCGCCGCCAGGGCCAGCAGTTCGTCGCGGCGACTCACGACGTGGCGAGGGTGACGAACGTGTAGATCCCCAGGCCGAGGAAGATCAGGCCGCCGCCGATGCGGATCTTGGCCAGGGGGATCACGCGTTGGAGCGCCCGTCCGGCGAAGGCGCCGAGGAACGCGACGCAGATCAGCGAGAGCGAGCAGGCGGCGAAGACCTCGAGGGGCTGGTGCAACTTGGCGGCGAAGTTGGCCGCCTGGATCTGGGTGAGGTCGCCGAACTCGCCGAGGAAGATCACCGAGAACGCCGTCAGCGCCTCGCGGCGCCACGTCGAGGGCCGTTCACCGGCCGCCTCGCGCGCGCCCTCCTCCTCCTGCTTCTTCTCGGGTACCAGCAACAGGTAGGCGGCCCCGCCCAGGAAGAGCAGTCCGACGATCACTTCCTTCAGGTGCGCGGGCAACAGGGTCAACAGCCCGCCCGCCCCCACGGCGATCGCCATCTGCACGACGAATCCCGCGCTCGCCCCCACGGCGACGGCGAGGGGGCGAGCGCGCGAGCTCATCACGATCGTGGCGATCATGGTCTTGTCGGGCAGCTCGAGGACGAAGATCAGCGCGAAAATCCCCAGGAGGGACCCGATGTTCACGAGTGCCCTAGAACTGATCTCGCAGGGTGGCCGCGAACGTCAGACCGACGCGCATGCGCTCGAGGTACTGCTGCACGGTGCGCTGATCGCCACCGACCGGGTGACTGCGGTGGAACTCCTCGACCGTGTCGGCGAAGGCCGGGTCCTTGATGTAGGTCGGGATGCCCATGACCATGCGCACGATGAGCCCCGGCGGGAAGGTGGCCTGGGCCTCGTCCCAGCGCTGGGTCACTTCGCGCCAGGCGGTGGGGCCGGCCACCGCGTTGGCGCTCAACACGGCCAGGACGAGGGGAGCGTCTTGGCTACGGAATTCTCCGAAGCAACGCTCGATCGTCGCGCGCGCGGTCGCGACGTCGGGGAAGTCCCCGAGGCTGAGCAGGTAGCGCTGCTCCTCCTGGGGCGTCGCGGCGTTGCGGTAGCGCTCGAGGAAGGTCTCGTAGTCGCCGGGGCGGTTCTGGTGGGCCACGACGCGCAGGATCGAGCGCGCCAGGTCGCCGTCGAGCTCGTTGGCCGCGAAGCGGCGCACCGCCTCGCGCTGGACCGCCTCGTCGTCGGCCACGACGCCGAGCGTCGCGATCAACGTCGCGCGCAACTGACCGGTGAGTTCTCCCTCGCCGGCGCGTGCGTCCCAACCCAACCGTTCGAGCTGGGGCGAGAAGAGATCGCGCACCTGGGCCACCAGGGTGTCGCGCGCCGCGCCCTCGAGCGCGCGGTGCGCGAGGCCCACGGCGCTGGCCACCGTGCCCCAGGGGTTAGGTTCGTCCTGGTCGCCGAGCCCCCGGGCGGTGGCGAGGAACGCGCCCCAGGTGATCTGGCCGGCGAGGAGTCCGGCCCAGGCGTCGGCCACCAGCGTCGCGCGCTCGAGCTCCTCGAGTTCGGAGATGCGCGAGCTCAGGGCCTCGAGTTCGGCGTGCCCGTAGCGCGTGCGGTAGACGCCCGAGCCCCCGGCGTTCACCACGACGGGGGGGGTGTCGCTGACCGCGAGCGTCGCGTCGCCCAGGAGTTGGCGGGTGATCGCGCCGCCGTTCAAGGAGCGCGTCAGGACCGGCACGAGCCAGGACGAACCGATCGCGCTCGTGCCCCGTGCGGGTCCGTAGCTGAAGGGCTGCTGGGAGAGTTGTCCGTCGCGCAGGGTCACCAGGGGGTGTCCACCCTGGAGGATCCAGGTGTTCATCATGTCGCGCACCGGCTGTCCCGAGGCGGCCTCGAGGGCGTCCCACAGGTCGGTGGTGACCGTGTTGGCGTAGGCGTGCTGGCGCAGGTACTGGCGGATGCCGTCACGGAACGTGGTGTCGCCGAGGTACTGCTCGAGCATGCGCAGCACCGAGCCGCCCTTTTGGTAGGTGAGGACGTCGAACATCCCGCGGGTGTCCTCGGGCGAGACGACCTCGTACTCGATCGGGCGCGTGGAGTGCAGTCCGTCGACCTGTAGGGCGGCGTCGCGGTCGATGCCGAAGTCGACCCACATCCGCCACTCGGGCTTGTAGGCGTCGATGCAGAGCGTCGCCATGAAGGTGGCGAAGGCCTCGTTGAGCCAGATGCCCTCCCACCACTCCATGGTCACCAGGTCGCCGAACCACATGTGGGCGATCTCGTGGGCGATGACCTCGGCGACGCGCTGGCGCTCGACCAGTGACGCGGTGGCGGGGTTGATCAACAGGGCCGATTCGCGGTAGGTGACCAGACCCAGGTTCTCCATGGCGCCGAAGCCGAAGTCGGGGATGGCGACCATGTCGAGCTTGTCGCCCGGATACGGGATCGCGAAGTACTGCGAGAAGTAGCGCAGGGCGAAGGCGCCCGCGTCCAGCGCCATGTCGGTCAGGTGCCCCTTGCCCAGGGGGTAGATGATGCGCAGGGGCACGCCATCGACGTCCACGGCGGGCGTCTCCTCGAAGGGCCCCACCACGAAGGCCACCAGGTACGAGGACATGATCATCGTCGGCGAGAAGGTGACCGTGCGCCAGCCGTTGCCCAGGTCGGTCGAGGACGTCTCGGGGGAGTTGGAGTAGGCCGCGAGGTGCGAGGGCACGCTCAGGTTGACCTGGAAGGTGGCCTTGTAGGAGGGCTCGTCCCAACAGGGGAAGGCGCGCCGCGCGTCGGAGTGCTCGAACTGCGTGGTGGCGATGGTGTGGACGTGGCCGTCGTCGTCGGTGAACGTGGAGCGGTAGAAGCCGACCAGCAGGTCGTTCAAGACGCCGGTGAAGGCGATCTCCACGGTGGCCTCGCCCTCGGGAAGCTCCTCGTCGAAGGTGAAGGTGGCGGTCTGGAACTGCGCGTCGTACGCGGGCTCGCCGGAGCGAAAGGTCGTGGCCGCGACGGCGACCGTCGCGCTCCCGAGCACCAGGTCAAGGGCGTGCAGGGTGAGCTGGGAGGTCGCGGCCGCGACGCGCACGTCGATCTCCACTCGCCCCGCGAAGGTCGCGGCGTCGAGGTCGGGGGTCAGGAAAATGCGGTAGGCCGAGGGGACGACGGTACGCGCGAGGCGGTAAGGGTTGGTGGTCAGGCTCATGGGGCAACAGCCTACGGCGAAAAGTTCTACGCTCGCTAGGTGACAAATTCACCCACCCCGGTGTCCCTCCGCGTCAAGCCCGGGCCCCACCGCCTCGCCGTGACCGGCATCGGCAACGCGATGCTCGACATCATCACCCAGGATTCCCACGAGGTGTTCCGCCAACTCGGGCTCACCAAGGCGGCGATGTCCTTGATCCAGGAGCACCAGCTCGAGAGCTTCTACCGCGCGATGGGCGAGACCATCCAGGTGTCCGGGGGCTCGGTCGCCAACTCGATCGCCGGTGTGGCCGCCCTGGGGGGTACGTGCGGTTATATCGGCAAGGTCGCGCGCGACCCCTTCGGCGAGCGATTCACCCACGACCTGCGCTCGCTGGGGGTCGAACTCGACCTCGCGATGGCGGCCGAGGACGAAGGGGCGACGGGACGCTGCCACGTGTTCATCTCCGACGACGCCCAGCGCACGATGGCCACCTACCTGGGCGCCTCGAACCAACTGCGGGTGAGCGACATCCGCGAGGACCTGATCGCGCGCTCGGAGATCACCTACGTCGAGGGGTACCTCTTCGATCTACCGCCCGCCAAACAGGCGATCGCCCGGGTCACCGAATTCGCCCACCAGCACGATTCGATGGTCGCCCTGTCACTGTCGGACATGTTCTGCGTGAGTCGCCACCGCCGCGATTTCTTGGAGTTGGTCACCCACGACGTCGACGTCCTGCTGGCCAACGAGACCGAGGTGCTGACCCTCTTCGGCGTCCACACCCTGGAGGCGGCCCACGCCGCGATCGACGACCTGGGACTGTTGGCCGTGGTGACGCGGGGACCGCACGGGGCCGACGTGTCGTTCGGTTCGGGCGTCGTCAGCGTGCCCGCGCTCGAGGTCGAGAACGTGGTCGACCAAAATGGCGCGGGTGACATGTTCGCGGCAGGTTTCCTCTACGGACTGGCCCTCGGGGCCGATCCCGTGGAATCGGCGCAACTGGGCTCACTGTGCGCGGGCGAGGTCATCTCGCACCTGGGCGCGCGACCCGAGAGCGACCTCGAGGACCTCGCCATCGAGGCCGGGTTGCTCTAGTCAGATCCCCAGGGCATCGAGCTCGGCGTCGATCTCGCGGGTGCGCGCCGTCTCCCACTTCACCCACGCGGCCGTGATGGGGATGCACGCCAGCAACATCAACGCGTCGCCGCCGATCCACATGATGGCCCCGCCCAAGTGGACGCTGGAGAGCAGCCAGGCCGGGGACGAGCCCGCGGGAGCCATGGCCGCGTAGGCGGGGAAGGGCACGGCGCTCGACATCACCAGGGCCAGGCCGGTGAAGGTGTCCACGGGGACGGCCGCCATCACGTAGACGAGGCGCAGTCCGGGGTGCAGGGTGCGCCCGCGCTCGAGCCCGAAGGCCACGCGAAAGAAGAGGTAACCGGTCACCAGGAAGGCGATCTGCTCGCCGTGGTGCACCCATTCGTGCTGCATCATGAGGTTGGCCAGTCCCGAGAGGTGCGTCAAGGGGATGACCACGAAGTAGACGCCGAAACCCGTCAGGGGATGGGTGAGCACGGCCATGACGCGCCCGTCGAGGAACGATCTCGTGCGCGCCCCCCCCGCGGCGTACCAGAGGTCCAGGGGCGTGGCCAGCGCGAAGAGGGGTGCGGCCACCATGATGAGTAGCAGGTGCTGGATCATGTGGGCGCTGAAGTAGGCCATGTCGTAGACGCCGAGCACCGACTGCGTCGACAGGAACGTGACGAGAATCGCGCTCACGAAGCTCACGGACCTCGCGCGTGACCACCCGGGGACCCGTCGCACGCCCACGAGGTACAAGGTGGCGGCCAGGGCCATCAGCACCAGCGGCAACACCCCCACCCGCCACTGGTCGAGGTGATGCCACGAGAAGCCTGAAGCGGTCGACGGCATGGGCATACCACGTCATCCTACGGGCGCGGGGGCGTTGTCCCTGGAGGCGGCGCACTAAGGTGGCCTCCGTGCGATTGAAGTTCCTCACCCCGCGGGCGCTCGTGGTCCACGTGGCGTTGCTGGTGTGGTTGACGATGTGCGTGTTGGCGGCCTGGTGGCAGGTCGGTCGCGCCGTCGAGGGCAATTCCCTGAGCTTCCTCTACGCCATCGAGTGGCCGTGCTTCGCGGTGCTCGGGTTCTTCGGGTGGTGGGCCATGCTCCACGTCGAGAGGCCGACCGAGGAGGAAGAGGCCGCCCGGCGCGAGTACGAGGAGCGCATGCGCGCCGAAGCCCTCGCCGCGCGTGAGGTCCTCGCCACCCGCGGCGACGAGGACCCCCAATTGGCGGCCTACAACGATCACTTGGCTCAGCTCTCGGTCGCTCCCAAGAAGAAGCTCTGGGGACACTGAGTGGACGCTGCGTTTCGTCGCTATCGGCTGATGTCGTTCGTGACCGGAACGACGCTACTGTCGCTCTTCGTCACGTTGGCCCTGCACCAGTGGGACCTGAGCCTCTGGAAGAGCATCAAGCCCTTGGTGGTCATCGACGGCGTGGCCCACGGCACGATCCTGTACCCGATCTACCTGATCTTGTCGTTCCAGTTCGTGATCAAGGCCCGCCTCAACATTGGTTACCTGGTGGCGATGCTGCTGGCCGGCTTCGTGCCCGGGGTCGCTTTCGGCGTCGAGTACTACCTGGCGCGCAAGATCTACCCCGACGGGATCCCGCCCCGGGTGGTGGTGAACCCCGCCCCGCTCGAGTAGGTCACGACCGCCCGGTCGCCCCGGGCGTGGTCGTTCGTCTCGCCAGGGCGTCTCGACCCGGCGCGCGTGGTGATGAAACGGACTACTGCGGGATCAACGGCTCAGCCGCGACCGCAGTTCGGCTTCTTGCCGTGGTTGGCCTTCTTCTTGGAACGCAGCTTGCGCTTATTGGTCCGCTTCGACATAGGTGACAATGTTAGTAGGTCCGATCACCGTCGAGCCAAACGAGGAGACGCGAGCCATGAACGACACACCCTCGACCGGTGGCCGACTCGTCCTCGTGGCCACGCCCATCGGCAACCTCGGCGACCTGTCGCGACGAGCGCTGACCCTGCTCGAGACTGCCGACGCCGTCTACTGCGAGGACACGCGACACTCGCGCACGCTCTTCAGCGCCCACGGCGTCACTCCGCGCCATCGGCTCATGGCCCTGCACGAGCACAACGAGAACGCCGCCAGCGCCCAAGTGATCGAGCGCGTCACCCGCGGTGAACTGGTGGTGCTGATCTCCGACGCCGGGACGCCGGGCATCTCGGACCCTGGCGCCCGGGTGGTGGCCGCGGTGATCGATGCGGGGCTGGTGGTGTCGAGCGCACCCGGGCCCACCGCGATGATCGCCGCCCTGAGCATCAGCGGCCTGCCGACGGAGCGCTTCGTGATGGAGGGTTTCCTCGGCCGTAAGGCAGGGGAACGGGCCGCGTCCTACGAGGCCTGGCGCCGCGAGGAGCGCACCATCATCTTCTACGAGTCGCCGCAGCGGCTGGCGACGTCCCTGGGCGAATTGGCCCGAGTGTTCCCCGCGCGGCGCGTCGCCGTGGCGCGCGAGCTGACCAAGTTGCACGAGGAGGTGCTGCGCGGGACGCTGGCCGACGTCGCCGTCATGGTGGCGCAGCGCCCGGTCCTCGGCGAGATCGTGGTGGTGCTCGAAGGGGCCGGCGAACGCGCGCGGGTGAGTGACGACGTGGTCGCCGCCGCGCTACGCGAGGGACTCGCGCGCGGGCTCTCGCTACGCGACGTCGTCGCCCGGACGGTCGACGAGCTCGGTGTCGCCCATCGCGAGACCTACGCGATGGCGCTGCGCCTGCGAGTCGATGACGGGGCGTGAGTTAGTACCCTTGACGGATGGCGCACTACTACATCACCACCCCGATCTACTACGTCAACGACGCGCCGCACGTCGGTCACGCGTACTGCACGGTGAACGCCGACGCCATGGCGCGATGGCACCGTCTGGTGGGTGACGAGACCAAATTCCTGACCGGCACCGACGAGCACGGGCAGAAAGTCGCCGACGCCGCCGCCCGCAACGGGGTGAGCCCCCAGGAATGGACCGACCTGACCTCGGCCCGATTCCGCGAGGCGTGGGACGCGCTCAACATCAGTTACGACGACTTCATCCGCACCACCGAACCCCGTCACTACCAGACGGTCCAGAAGTTCCTCACCGCGGTCTACGAAAACGGCTACATCTACAAGGACGTCTACCACGGCCTGTATTGCGTGAGTTGCGAGGACTACTACACGCTCGAATCCAGCGTGCAGGGCCGCTGCCCGATCCACGGACGCGAGTTGACCGAGATGCAGGAGGAGAACTGGTTCTTTCGCCTCAGCGCCTTCGCCGAACCGCTGCTGCGCCACTACGACGAGCACCCCGAGTTCGTGACCCCCGAGACGAAGCGCAACGAGGCCCTGGCCTTCATCCGCGGCGGGCTACGCGACATTTCGATCACCCGCACGTCCATCGGCTGGGGCATCCCCGTGCCCTGGGACGACCAGCACGTCTTCTACGTCTGGTACGACGCGCTCATCAACTACCTCACCGCGATCGGGTACGGTCGCGACGACGACCAGACGACGACCTGGTGGCCCGTGTCGCACCACCTCGTCGGCAAAGAGATCCTGCGTTTCCACTGCGTGTGGTGGCCGGCGATGTGCATGGCCGCGGGGCTCGAACCGGTGAGCCACGTCCAGGTCCACGGTTGGCTGATGGTGGGTGGTCAGAAGTTGTCCAAGACCATGGCGGCCGAGGGCGGCGTCAAGCTCAGCGACATCGCGCCCGTCGTCTTGACCGACGAGTTCGGCGTCGATGCGATCCGCTACTACTTGCTACGAGAGACCTCCCTCGGCAACGACGGTGACTTCTCCCACGAGGGCATCACCGCCCGCTACAACACGGACCTCGCGAACAACCTGGGCAACCTCGTGGCGCGGGTGTCGACCATCGTGGCCACCAAGTGCGCGGGGATCGGGCCCGCCCCCCGGCGCGACAGCCCGCTCGCCGCCGCCGCCGCCAGCGCCGTCGACGACGCCCGGGCCGCGTGGGAGCGCTTCGCCCCGCACGCCGCGCTCGAGGCGACCTGGGGACTCATCGGCGCGACGAACGCCTACCTCGAACAACACGCCCCCTGGAAGATGGCCCCGGGCGAGGCGCTCGACGCCGTGATGGGCGACGCCCTCGAGGCCATTCGCCTCGTGAGCGTGCTCGCGACCCCGGCGATACCTCAGGTCTGCGCCACCATCTGGTCGCGCATCGGGCTCGCGGGCGCGCCGAGCGACCAGCTCTTCGCGCACAGCGCCCAATGGGGCCTCTACGCCAACGTCCAGCGCATCGAGAAGGGTGAGCCGCTCTTCCCGCGGATCAAGGTCAGCGATGAGTAGCTGGACCGACGCGCACTGCCATCTGCAAGAGCGCTACCTCAGCGACCGTGAGATCGCGGTGTCGAGCGCCGACGCCCTGTCGCGGGCGCACGCCGCCGGGGTCGGCCGCGTGGTGGTGATCGGCACCGACGCCGCGTCGTCGCGTGAGGCCCTGGCGATCACCGCCCTGACCGGCGACGTCGAGA
>JABBOA010000016.1:21006-26466 GCA_019352075.1 Acidobacteriota bacterium | reverse complement strand
GCGAAAAGAGGCGATGCCGACGGGCTAACCCGTCGGCATCGCTGTTGGACCAATCGTGGTAGGGCGGGCGTCCCATGATCACCCGACGCCTACCTCTCACTAGGCAGCATGTTCGAGTTGCTTCTCCTCGGAGTGGACTGGCCACGCTTCGACCTTGGCCATGATGTCGGCCTGGGTCTGGGTCTTGTTCTGCAACTTCATGGCGATCGCGATGGGCACGATGGCGAACGAGATAGCGATGATGGCGAACAATATATTCAGTAGTACGATTTCCATATCGTTGTTCATTGATGTGTCCTTCACATCAACTTTCCTCCTCGTTACATTTCTATCGGTGCCAAGTTATGGAACGGCAACGTGAGCGCCAGCGGATGGAAAGGTCCGCTTGAGAATCTCATAAGGAAGCGAGGTCGCCCGGAGTCGCGGGGCATCTCGACCGGCGAGGCGCGTCATCCCTAGGCTGGGCCAATGGCGGGCCCGCGTATCCTCATCGTCGACGACGAGATCCACCTGCGCACCCTGGTGCGACCGTACCTCGAAGCGGACGGGTACGAGGTCGTCGAAGCCGCGAACGGCCCCGCGGGGCTCGCGGCGATCGAACGCGGTGACATCGACCTGGCCATCGTCGACGTCATGTTGCCCGGTTTCGACGGCATCGAACTGGTGAAGAGGGTGCGCGAGACCAACGACCTGCCGATCATCTTGTTGACGGCGCGTCGCGAGGAGGGGGATCGCATCGCGGGGCTGCGTCTGGGCGCCGACGACTACGTCACCAAACCCTTCTCGGTGCCCGAACTCGTCGCGCGGGTGGGGGCCCACCTGCGGCGCAAGATGGCGACGAGCGACGAGGTGGAAGAACCCCTCGTGAGTGGCGACGTCCAGATCATGGTGGCCGCGCGCGTGGTGCGGGTCCGGGGTCGCGAGGTCGAACTGACCCGTCGTGAGTTCGACCTCCTGCTCGCCCTGGTGCGCCGCCCCAATCGGGTCATCTCGCGCACCGAGCTGTTGAACGCGGCCTGGCCGAGCACCTACTTCGTCGAGAAGACGGTCGACGTCCATCTCGCGGGACTGCGCAAGAAATTGGGCGACGCGCTCAACGTGAGCGCGGTACGCGGCGTCGGTTACCGCCTGGAGTCCTCGTGAGGGCCCGCGCACACCTGCGGACTCGTTCACGGGTGATCGCCGTGGGCGTCACGTCCACGGTCGTGGCCCTCCTCGTCACGTTCTTGATCACGGGCGCCATCGGCTCGAGCCGCAACACGCGAGGCCAGTTCAGCGAGAACACCGCGACCATCAACCTCCTCGCGCGGGTCTTGGACTCGGGCGCGAACGTGACGATCGCCCAGTTCAGCGACCTCCTCCTCGCGAAGAACCAGCGCGCCACGATCAGCGTGGCGGGTCACGTCACGGTGGTGGGCGACCCCCTGAGCGGTCGGTCGGACCTGATCACGTTGACGGTACCGATCAAGGGCGGCACCCTGACCCTCGCCAGTCCCGTGGACAACCACCTCGACCCGCCCCTCGAGATCGTCCTCATCACGCTGGGCGTCCTGCTCGTGGTGCTCGGGAGCGTCGCCCTGGCCAACGATGCGGCGAACCGCCAGACGAGGCGACGCGTCGACGAGGCGGTCCGCGCCGCCGAACGGGTGTCCCAGGGCGATTTCACGGCGCGCATCGGCGCGGGCGGCCCCGAGGTCCTGGTGCGCCTGGGCGCGGCCTTCGACGCGATGGCCAGTCGCCTCGAGTCGATCGACCACGAGCAGCGAGAGTTCCTGGCCGACCTGGCCCACGAGATCGCCACGCCGATCCAGGCACTGTCGGGGTACTCCCAGGGGGTGATCGACGGGACGATCCCGCCCGAGACGGCGGGCGAGGCCATCGAGAACCAGACCGCGCGGTTGTCCGAGCTCCTCGACGAGCTCGCCGAGCTCCGCAGTCTCGACGCACCCGGGGAGAGCAGCGTCGACGAAGTGGACCTTCACGCGCTGGTTGAGGCGCTGCACCAGGAGTTCGAACCCGCGGCCAGCGCCGCGGGCGTCGACTTGCAGTGTCGCAGCGAGCACGTGATCCTGGTGACCGACCAGAAGCTGGTCACCACGGTGATGAGTAACTTCGTCACGAACGCCCTGCGCTACACCCCGCGCGGTGGGCGCATCGTCATCGGGTGCGACGTCGTCGCGCGCCAGGTGATCCTCTCGGTCGCCGACAACGGCATCGGCATCGCGCCCGAGCACCAACAACGGATCTTCGACCGCTTCTTTCGCACCGCGGAGGCGCGCGACCGCATCAGCGGGGGCACGGGTCTGGGCCTGACCATCGCTCGGCGTGCCGCCCACAGCCTGGGCGGGCACATCGAGCTCGAGAGTGAGCTCGGTCACGGCAGCGACTTCCGCTTGGTCCTAGCCCAGGGGGTCGGACCCGCGAAATGACGCGCCGATCCGGTGCGTGCACGCCGCCGGGGTGATCGCGCGACGTCGTGACGACGGACGTGACCGTCACCTGGGCCATGATGGAGGCGACGGCGTGGAGGATACGTGGCTTTTTGTACGAACTGTGGGGCACCCATTGTTGCGGGTCGGCGGTACTGCGCCGTGTGCGGACACCCCGTGTCCGTCGCCGCGCCGCTCACGCCGGCGCCGCCCCTGGGACCGGGGGAGGGGGCAACGAGCGACCACGCCCGCGTGCTGGTGGGACTCGCCGCGGACGCCCCGCGGCAACCGCGCTGGAGCGTGCTGGTGCGCGTCGTCCTCAGCCTTCCCCTGTTCGGGTGGCTCATCGTGGTGTCCCTCGCCGCGGCGGTCGTACTGGTCGTCGCCTGGTTCGCCGCGTTGATCACCGGTCGGGTGCCGGACGCCGCGCAGGGCTTCGTGAGCGACGTGTTGCGCTACGAGGCCAAAGTCAGCGCCTACGCGAGCCTCTTGATCGACCGCTGGCCGGGACTCTCCCTGCGCGCGCGCGAGTTCGATCAGGTCAGCCTCGCGATCGACCAGGTCGACCTCAATCGGTGGTCCGTGCTCTTTCGCGTCGTCCTGGCCCTACCGGCGGCCTTCGTCTCGGGGGTGGCCAACGTCGGCGGTTACTTCTTGACCTTCGTGATGTGGTGGTGCGCGCTCGCGCTGGGCCGGGTGCCCCAGCCGTTGCACGAGGCCCGTGGGCAGATCTGGCGTTTCACGATCCGGGCGTCCGCCTTCATCCAGTTGCTCACCCCGACCCAACCCTTCGAGGGCTTCTTCGGCGAGAGCGCCGCGCCGGCGCCCTCCGCCACCCCGGTCGACCCCGCGGCCCTGTCGACCCGCGCGACACTCTCGTCGCGGGGCAAGGTCGTCTTCATCGTGACGTTGGTGGCGGGGGCGTATCTCCAGGTGCAGCCGGGGCTCCTGCGCTGGCCCCTGGCCTACGCCGTGGACCGCAGCGCGGGCCCGGCGCTCGTGGCGGCGATCAACCGCAACATCGTCGACGACCTCGCGAACTACACCTCGACGAGTGCGCACTGCGTGGGCGCGTCGCCGGGTGCGTGCCCCCTCGACGCGGCGACGGCCCAGTACGACGTCGACCGCCAGCGCCGCCTCCTGCGGGCCTTCGAACAATTCGTCGTCGAGGGGCGCGCCGAGTACTTCGCCTACGAGCACCAGGTGCTGTTGATCGACCTCACCCTCGAGCAGGCGGCCAACGCACCAGCGAGCGAGCGGCCCACGTCCGTGGCCCTCGTGCTGAACGAGGAATCGCGGTTGGCGTCGCTCTACGACGCAGTGCGTCGCGCGATCTGACGGCGCCGCTCGTCAGATCGAGAAGTCGTCGCCGGACCAGATGCCCGCGGCGGAGGGACGGACCTCGCGCACGCGTGCGCGCAGCTCGATCGCGTCCTCGACGTCGTGCAGGCGCTCGAAGAGGGACTCGAGACTGAGCCCCACGGGGTCGGGGACGAGCTCGCTGGCGACGATCTTGAAGGTGGGGTTCTTGGACTCACTCGAGCGTGCGATGACTCGTCCCGGGATGCCGACCACGACCGAGTTGGGCGGCACCGAATTGACCACGACCGCATTGGCGCCGACGCGACTGTCGTCACCGACGGTGATGGGGCCCAGCACCTTCGCCCCGGCCCCGATGATGACCCGCCGACCGATCGTGGGGTGGCGCTTCTCGTGGGAGAGACTCGTGCCCCCCAGCGTGACCCCCTGATAGATGGTGACGTCATCACCCACGACCGCGGTCTCGCCGATGACCACGCCCATGGCGTGATCGATGAAGACCCGTTCGCCCAGCGACGCGGCGGGGTGTATGTCGACGCCGGTGAACACACGCGCCACCGCGGCCAGCCAGCGCGCCAGGAACTTGAGACGACGGTGCCAGAGCTGGTGGGCGATGCGGTGCGCCCAGAGCGCGTGCAGCCCCGGGTAGGTCAACGCGGTCTCGAGCGGGCCGCGCGAGGCGGGGTCGCGCTCGGTGATCGCGCGCAGGTCGCTACGAAGACGGGCCAGCACTAGTCGGTGAGCCCGGCGAAGAGCGGTGTCGACAAGTAGCGCTCGCCGAAGGAGGGGATGATGACCACGATCTGCTTGCCCGCGTTCTCGGGCCGGTTGGCCACCTGCGTGGCCGCCCAGAGCGCGGCGCCCGAGGAGATGCCCACCAGGAGCCCCTCCTCGCGCGCGGCGCGATGCGCCGTGGCGAAGGCGTCGTCGTTGGCGACCTCGATGACCTCGTCGTAGACCTGGGTGTTGAGCACGTCGGGCACGAAGCCCGCGCCGATGCCCTGCAGGGGGTGGGGGCCCTTCGCGCCGCCCGAGAGCACGGGGGACGCGGCGGGTTCGACCGCGATCACCCGCACACTGGGCTTGCGGGCCTTGAGGACCTCGCCCACGCCGGTGATGGTGCCGCCGGTGCCGACGCCGGCGATGAGGATGTCGACGCGACCGTCGGTGTCGTTCCATATCTCCTCGGCCGTCGTGTCGCGGTGGACCTGGGGATTGGCCGGGTTCTCGAACTGCTGGGGGATGAAGTAGCGCGAGTCGGCCGCGGCGAGTTCGTTGGCCTTGGCGATGGCCCCCGCCATGCCGTCGGGCCCCGGGGTCAAGAACAGCTCCGCGCCGTAGCCGCGCAACAGGGCACGACGCTCCTGGCTCATCGACTCGGGCATGGTGAAGGCGCAACGGTACCCCTTGGCGGCCGCCACCATCGCCAGCGCGATGCCGGTATTGCCGCTGGTGGGCTCCAAGATGATGGTGTCGGGCTTGAGCAGTCCGGCCTTCTCGGCGGCGTCGATCATCGCCAGTCCGATGCGGTCCTTGACCGAACCGGCCGGGTTGAAGAACTCGAGCTTGGCCAGTATCTCGACGTCGCCGCCGGCGTGGAGCTTGTTGATGCGAACGAGTGGCGTGTTGCCGATGAGTTCGGTGATGCTGTGCGCGATCTTCGTCATTCTCAGGTCCTTACTCGTAGGGGCATCTAGGACCTTAATGACCA
>JABBOA010000016.1:0-20734 GCA_019352075.1 Acidobacteriota bacterium | reverse complement strand
GGGCGCGAGCGCCAACGAGGAGGTGAGGGTGTCGGAGAGTCGCGCAACCGTCGCGCCGGTCCCGCCCCTCGCCACGTACGAGGACCTGCTCGACGTCGCGACCAATCTGCGCTGGACCTGGAAGATCGACGCGCGGCGGCTCTTCGCCGCACTGGACCCGAGCGCGAGCCCCGGGGCCCTCGAGTGGCCCCAGCAGTTGCTCCTCGGCCTGGGGCGCGAACGGGTCAACGCGCGGATCGCCTCGGACCCCGCCGTCAGCGAACTCGCCAACGCCGTCGTCGACAACTTCCGTTCGTACTTCGCGCCGAGCGCCACGACGTGGTTCGCGACGCACCACCGCCACGAGAAGGACCAGGTCATCGCATTCTTCGCCGCGGAGTTCTCGCTCACCGACTCACTGCCGATCTTCGCGGGCGGACTGGGCACGGTGGCCGCCGAGCAACTCAAGGCCGCCAGTGCGCTGGGACTGCCCCTGGTGGGCGTGGGGTTGCTCTATCGCGGCACGTCGCACCAGTGGCTGGACCGCGAGGGTCGCCAGCACGAGGCCTGGGACATGATGTCGCCCGACAAGATGCCCATCGAGCGCGCCCGCGACGCCCAGGGACGCCTCATCCAGGTGACCGTCTCGCTGCCGGGGCGCGACATCCAGGTCGCGGTCTACCGCGCGCGCGTCGGGCGCAACCAGTTGATACTCCTCGACAGCGCGGTCACGACCAACGACGAGGCCGACCGCATTTTGACCACGCGGCTCTACGACTCGGACCTCGAGACGCGCCTCTCCCAGGAGCTGATCCTGGGCATCGGCGGGATGCGCGCGCTCGCCGCGCTATCGATCGAGCCCGCGATGCTGCACCTCAACGAGGGGCACTCGGTCTTCGCGATCCTCGAACGCATCCGGCGCGTCATGGCCAACGAGGGCCTGAGCTTCGAGGAGGCGCAGCTCGCCGTCCGACCCGGCCTGCTCTTCACGACCCACACCCCGGTCGCCGCCGGCCACGACTACTTCCCCGACGCGCTGGCGCGTCGCTACCTCGCACCCTACGCGCGTCAACTCGCCACGTCCCTCGACGTGCTGGTCGCCCTAGGGCGCGTCACGCCGACCTGGGAGGGCGACACCTTCTGCCCGACGGTCTTCGCCATGCGCATGGTCGGACACCGCAACGGGGTCTCGCGCCTGCACGGACGCGTCACGCGCGAGCAGTGGTCCGCGCTCTGGCCCCGGGTGCCCTTCGACGAGATCCCGGTGGGTCACGTCACCAACGGGGTGCACCTCGAGTCCTGGGTGACCGGACCCTTCAGCGAGTTGCTGACCTCGACGGTGGGCGCCCAGTGGCAGACCACACCCGGTGACCCCGTCATGTGGTCCAAGATCGTCGACGCCCCCGACGCCGACCTCTGGCGCGTGAAGAACGAGGCGCGCGCCGAACTGGTGGAGTTCGCCCGGCGCCGTGCCCGCAAGGACCTGGCGCGACGTCACTCCCCGGCCGAACGCGTCGCGGCGGTCTCGGTCCTCGATCCGCAGCGCCTGACGATCGGTTTCATCGGACGCTTCGTCGCGTACAAGCGCCCCACCTTGCTGCTGCGCGACCCCGAGCGCCTGGCGCGGATTCTCAAGAATCCCGGTCGTTCGGTGCAGATCGTCTTCGCGGGCAAGGCGCACCCCAACGACGAAGGGGGCAAGCAGCTCCTCCAGGACATGATCGAGTTCGCCGCCACCTACGACGTGGCGGACCGGGTGGTCTTCATCGTGGACTTCGACACCACCCTCGACCGCCATCTCGCCCAGGGCGCGGACGTGTGGCTGAACACGCCGCGACGTCCCCTCGAGGCCTGTGGCGTGGGGGGGATGAAGGCGGGGATGAACGGGGCCCTGAGCTTCTCGACCATCGACGGCTGGTGGGACGAGGCGACCCACGACGCCGACCCCGGTGCGGCACCGATCGGCTTCTCGATCGGAACCGAGCTCGACTACCGCGACGAGGCGCTGCAGGATGAGCGCGACGCCGCATCGATCTACGAGGTGCTCGAGAACGAGATCGTCCCGCGCTTCTACGAGCGCGACGAGCGCGACGTGCCGACCCGGTGGCTGGCGTCGGTCAAGCAGTCGATGTCGACCCTGGCGCCCACCTGGGACTCCCTGCGCATGACGCGCGACTACACCGAGTCGTACTACCTGCCGGGCATCGCGCGCGCCGCCCAACTGCGCGCCGGCGGCGCCACGGCGGCGCGCGAGCGCGCGCGCGACCTGCGGCGCTTGCGCGCCGCGTGGGGGCAGCTGCGCGTCGAGGTGGACGAGGTCGCCGCGCGCTCGCCGGGCCAGCGCATCTCGCTACGCGTGAAGCTCGCCGACCTGGAGCCGGCGGACATCACGGTCCAGTTGTGGGTGGACGACGGGGTCGCCGCGCACGTGCTCGACGCCACGTTGGTGGACCGCGTGGGTCCGCGCGCGCGCTACGAGGCGCCCGTCGACGCGCAGAGCCTCGCGGCGCACGTCGTGCTCGCGGGGCGCGTCGTGCCCTCGAACATCTACACCGACGGCGAGGTCCTGCCGGGAATGATGACCTGGTCGTGAGCGACGCCGAGGTCCCCGTCGCGCTGGCCAGACTGGCCGCCCTGCGCGGGGTCGAGACCGAGTACGTCGACGGACGCGGACAACGCCGCCGCGCCAGCACCGAGTCGCTCATGACGGTGCTCAACTCGCTCGGGGACATGGAGACGCTCACCGCGCCCGCCCGGGCGCTCGGGGCGTTGCGTCAGTATCACCACGAGCGCGCCGAACGGGTGCTGGAGCCGGTCTACGTGCTCGACGAGGGCGTGAGCGCGGTGGTGGAACTGCGCCTGGCGCGCGCGCCGCGTGGCCTCGAGTGTCGTATCGAGTTCGAGTTCGGCGGCGAGACCTCCTGGACGGTACGCGACGACGAGATGGCGGTCGTCGAGACGGCGTCCGACGAGCCGCGCGCCTGGGGCCTCTCGCTGCCGGCGATGCGCGTGGGCTATCACCAGCTGTGCGTCCTCATCGATCGCCGCAGCGTCTGGTCCACGCTGATCGTTCGTCCGCTGCGTGGCGTGACGCACCGCTTCTCGCGGGAGTGGCGCGCCTATTCGGTGCAGACCCCGATCTTCTCGCTGCACTCGCAGCGCTCGTGGGGTTGCGGTGACGTCGGTGACCTGGACGAGTTCGCGCGACTCGTGGCCAACCAGGGGGCCACGGTCGTCTCCACCCTGCCGCTGCTGTCCTCCTTCGGCCCCCACGACTTCGAGGCGAGCCCCTATCGGCCGGTCAGTCGGCGTTTCTGGAACGATCGATGGATCGCCCTGGACCAGGTCGAGTTCCTCGCGCAATCTCCCGCGGCCCAGTCACTGATGAACGACACCTATTCGCCGTCGCTGCGGGCCTCGTGGGTGCGCGACGGTCACGTCGACGGGGCCGAGGCCTTTCGAGCCAAGCGCCACGTCATCCAAGCGTGGGCCGCGACGCAGTCGGAGTTCATGGCGCTCTACGAGAGCGGTCTGCGCTCGTACGTCACCGATCATCCCGAGGTCAACGACTACGCGCGCTTCCGCGCGGCGGGGGAGCGTTTCGGACGAGACTTTCGCCACTGGCCCTCGGTGGCCAGGTCGGGGCTGCTGCGCTGGAACGACGTGGACCCGACCCTGGTGCGCTACCACCTCTTCGCGCAGTGGATCATCGACTCGCAGATGACCGATCTCTCCCAGCGCCTGGCGCAGCGGGGTCAGACGCTGGGTCTCGACATCCCCATCGGAGTGCACCCCGACGGGTACGACGTGTGGAAGAACCCCGATGAGTACGTGGCGGCGATGTCGATCGGCGCGCCCGCCGACGACCTCACCAGCGAGGGCCAGACGTGGGGTTCGCCGCCGTTGCATCCGGCGCGTGTCCGCGAGAACGCCCATCAGCAGTTCCGCGACGCGCTGCGCTGTCATATGCGCGTGGCCGGGGTGGTGCGCATCGACCACGTCATGGGCCTGCAGCGACTCTTCTGGGTACCCGACGGCGCCAGCGCCCGCGAGGGCCTCTACGTCAAGATGCCCTTCCACGAACTCCTCGCCATCGTGGCCATCGAGGCCCAGCGCTACGGTTGCGACGTGGTGGGCGAGGACCTCGGCACCGTCGACGGCGACCTGCGCGAGGCCATGGCCCACGAGGGGCTGCGGCGGACCTACGTGGCCCAGTTCGCGATCGGCGAGGACTCCCTCGACCCGGTGCCGAGCGGTGCGGTCGCGTCCTTCGGGACCCACGACACCGCGACGTTCCTCGGGTGGTGGAGCGAGGTCGACCTGGACGAGCGCCTCGCGCTTCGACACCTGAGCCCCGAGACCGCCGCCCTCACGCGCCGCCGGCGCCGTGCGGACCGCGACCGATTGGTGCGCGTCCTGGGGCTGGGCCCCGACAGCGCCCCGGGGGCCGTCCTCGACGCGGTGCACGCCGCGCTCTCCGACTCCGACGCCGGTCTGGTGATGGCCCAGATCGAGGACCTGTTGGGGGTGTCGACGGGCGTGAACCTGCCCGGGACCCTCGACGAACGGCCGAACTGGAGCCAGCAGATCCCCCGTAGCCTCGAGGAGCTGGCCGCCACCACGGTGCTGAGCGAGACCCTCGCGCCGCTGCGGGACCGTCGCGGGTTCGCCTCGGGGGGTCGCGGGGCGCCCCAGGTCTCGCGCGTGACGTTGTTCTCCGCGCAGGACCTGCACCTCTTCAACGAGGGGCGCCACTTCCGACTGCACCACCACCTGGGCGGTCATCCGATGGTCGCCGAGGGGGTGGCCGGCTGCTATTTCGCGGTCTGGGCGCCCAACGCCGAGCGCGTCGCGGTGGTGGGTGACTTCAACGGCTGGGACGGTACGGCGAACGCGCTCTTCGCCCGTGAGAGCTCCGGCGTGTGGGAGGGCTTCGTGCCCGGGGCGCTCGCCGGCCAGGCGTACAAGTACCGCATCCGCTCACGCCTGGGCGGCAGCGACGTCGACAAGGCCGATCCGGTGGCCCAACTCTTCGAGGTGCCCGCCCGGACCGCGTCACGGGTCTGGGCCTCGCACTACGAGTGGCGCGACGGGCGATGGATGAGCGAGCGTGGCGACTACGCGGCGCGACGTCGACCGGTGTCGGTGTACGAGGTGCACCTGGGCTCGTGGCGACGGGTACCCGAGGAGGGTGATCGCAGCCTGACCTACCGTGAAATGGCGGAACAACTACCCGCGTACTGCCGCGAGATGGGCTTCACCCACGTGCAGTTCCTGCCGATCATGGAACACCCGTTCTACGGATCGTGGGGGTATCAGACCACGGGCTACTTCGCGCCCACCTCGCGCTACGGCGACCCCGACGACTTCAAGCACCTCGTGGACGAGCTGCACGCGCACGGCCTCGGCGTCCTGCTCGACTGGGTGCCCTCGCACTTCCCCTCCGACGCGCACGCGCTGGGGCTCTTCGACGGAACGCACCTCTACGAGCACGCCGACGTGCGCCAGCGCGTGCACCCGGACTGGCTGAGCTGGACGTTCAACTACAGCCGCAACGAGGTGCGCAGTTTCTTGATCTCCTCGGCGTGCTTCTGGCTCGAGGAGTACCACGTGGACGGGCTACGCCTCGACGCGGTGGCTTCCATGCTGTACCTCGACTACAGCCGCGGACCGGGGCAGTGGGTAGCGAATCGCTTCGGCGGCCGCGACGACCTCGACGCGATCTCCTTCCTGCGCCAGTGCAACGACGAGGTGACGACCTCGTTCCCCGGGGCGATGATGGTGGCCGAGGAGTCGACGTCGTGGCCCCAGGTCACCCACGCCAGTGGCGACGGGGGTCTGGGCTTCACCTTCAAGTGGGACCTGGGTTGGATGCACGACACCCTGGACTACCTGTCGCGCGACGCGATCTTTCGCCAGTACCACCAAGGTGAGCTCACCTTCCGCGCGGTCTACGCGGGCCACGAGCGCTTCATGCTGCCGCTCTCGCACGACGAGGTGGTCCACGGCAAGGGCAGTCTCTTGTCCAAGATGTCGGGTGACGACTGGCAGTCCTTCGCCAACCTGCGACTACTGCTCGGTTACCAGTACACCCTGCCGGGCAAGAAACTCGTCTTCATGGGCGCCGAGCTGGCCCAGCGCAGCGAGTGGAGCCACGAGCGCTCCCTCGACTGGCACCTGCTGGAGCACCCCGCGCACGAGGGGGTGAGGCGCTGGTTGAAGCGGTGCAACGACCTCTACGTGGCGCAACCCGCCCTGCACCGCGACGACGCGGGCGTTGAGGACTTCTCGTGGCTCAGTTGCGACGACGCCGAGCGCAGCGTCTTGATCTGGCGTCGCGGCGAGGGGGACGAGGAGCTCGTGGTGGTCGCCAACTTCACCCCGGTGCCGCGCGACGATTACCAGGTCGCGGTCTCGGCGTCGAGTTCGTGGCGAGTGCTCGCCAACTCCGACGATGAGGAGTATGGCGGGAGCGGATATCCGACCCAGGTGCACGTGGTCGCGCTGGGCGCGCACCAGGACCAGGGTGGCACCGTGGTCCGCATGTCGTTGCCGCCCCTCGCCCTCGTCGTCCTGCAACGGCGGCCCTAGATGTCGGGTATCGCGGGTTTCCACTACCACTTCTACCAACCGCCGCGTGAGGACCCCTGGACGGGATTGTTCAACCACGAGTGGAGCGCCTGGCCCTACCACGACTGGAACGAGCGCATCGCCGCCGAGTGCTACCGCGCGATGGTCGCCGTGGCGCTGCCCGGCGACGACGGCGCCACCTCGCTCTTCGAACCACTCACCCGCAGCAGCTTCGACCTCGGTCCGACGCTGCACCACTGGCTGAGCGCCTCCGCTCCCGACGTCGACCGCGCGCTGCAGCACCAGGTCCGCGCGACCTCGGCCGCCCACCGCGTGGTGATGGCCGCGCCGCTGGTGCACGCGATCGTTCCCCTCGCGACGCCGACGGACCAGGCGCGACTGATTGCCTGGGGGATCGACGACTTCCGCGCGCGCTACGGCGAGGAGCCGATCGGCATGTGGCTTCCCGAGACGGCGGTCGACCTGGGCGCCCTCGAGGAGATGGCGCGACAGGGGATCACCTACACGGTGTTGATGCCCTCGCAGGCGCGCAGCACGCGCGCGCCGCACGAGGAGTGGCGCGACGTCGCGCCCGACACGCTCGACACGTCGCGGGCGTACTTCGTCGCCCTGCCCAGTGGCGCGCGCATGACCGTGGTGTTCGGTCACCACGACCTCTCGCACCGCGTCGCCTTCTCGGACCTGATCGGCGACGGCGGTGGCCTCGCCGAGGTCATGGCCGCCGAGGTCGGCGCGCGAGAGGGCGTCGTGCTGGTGGTCGCCGACGGCGAGACGTACGGCCACCACCACCGCTTCGGCGATATCGGGGTGGCCTGGGCGACGCGCGAACTCCGCGAGACGCACCACCTCGAGACCGCCCTGGGTGAGTGGCTACGCGACCGTCGGCCCACCGACGAGGTACGACTCCACGAGGTCTCCGCGTGGAGTTGTGCGCACGGCGTGGAGCGCTGGCGCTCCGACTGCGGGTGCGTCACCGGCGAACGTGCCGGCTTCGACCTGGCGTGGCGGGCACCGCTGCGCGACGCCCTCGACTGGCTGCGCGAGAGCGCCGGGTCGGCGCTCGACCGCGAGCTCGACCACCACGTGCGCTCGACGGCGGGCGCCCTGCTCGACTACGGCAAGGTGATCGCGGGCGAGTGGAGCAACGTCGAGTTCGTGGCGCGTCACCAGAATCGCGCGCTCGACGACGACGAGCGCAGCCGCGTGCTCGAGATCTGCGAGGCCCAGCGCAACCTGATGTTCAGCTTCACCAGTTGCGCGTGGTTCTTCGCCGACCCCGGCGAGATCGAGACGTCCATCGTCCTGCGCTACGCGGCACTCGCGCTCGAACTGACGCGGCGCACCACCGGGCGCGACTTCGAGGGCTCCTTCGTGACCCGACTCGCGCGTGTGCGCTCGGCGCAGCACGACGTGGCGGGCGCGGCGCTCTGGCGTCGGGCGTGCGAGGGGTTTCGCACCAGCGAGGTGCAGATCGCCGCGGGCGCCGCCGCGGAGTACGCCGTGGGCGCGTCCTTCGCCCGCGGCCGGCGCGGCACCTGGCGCATCGACTACGGGTCCCGTGACGGGGACCAGGTCCGGGTGACCCTGACCAACACCCGGACACTTCGCAAGTTCACGTTCCTCACCCACGTGACCCTGGGGGTGGACCTGGGTCTGCACGTGGACATCTCGGATACGACGATGTGGCGTCGCGTGGGCCTCGAGCGTCTCGGGCGCGACGTCGTGGCCCGCGTGGCCCTCGCGCGGCTGGTGGCGCCGGGTTCGAGCGACGTGGAGAGCGCCCTCAGTCTTCTCGCCGCTGACCTGCTCGATCGCGAGGCCAGTCGC
The DNA here is from genome assembly GCA_019352075.1 of Acidobacteriota bacterium. Taxonomy (GTDB): domain Bacteria; phylum Actinomycetota; class Acidimicrobiia; order Acidimicrobiales; family RAAP-2; genus RAAP-2. Next base: position 12,337 of record JABBOA010000016.1, on the reverse strand, counting down.
GACGACGAAGTGACCCTGGTGGCGCTGGCCAGCACGCCGCGTTACGTGACGCCGGTGGGTGAGGCGGCGATTCGACGGGCGCTCCTGGCCGTCGCGGCACGCGACCGGGTCGTCGCCGACCGTCAGGCCCTGGGGGCGCTGGCGAGCGCGGTGGGTCTGTCCGCCACCTTCACGCCAGCCGGGGCCCTGCGGGTCAGCCACTAGATTCTCTGGGATGACCAAGCGATTTGATGGGACCCGTGACCTTCGTCGCGCGGTTGACCGACTGGCCCGCCGCCTCCCCGAGCCCCTCGAGGACCTCGCGTGGATCTCGTACAACTATCTCTGGAGTTGGACGCCCGGCGGCCCCGAACTCTTCACGACGATCGACGACCACCGTTTCCGGCTGGCGGGCGAGAACCCGGTGCGCTTCTTGTTGAACCTCCCCGAGCGCGATCTGCTGCGCACGGCGACCGATCACCACTACCTCGAACGGCTCGACACCGTGGCGCGACGCATGGAGACGGACCTGGCGCGACCGAGCACGCGAGTCACCCCCGCCGGTCCGGTGGCGTTCTTGTGCGCCGAGTTCGCGGTGCACTCGTCGCTGCCGGTGTATTCGGGCGGCTTGGGGGTGCTGGCCGGTGACTACCTCAAGGAATCCTCGGACCAGGCACTCGACGTCGTGGGACTGGGGCTGTTCTATCGACGGGGCTACCTGCACCAGCGCATGGACCGGTCCGGGTGGCAGCACGAGTACTGGGTCGAGGCGAACACCGGGCAATTGCCCATCGTGCGCGTGCGCGACGCCGAGGGACAGCCGCTCAAGGTCAAGGTGCCGGTGTGGGACTCGGAGCTGTCGGCGCAGGTGTGGCGCGTCAACGTGGGTCGCACGGCGTTGTTCCTGCTCGACACCGAGCTCAAGGAGAACACGCCCCTCGAGCGCTGGGTCACCGCGCGACTCTACGAGGGCAGCCACGACATCCGTCTCGCGCAGTACGCGCTGCTGGGCATCGGGGGGGTTCGCGCCTTGGACGCCATGGGCATCTCGCCGGGTCTCTTTCACATGAACGAAGGGCATCCGGCCCTGGCGTCACTCGAAATCGCCGCCCAGACGGCCGCGCAGTTGACGGGCGAGCGCCCCGCCCTCGAGCAGTTGCTCGAGATCAATCGGGACCGCTTCGCCTTCACCACCCACACCCCGGTGCCCGCGGGCAACGAGACCTATTCCTCCGAGGAGTTCTTCCGGGTGCTGGGTCACTCGATCGACGAGATGGGCATCGACCGTGAGCAGTTGGCGTCACTGACGCGAATCGACCCGTCCTCGCGCGAGGAGCCCCTGGGCTTCTCACCGCTGGCGATCCGGTGCTCTCGAACGACCAACGGCGTCTCGCGCCGTCACGGCGAGGTGGCGCGCGGGATGTGGCAGCCCCTGTTCGCCGGTCGCGCCGGGGCCGACGTGCCGATCTCCTACGTGACCAACGGCGTGCACCTGCCCACCTGGATGGCTCCGAACATGCGCGAACTCTTGTCGCAAGTCCTCGGTCACGATTGGGAGCGCCACGCGCACGACGCGAACATGTGGCACCACGTCGACGAGATCTCCGACGTCGACCTGTGGGACGCCCGCTGCACCATGCGCCGGCGACTGGTCGAGATGATCCGCAGTCGTATCGTGGTGGACCGACTGGCGCGCGGCGAGGACGTGAACCTCGCGGTGTCGGGACTCGACGCGTTCGATCCGACGAACCTCACGCTGGGCTTCGCCCGGCGCCTCGCCACCTACAAGCGACTGGACCTGCTCTTTCACAACGTGGACCGACTGCGCGACATCATCGACCACGAGCAGGGTGCGCAGTTCGTCATCGCCGGCAAGGCCCACCCGCTCGACAATGAGGCCAAGACCGTCGCCCAGAACATGTTCAGCGTCAACCGTGACATGGGCCTGCTCAATCGCGTGATCTTCCTCGAGGACTACGACATGCGGGTGGCGTCGGCGCTCGTCGCGGGTTGCGACGTCTGGTTGAACCTACCGCGCCCGCCCATGGAGGCGAGCGGCACCAGCGGGATGAAGGCGGCCATGAACGGCTCGCTGAACCTGAGCGTGCTCGACGGCTGGTGGAGCGAGGGCTACAACGGTCAAAACGGCTGGGCCATCGACGGCTCCACGCTCGATGATCCGCGCGAGCAGGACGAACGCGACGCCCGCGCCCTCTACGACTTGCTCGAGAACGAAGTCAAGCCGATGTTCTTCGCGCGCGATTCCAACGGCGTGCCCGTGGTGTGGCTCACGCGGATCCGCGCGTCGCTGCGGAGCCTGGCGCCGATGTACTCCTCGGCGCGCATGGTCGATGACTACAACGAGCGGATATATCGTCGCCACTAGTCGCCCCGCCACCACGCCGTAACTACACGAGCCCTGGCGACCTGCACGAGGGTGTCGCGCGCACTGGCGACCTCCTCGATCGTCCCCACCTCGGCCCGCGCGCCCGCGCGCCGAGTGCTGTCGTGATACGTGCTGTCGTCGCGGCGCGGTGGCCACGGGATCGGCCAATGAATACGTCGCGGTGCCCAGAGCGCGAAGGGATCGCGCCGCGCTCACGAGGTCGTCGCGGGCAATCACCACCACCTCGACCATGTCGGATGTGCGCCCTCGACCTCGAACCCACGCGGCCACCACGGACCCCAACGCGCGGCGGTGAGCGGGTCTTTCGCCGGAGCGTGGCCGATCCGGCGATGTCGTGCGCTCCGCTGGGCGTACCATGTCTGTTCCGACGCGGTCACGACCCCGCGTGACGCGCGGCGCACCACGAAAGGACCACGGTGGACATCCTCGAGGAATTGGTGGAGCAGACGCGCGACTTCGCGTCGCGACGCGACTGGCTGGCCCACCACGCGCCCAAGAACCTGGCCATGGCCATCGCCGGGGAGGCGGGGGAGCTCGCGTCCGAGTTCCGCTGGCTCACCATCGAGGGTTCGCATCGTGAGCAACTCACGTCCGCGCAGTTCGCCGACATCCGTTTCGAGATGGCCGACGTCTTCATCTTCCTGCTACGCCTGAGCGACGTCCTCGACGTCGACCTAGCGGCCGCGGTGCGCGACAAACTCGCGGTGAACGAGGACCGTTTTCCCGTGGCGCCCGACGCACGCGAGTGAGCGGGCATCGCCGCGCGATGCTCCGCGGACTTGGCCGCACGCTCACCAGGACCGTCGACGGGTGTGTCGCGACCGCGCGCACCATCACCACCGGTGCGGACCCGCGCACGGTCTCGCGCCCGACTCGCTCGACCCGCCCGGGTCGGTGCGCCAGCGTGGGACTCACGAAAGGTCTTTCGTACTCGGCGATTGCTGGAGCGGACCTTACGATGTGCGTTACGTTCAACATGTGACGTCGCGACGAGCCCTCGATACGGCGACCAGGGACCCGGACTGGTCGGCCCTGGTCCGAGCCAGCGCACCTTCGACGCGTCGCACGGCGGGCTGACGCGTGTTCCAGGTGCGCATCCACGGACGCGGCGGACAGGGCGTCGTGACGGCCGCGGAGATCCTTTCCGTGGTGGCCTTCGACGAAGGTCGCCAGGCCCAGGCCTTTCCTAGTTTCGGTTCCGAGCGCACCGGCGCGCCCGTCGTCTCGTACTGTCGCATCGACGATCGCGAGATTCGCACCCGCGAACCGGTCATGGCCCCCGACGCCGTCATCGTCCAGGACGTCACCTTGATCAATCAGGTCGACCTGTTCGCGGGCCTGTCCCCGGTCGGCTTCGTCCTGATCAACACCTCGCGGAGTTTCGAGGAGTTGGGTCTCGCGGACCTGTACTCGCGCTTCGCGCGCGCGCACCTCGCCACTTGCCCCGCGACCGACATCGCCCTGGAGCACGTCGGGCGTCCGTTGCCCAACGCGGCGCTCCTGGGGGCCTTCGCCGCGCTGACCGGCGAGGTGTCGCTCGACGCCGTGCGCACGGCGATCCGCGATCGCTTCGCGGGTCGCGTGGGGGAGCGCAACGCCGACGCGGCCTGCGCCTCCTTTGACATCATCACCGCTTGGCGTGAGGAGGCCGCTCGTGTTGGCGCAGATTGAGGGTTCGCGCGCCGTCGCCGAGACCGTGGCGCTGTGTCGCCCCGAAGTGGTGTGCGCGTACCCGATCTCGCCCCAGACCCACATCATCGAGGCGGTGGGCGTGATGGTCAAGGAAGGACGGTTGGCGCCGTGTGAATTCATCAACGTCGAGAGCGAGTTCGCGGCGATGTCCGTCGCGATCGGCGCGTCGGCGACGGGCGCGCGCGCGTACACCGCGACCGCCAGCCAAGGCCTGCTCTACATGATCGAAGCGGTCTACAACGCGGCGGGTCTCGGGTTGCCGATCGTCATGACGCTGGCCAACCGGGCCATCGGCGCTCCCATCAACATCTGGAACGACCACTCCGACGCGATGGCGGTGCGCGACTCGGGATGGATCCAACTCTTCGCCGAGACGAACCAGGAGGCCGCCGACCTGCACGTGCAGGCCTTCCGCCTGGCCGAGGAACTCTCGGTGCCGGTGATGGTGTGCATGGACGGTTTCATCTTGACCCACGCGTTCGAGGGCGTGGACCTGCTCGAGCAGTCCTTCGTGGACTCGTTCCTCGCTCCCTACGACCCGCGCCAGGTCCTCGACGTCGATCACCCGGTGTCGATCGGCGCCATGGTGGGCCCCGAGGCTTTCGAGGAGGTCCGCTACCTGGCGCACCTGCGCCAACTCGAAGCCCTGGAGCGTATCCCGGCGATCGCGGCGGAGTTCACCGCCGCGACGGGGCGCCACAGCGGGGGGCTGATCCACTCGTACCGCGCCGAGGACGCCACCACCATCGTCGTGGCCATGGGGTCGGTCCTCGGCACGATCAAGGATGCCGTGGACATCCGTCGCGAGGCGGGCGAGTCCATCGGCGTGGTGGGCATCACGTCGTTCCGGCCCTTCCCGTCGGCCCAGGTGCGTGAGGCGCTGGGACACGCATCGCAGGTCGTCGTCATCGAGAAGGCCTTCAGCATCGGTCACGGCGGCATCCTCGCCACCGACGTCGCCATGGCACTGCGGGGTAGCGACTGCGTGATTCGCGAGGTGGTCGCGGGGCTCGGTGGGCGACCGATCACCCGTCAGTCGCTCGAGAGGTTGTTCTACCGCGTCGAGCAGGGCGAAGTGGAGTCGCTGCTGTTCCTCGACCTCGACGTCGACGTGGTGAATCGCGAGGTCGAGCGGATGAGGAGCACGCGCCATTCGGGGCCGTCGGCCGAGAACGTCCTGCGCGACCTGGGCGAACCGCGCGTGGGGCAGGTGTCATGACCCGCCGACCGATCCACTTCTACCAGGTCGGCAGTTTCGCGGTCGGCAACCGCCTGTTGAGCGATGGCGAGCGGACCGTGCAGTCCGACGCGGCGCGCACGAACTCCATCGACTCGGGGCACCGAGCCTGTCAGGGGTGCGGTGAGGCCTTGGGTGCGCGCTACGCGCTCGACGCCGCGATGCGCGCCACCGGTAATCGAGTCGTCGCGGTCAACGCCACCGGCTGTCTGGAGGTCTTCTCCACCCCCTACCCCGAGACGTCGTGGCGCATCCCCTGGTTGCATTCGCTCTTCGGCAACGCCCCCGCCGTGGCGACCGGTGTCGCCGCGGCCCTGCGGGTCAAAGGTCGTGACGACGTGCGCGTCGTCTCACAGGCCGGCGACGGCGGGACCGTCGACATCGGCTTTGGAGCCCTCTCGGGGATGTTCGAGCGCAACGACGACGTGCTCTTCATCTGTTACGACAACGAGGGCTATATGAACACCGGCGTGCAGCGCTCCGCCGCGACACCCCCGGCGGCGCGCACCGCGACGACCGAAGTGGTGGGCCCCCATCCGGGTAACGCCTTCGGCCAGGGCAAGGACCTGCCACGCATCGCGATGGCCCACGACGTGGCCTACGTGGCCACCGCCACCGTGGCGGACCTGCACGACCTCGAGGCCAAGGTCGAGCGCGCGATGCAATTTCGCGGGGCCCGGTACCTGCACATCCTGGTCCCGTGCCCCCTCGGCTGGGGGTCGGACTCGAGCGAGACCATCCACGTCGCGCGCCTCGCCAAGGAGACCGGACTCTTCCCGGTCTTCGAGGCGGAGTACGGCGTCGTCACCTCGGTGTCCAAGATCCGCCGCGTGACCCCGGTCGAGGAGTACCTGAAGCTCCAACGGCGTTTCGCGCACCTCTTCGGTAAGAATCCCCGACCCGACATCGTCACCCACCTCCAAGAGATCGCCAATCGCAATATCGAACGCTACGGCTTGCGCGACGAGGAGGTCGTCGCCCCTCGCCACGCGCGCACGGAGGTCGAGGTATGAACAAGAGGCCCTTCGCCATCACCCTGGACGTGGGGTCCAGCCGCGCGAACCACACGGGATCGTGGCGGGTGGAGCGACCGGTCTACGTGGACCGACTGCCCCCGTGCAACAACGCGTGTCCGGCGGGCGAGAACATCCAGGGCTGGCTCTACGAGGCCGAGTCCGGCAACTACGAGGCCGCGTGGCGCGCGCTGGTCGAGGAGAACCCCTTCCCCGCCATCATGGGTCGTATCTGCTTTCACCCCTGTGAGACGGCCTGCAACCGGGTCCAGGTGGACGAGGCCGTGGGCATCAACGCGGTCGAACGCTTCCTCGGCGATTACGCCCTGGCGCACGGCCTTCGACTGCCGCACCCCGGTGCCGCGACCGGTCACCGGGTCCTCGTCGTGGGCGCGGGGCCCGCGGGGCTCAGCGCGGCCTACCACCTGCGCCGTATGGGGCACTACGTGCGCCTGGTCGATTCGTCCCCGAAGTTGGGCGGCATGATGCGCTACGGCATTCCGGCCTACCGACTACCGCGCGACGTGCTGGACGCCGAGATCGCCCGGGTCATCGACATGGGCGTGGACGTGGTACTGGATCACAACGTCCAAGACATCGAACGCGAGCGCGAGCTCGGGAACTTCGACGCGGTCTTCCTGGCGGTGGGCGCGCAGTTGGGCAAGCGGGTCGACATACCCGCCGGAGACTCGTCCAAGATCCTCGACGCCGTCACGTTCCTGCACCAGGTGGCCGACGAGCGGCCCCCGATGCTGGGTCGCCGCGTCGTGGTCTACGGCGGCGGCGACACCGCGCTCGACGCGGCGCGCACGGCGCGGCGCCTCGGGGCGACCGAGGCCGTCATCGTGTACCGACGCACGCAGGACCAGATGCCCGCGCACGGCGAGGAGCTCACCCAGGCCCTGGGTGAGGGGGTGACCCTGCGCTGGCTCTCGACGATCAATCAGGTCGACGGCGACACCATCATGATCGAGAAGATGCGACTCAACGCCGAGGGGTTCCCCGAGGCGACCGGCGAGTTCGAGGCGCTGGGCGCGGACGCCGTCGTCCTCGCGTTGGGTCAAGAGACCGACCTCACGTTGTTGGAGCGTGACGGGCGCGTCGAGGTCAAGGACGGTGTGGTGCAGGTCGCATCGGACCTGATGACCAGCGACCGTGGGGTCTTCGCCGGCGGCGACGCCGTGCCGGCCAACCGCACCGCGACCGTCGCGGTCGGGCACGGCAAGAAGGCCGCGCGCGGCATCGACGCGTTCGTGCGCGGCGTGAGCGTCGAGTCGGTGGCCAAGCACGAGTTGGCCTCGTTCGAGCACCTCAACACCTGGTACTACTCCGACGCCGAGCGGACGCAACGTCCCGAGCTCGAGAAGGTACGCCGCCAGGACAACTTCGAAGAGGTCGTCCTCGGGCTGACCGAACGCAACGCCCTGTTCGAGGCGCGTCGGTGCATGTCGTGTGGCAACTGCTTCGAATGCGACAACTGCTTCGGGGTGTGCCCGGACAACGCCGTCATGAAGTTGGGGGCGAACGGTAAGTACGAGATCGACTACGACTTCTGCAAGGGTTGCGGCATCTGCGCGCGCGAATGTCCGTGCGGCGCGATCACCATGGTTCCCGAACTGATCTAGCGACGGACGTCGCGGCACTGACCACGCTAGCGTCGCGGCGCCTCACGAGCGCCCCGGTGGTGGGCGAACATCGGATTCTCGACCGGCGCACCGATCCGCGAGAGCGTGTTGCGGTCGGTGTGGGCGATGACGTCGACGGTGCCCTCGACGACGAGGTCCGTCTCCTCCTCGTACGACCAGGTCCCGTCGTCGTGGATCGTGACGTACATGCGAAAGCCCACCGTGCGAAAGGCGCGGTCGAGGAAGGGGTTCGAGAGGATGCCGTAGTGGTGTTCGCCGACGGCGGCGCGTACCTCGAAACTCTTGGCGTCGGGCGCCGCGCTCCCTGACGCCAAGAGTACCTGGCCGCGCGGGCTACTCAGTGAGAAGGTGACGAGTCCGGCCTCGGGCTCCCAGAGCCAGTAGCCGACCTGGTCGTGGAAGGTCTCGACCTCGCCGATCTTGGTCACGTGGGTGTGATAGCGCAGGCCGTAGAACAACTGGGGACCGTTGGTTTGGGCGTCGATGGGGCGAAGGTCGTAGCGCTCCACGTAGGTGTCGCTCTCGATCCCCGCGACGAAGGGGTGCACGTCGCGGCCCCGCGCGCCCTGCCATCGACCGGCCAGCGGCGCCAGGGGTCCGAGGTGGTGCAGCGTGTCGACGTCGTGGGGCGCTTCGGTGTACAGGTCTGCGCCGTAGCAGTCACCAGACCGCTCGCGTTCCCTCGTCAGCTCGTTTCGGACCATCACATCCAAACTAGGGGGACCCGACCTGGCCACCCCGGCGACCCCCAGGGCCCAAGGTCACCCCATCGTCGCGTCGCGCGACGAGGACCAGGGGCGAAGGCCCCCGCCGCGGTGGCTATGGTGAGATGGCCACGGTCGACGCGCCCGCCCGACGTGGCCGGTGCGCGAGTCGGGCGACCCTCGGGAGTGATTATGAAAGTGCTGTACATCGGCGGGACGGGCATCATCTCGAGCGCCTGCGTTGGCGAGTCGTTGGCCCGGGGTCACGACGTGTGGACCCTCAATCGGGGTCGCGCGACACTGCCACGTGAGGTGCCCGCGGAACGCGCGATCCTGGCCGACGCCTCGGACGCCCAACAAGTTCGTCGTGCGCTGACCGGTCTGGACTTCGACGTCGTGGTCCAGTGGACGGCCTACGTCCCCGAGCAAGTCGCTCTCGATGTCGAACTGTACGCCGACGCGGGCCAGTACATCTTCATCTCGTCGGCCTCGGCGTACGAGAAGCCGCCGTCGCGCTGGCCGATCACCGAGGCGACGCCCCTCGAGAACCCGTTCTGGCAGTATTCGCGCGACAAGATCGCGTGCGAGCGCGTCGCGATGGCGGCCCACGAGTCCTCGGGTTTCCCCGTCACCATCGTTCGACCCTCGCTGACCTACGGGGTGTCGCAGATTCCCGTGTCGATGGGCAGTTGGGAGAGACCCTTCACCATCATCGATCGGATGCGTCGGGGCAAGAAGATCATCGTGCCGGGCGACGGCACGAACGCGTGGACCATTACGCACAACACGGACTTCGCACGAGGGCTCACGGGCCTGTTCGCTCAGCGCGCGGCGATCGGTGAGGCGTTTCACATCACCTCGGACGAGGCGCTGACGTGGAACCGGATCTATGCGCTGGTGGGCGAGGCGGCGGGGGTCGAGCCCGAGATCCTGCACGTGCCGACGGACGCCATCGTGGCGGCTGACCCCCGTCTCGCCGGCACCCTGTGGGGGGACAAGGCCAACACCGCCATCTTCGATAATTCGAAACTTCGCTCACTGGTGCCGGACTTCGCGGCGACCGTGCCCTTCGCCGAAGGGATCGCCGAGACGGTGCGCTGGTTCGACGCTGATCCTTCGCGTCAGACGGTCGATGCGGGGGTGAACGCATTGTGCGACGGGATTGCCGCGGTGTACGTCGACGCCTTGGCGAGAGTGGCTCATCGATAATCCCCGTGGCGCCCGGACCGCGACGTCGAGATCGGAGGACCGCGGCGGGGCGATTCGATCGATTGGTGCGGTCCCATGACCCAATGACGATTCGATGCTCGCGACGTCACGGGAGCGTTCGAGCGATCGCGTGCTCCAGCGCGGCGCCCCTGATGACGCCCGCCTCGATCGTTGACCACCGTCCGAGAGTCGAGCATGTCGTCAGCGCTCCACCTCGGTGGCGAGAACCTGCTCGAGAAGTCGCCACGTCCGCAACGTCCATCCGTCGGACGATCTCGCCGTTGGCCACGTTGACGATGCGCTCGGTGACCGAGTCCTAGCGGATCAAGGATTCGAGGGCGCCATCGCCCGCGAGTCGGGCCCGATCGCGTCGCGTTGCGGTTGCCCGTCGTGCGATGCGCACCGCCCCTCCCAGCGTCGACGCTCGATGGAACACCCGAGCCAACGTCGTGCGGTCGTCGCCATGGACTGGATCGACCTGTCCCTGTCGCATCTGCGCGGTCCCTCCTGAAAATCCTCAGATGTCGCGCACGTCGTCAACCACCTCACTCGCCTCCCCGACGCGGAGTCTTCACACATCCTCCTCCCCGTTGCCTCGGGGACCGTTGTTCTCGTCGGGTTCGTCGGGTTCGTCGTCACCCGCCGTCCTCGGGCCAACCTCGGCGACGAGCGGCGCCTCCGGGAGCCCACCCACACGCGGGTCTTCGCTCCATCGACGTCGTCGATCTCGATCACGTCGCCCGAGCTCTCGCTGCTCCTGGGCTCGCGTATCGCATTTCTCCCGCCGGCGATTCTGGGGCACTGATCAATGACAGTCGTCGACCAGTCGATGCAGGTTTCACGGGACCAGTCGTATCGCGCGCGTTCTCTTCGCGGCGCGACGCCGCCGGACGATCGACCAGACGCCTCAAGGGTCTCGGCGTCGCACCGCGAAGGCGCGTGAGTCACCCGTATTCAGTCACCCGTATTCAGTCACCCGTGAGGATCGAGACCGCACGTCGTCGAGATGATGCACGGCGATCACCAAGTCTCAACCACTTCTAAGAGTTGAGGCGCCCCGTACTCGCGTCGTGGGCCGCGCTGGCCCCGTCAGCACCGACGACGTCGCACGTGCAACCTGATGAATCGCTATGTCTCTTCGACGTCGGTCCTCGCGCGGGGGCTGCGCGGGCGCGACGTCGGAGGGTGGCGACATCCGAGCGCCCCCCTCACGGCACCAGCGCGTCGCGCCATGGGCGCGTCGCGATGGTGACGTGAATTGCCCGTTCCCCCCCGATGATGCGGTCGGTGGTGCCCACGTCGCGCGCGCCGGCGCGCTGGCGAAGGGGTGTACGTCGACGACGACTGGAGGAATATGCTCGAAGTCACGGTGCGCGGGCTCGAGGAGTTGAGTTCTCCCGCCCCGGACTCTCGAGGGTGGCGTCGGATTTGAAGTGAGGAGCGGCGCCTTCACTCAACCCCCGTGGGCGCTTCGTGGCACCACGGCGACTCGATGATGGCAACTTGTCATTCGTCGCGCGACATTCTGGCGCGGCTTGGATCTGGCGCGAAGAGCGTCGGCAGAAGGAGGGGAATGAACGTTCTTCGCCCAATACCCGAGGTCAATCAGTTCGAAAGCCGCGCGTGGCGCTTGGTGCGCGACGTCGGCGTGCGACCGCTGATCGTCGATTCGTATCGACGACTCCGCCACGCGGACGGTCTGACGCACGCACGTTCGCTCGCCTTCGTGACCGCGTTGGTGATGATTCAGGTCCTCGTCGGCTTCGTCGGACTGGCCACGGTGGTCCAGAGCGGCAACGTGAGCGCCACGGTCGTGTCGATCGTTCATCGAATGGTGCCCGGGCCGGCCGGCCATCTGCTCACCTCCGCCGTCACGCAGGCGCACGTGGTGGCGGCTCGACACCACTACGCCGCTCTCGTCCTCGGCACGGGCGGTGCCCTGGTGACGCTGACGATGGCCATGGCACAGCTCGAAAGCGGCTTCAATCGGCTCTACGGGATGACCCGCGACCGGCCGTGGGGGCGAAGGTACGCTCTGGCAGCCCTCTTCGCGATCAGCGTCGGTTCGCTGATCGCCGCTTCGTTCATCTGCCTCACGCTGGGCCGCACCCTTTTGGTCGCGAGCCACGATCAGACTCTCGCGGCGGGCTGGGACCTCGCGCGATGGCCGGTGGGAATCGCCCTGGCGGCGGGTGCGGTGATGGTGCTCCTGCGATGGATGCCCCGACGCCGCCAGCCGCGCTTGTCGTGGCTGGCTCTGGGCGCGAGCGTCGCCATTCTCTGCTGGGCGCTGGCGACGGCTTGCCTCGGTTGGTTCTACGCGTTGAGTCCCTCCTACGGCTCGACGTACGGTCCTCTGGCGGGGATCATCGCCCTCTTGGGGTGGTGCTTCCTGTCGAGCCTGTCGCTCCTCTTCGGCGCAGCGGTCTGCGCTCAACTCGAGAGCGTGC
>JABBOA010000137.1 GCA_019352075.1 Acidobacteriota bacterium | reverse complement strand
GACGGTACGAAGACCCTGCAGGTTGAGTGACATCCTCCCACCATAGGAGAACGGCCCGCGCCCCGGCGCGTCAAATCATTCCGGTGCGTCGTCGTGACACGCCGTGTCGCCATTGAGTGACGACACGGTGTGTCAGCTCGGTCATCGAGTGGTGTAGCCGCCGTCCACCAACGCCTGGGACCCCGTGACGAAGGAGGCATCATCAGACAGGAGGAATAGCACGTACTGGGCGACCTCCTCGGCGGTGCCGAGTCGTCCGAGGGGGTGCAGCGCGACGAGTCCGTCGTACATCTCGCGCGGGATGCCGGCCAACAGCGGCGTGTCGATGTAGCCCGGGTGCACGGAGTTCACCCGGATGCCCTGGTTCGCGTAACCCAGCGCGGCCGCGCGGGTCATGCCGGTGACACCGTGCTTGGCGGTGGTGTAGGGCACGGCCGTGGCCTCACCGACCACTCCCAGGATCGAGGAGTTGTTGACGATCGAGCCACCCCCGGCCTTTAGCATCTCGGGGATCTCGTAGAACATCCCGTAGAAGACCGAATGCAGGTTGACGTCCATGAGTTGGTGGTACCCCTCGATGGTGATGTCGGTCAACGGCCCCAGTGGACCGCTGATGCCGGCGTTGTTGAAGGCGCAGTGCAGCGCGCCGAAGTGATGCACCGCGGCGTCGACCGCCGCCTTCACGTCGGCAGGGTCGCCGACGTTGCCGGCCACGGCGAGGGCGTTCGCGCCGGCGGCGACGATCTCCTCCACCACCGCCTGGGCGGGTTCGAGGTGCAGGTCGTTGACGACGACGTTCGCGCCCTCCGTCGCCAGCGCCACGGCGACGGCCTTGCCGATGCCCGATGCGCCGCCGGTGACCAGCGCGGTCTTTCCTTGGAATCTCTTCGTCATGGGTGGCTCTCCCTCTCTGGGTGCGACGGCTTTGCTCGTTCTCAGGCGATGAATCGCCTGGGAACGGTGTCGAACCTCAACGCCGCCCCGTCGTCACCGCTCCTCCGCTGTCGGAGGTACGAGAAGCCTAAGTCCGCCTTCTTTCGAGGGACATGGACCATCGTCACTTCTGCGACGCTCGCGCGGCCCTGGCGGCCGACACCCTCGTAGGTCCGTCGTTCGCGTCGTTCGTCCACCTTGTAGTGTCGAAACAGCAGTGGACGACGACCACAATCGACGCGAACGAAGGGCATACCGTGCGACACGACAGGCGCTACCAACGAGTACCCCTGACCGTGAGTGCGGCGGTGCTGGTGGTGATCGGCGCGGGCGGCGCGGTGGCCTCGGGTCCCGGCACCGCGCACGCGGCGTCGCGCAGTGCGGTGCCCAGTCTGAGCCGTCTCAGTAGCCTGAAGAACTACACCTTCACGACGACGTCGACCAACGCCGGCTACGCGTTCAAGTTGACGGGCGCGGTGAACGGTCCGGAGAATTGGGAGACGCACGCGATCTCTCCGCTGCGGGTGGTGACCTACGACGTGGGCGGTCGGGGTTACACCGTGGCCCTGGGACAGGTGCGGTCGGTCTCGTTCGCGACGCCCTCCGGGTCCCAACAACTCGACGGCGAATTTTCCGCTGCGCAGGCGCTCGTGGGCTTCACCCACGTCGCGGGCATCGTGCTCACCACCCCGGGTGCGTGTCGGGTCGCGGGAGTCAACGGCACGACGTATCGCCTGGTCACAGAGAAATCGGCGGCATCACTCCTGGTCGAGAGCGCGACGGCGTGCGTCGCGACGGGCACCGGGGCGTTATTGTCCCTGGAGTCGGGGGTCCCGTCGGGTTCGGCGGCGACGGCGATTCATCTTCGCGGTGCGACCACGGTCTTCACGGTCGATTCGGTGGGCGGGGTGCGACCCTTCCGCGCGCCACGGCTCACCCCCTCGACGACCGTTGCGAGGGCACCCGTGACGAGTCTCCCGGCGGCGTCGCTGCCAGCCGGATTCCCCCCGCAGGTACCACGACCACCCGGCGAGATCGTGTCGGGGGTGCGCATCAGCGCCACGAAGTGGTACCTGCAGATGAAGGAGTCGAGCGCCGCCGCGATCGACGACTTCGCGCGGGCGCTCACGGCCAGCGGCTTCACCATGAAGAGCCGGTCGAACTCGTCCCTCGAGAAGGTCGATCTCCTCGACAAGGGGACGCTCCAGGTGATGCTGCAACAGATGTCCCTCCCGGGTGAGTCCGTACTGCTCATGGTCACGGTCGATCGTTCTTCGTGACGCCCTGACGGGGCGCGACGACGAGTCCGTCGCGTGACGTCGCAACGGGGATCGGCGCGCGAGCGTCGGCCTTCACTCCGAGCGAGCTTTCCTGGGGCGCCCGCACCGTGCGCGCCCGAGTGAACGGATCACGCCCCTCGCGAGGAACGAGGCGTCGCACCGGCCCGGCGCGTGCGGTCGTCTGGTGCGGCCGACGCCGGAACAACCGCGGCCCGTGGCGGCGTCCACGTGGGCGTGCTACATTGCGGTTTGCGTCAAACGGGAGCTCGGATGTACCGGGCTGAGAGGGTGGCTGGCCAGTGATGGCCGCAGCGCCACCGACCGTCGGAACTTGACCGGGTAATGCCGGCGTAAGGAGAGAGCCATGGCCACCACACCCTCGTCAGAGCAATTCACGATCGTGGCGGGTGATCGGCATTCAGAAGTGCCGCGCACGCTCAACGAGCCGGTCCCCCAGGCCCTCGGTCTCCTCGACCAGTTCGGTCTCTGGGGGAATCTCGGCGTCAGCCTGCTGGGTTTCACGGGGGCGATCTTCGTCCTGCAGCCCAACGGCGCGGGCACGCCCGAGCTGTCGCTCCTGGCCGCACTCAGCGCCATCGTGCTCGGCACGGTGCTCGGTACGCTGGCGGTGGCCGCGACCGGGGCCGCCGGCACGCGCACCGGCGCGCCGGCGATGGTGCTGCTGCGCAGTCTCTTCGGCCGCGAGCTGTCCTATTTGCCTACCGTGCTCAACGTCCTGCAGTGCCTGGGCTGGGGGGTCTTCGAACTGGTGACCATCGCGACGGCGGCGCACACGGTGGCCCCCCAGGCTCCCCGGTGGGTCTACATCGTCGCCGCGGGAGTGCTCACCGGTCTGCTCACGTTGCGCCCGCTCGGGGCGATTCGAACGTTGCGGCGCTTCGCGACCCCGGCGGTGGTCGTCATCCTCGTCTATCTGTTCGTCGAGTTGCTCGCGCACCCGCTGCCGGCGCTGGATCGCGGCACGTGGACGGGCTTCTGGGCGGCGACGGACACGGTGGTGGCGGCGGCCATCTCCTTCGCGCCACTCGCGGCCGACTACACCCGCCACGCGCGCAGCGCCCGCACGGCCTTCTGGGGTGCCTTCGTGGGGTATAGCGCCACGCAGATCTTCTGCTACGTCATCGGCCTGATCACGTTGGTGACGGTGGCGCGTAACCCCTCGGACATCTACGGTGCCTTCATCGCGGTCCCGCTGGGGTCGCTCTGCTTCGCGGTGCTGGTGGCGCGCGAGCTCGACCAATCCTTCGCCAACGTGTACTCGACCGCGGTCTCGCTGCAGAACGTGCGCCCCCAGTGGGACCGGCGCGCGTTGGCCCTGGGCATCTCCTCGGCGGCCACCGCCCTCGCGCTGTGGATCAACATCGCCGACTACGAGAACTTCCTGGTGCTGCTGGGTTCGGTCTTCATCCCCATGTCCGCGGTCTTCATCGTGGACTACTACGTCAGCGCCCGCGGGGTGTGGGACCCCGCCGCCCACGGTCGGCGCCGCTACGCGTTGTTCGCCCCGTGGGCGCTGGGTTTCGTGGTCTATCAATTGATCAACCCCGGCTACATCTCGTGGTGGGTCAACGGGTGGACGCACGTGGCGGCCCTGGTGCACTTCCACGCGCCCAGCTGGATGTCCGCCTCACTCTTCTCGTTCTTCAGCGCCGCGCTGGCCACGTTGGCGGGCACGGGGATCGGTCGTCTCGCGCAGCGCCGCCGCGAGAGGGCCTCGATCGCGACCGGGCGTCGCCCCCGTTGAGTACCCGCCCGGCGCCGACGGTCACGTCGGGGAGCGTGCCCGGACTGGTGCACGGCATGGAACGCGACGAACTGTGCGTCGCGGACTGGCCCGCTCTCACCGACGACGAGGTGCGCCGGGTGCTCGCGCGACTGGGTGACGCCCCGTCGAGCGCGGCGCACGACGTGCGGGTCCTGTGGTGCAGCCCTCGCCCCATGTCCGCGGCGGCCCTGGTGCGACGCGGCGACACCGAACTGTTCGTGAAGCGTCACCACGTCGCGGTGCGCGGCCCCGATCGGCTGCGCCTCGAGCACGGGTTCGCTGAGCATCTGCGTCGTCGCGGTCAACGCGTCGCGCGGGTGCTCGCCGACGCCGACGGCGACACCGTGCTGGGGGAGGGCGAGTACTTCTACGAGGTGCAGGAGAAGGCGCCCGGGGTCGACCTCTACCGCGAGCAGCCCTCGTGGTACCCCTTCTTCACCCGTGCTCACGCGCGCAGCGCCGGGCGCGTCCTGGCGCGCTTGCACGAGGCCGCGCGCGATTTCGCGGCGCCCGCCAGCGCCCCGGGCGTGCTCACCAACTCCACCGACGT
>JABBOA010000136.1 GCA_019352075.1 Acidobacteriota bacterium | reverse complement strand
ATCGGCGAGATCCTGGTGGAGAAGTCCATCGCCGGTTGGAAGGAGTTCGAGCTCGAGGTCATGCGCGACGTGGCCGACAACTGCGTGGTGATCTGCGGGATCGAGAACTTCGACCCCATGGGCGTGCACACGGGTGATTCGATCACGGTGGCGCCGATCCAGACCCTGTCGGACGTCGAGTACCAGGCCATGCGCGACGACGCCTTCGCGGTCCTGCGTCGCGTGGGGGTGGAGACGGGCGGCTCCAACGTGCAGTTCGCGGTCAACCCGGCGACCGGTGAACGCCTGGTGATCGAGATGAATCCGCGGGTCAGTCGCTCGAGCGCCCTCGCGTCGAAGGCGACGGGGTTCCCGATCGCCAAGATCGCGGCGAAACTCGCCGTCGGCTACACCTTGAACGAGATCGACAACGACATCACCAAGTTGACGCCCGCGAGTTTCGAACCGGCGATCGACTACGTGGTGACCAAGATCCCGCGCTGGGCCTTCGAGAAGCTGCCCGGGGCGACGCCCGAGTTGGGCACGCGCATGCAGTCGGTGGGCGAGGTGATGGCCATCGGACGCACCTTCGCCGAGTCCCTGCAGAAAGCGATCCGCTCCCTCGAGCAGGGTCGTCTGGGCTTCGCCCTCGGCACCGACAACGAATTCGCGCACCTCGACGACGACGACCTGTGGCACCGTTGCGTCGTGGCCACCCCCGAGCGGCTCTTCGCCCTGCACGAAGTGCTCTGGCGTGGCGCGAGCCTCGAGGAGGTGGCGTCACGTACCACGATCGACCCCTGGTTCATCGAGCAACTGATGGGCATCATCGACCTCGAACGCCAACTCGCGGGGGCCGACCTCGACGCCTGGGACGCCCGGACCTGGCGTCGCTTCAAGCAGGCGGGTTTCTCGGACACCCAGATCGCCGTGATGACCGGGCGTGACCTCGCCGACGTGAGCGCGGCGCGGCGCGGCGCGGGGGTGGTGACGACCTACAAGACGGTGGACACCTGCGCCGCGGAGTTCGATGCGGCGACGCCCTATCACTACAGCACCTTCGAAGACGACACCGAGGTGCGTCCCTCGCCGCGCGATCGCGTCGTCATCCTGGGTTCGGGGCCCAACCGCATCGGTCAGGGCATCGAGTTCGACTACTGCTGCGTGCACGCCGCGATGGCCCTGCGCTCACTGGGCTACGAGACCGTCATGATCAACTGCAACCCCGAAACGGTGTCGACGGACTACTCGACCTCGGACCGCCTCTACTTCGAACCGCTCACGCCCGAAGACGTCGCCGAGGTCATCGCGGCCGAACAGGCCGCGTGCGTCGAGGGGGCCCGGGTGGTCGGAGTGATCGTCTCGTTGGGCGGCCAGACGCCGCTCAAGCTCGCGCACACCCTCGATGGCGCTCTGGTGCTCGGCACTCCCGTGGCGGCCATCGACGCGGCCGAGGACCGCGAGCGGTGGTCGGCGATCTGTGACAAGTTGGGACTGCGCCAGCCCCCCGGCGACGTGGCGTTATCGCTCGCGCAGGCCCGGGTCATCGTCAAGGACATCGGTTACCCGGTGTTGGTGCGGCCCAGCTACGTCCTGGGCGGTCGCGCCATGGAGATCGTCTACGACGACGACGCCCTCGAGCGGGTCATGGGGGACCTGACGAGTTCGACGGGATCGCTGGCGCGCGAGGGGGGCGTGTCCCAGAGCCGACCGATCCTGATCGACCGGTTCCTCGAAGACGCGACCGAGGTGGACGTGGACGCCGTGCGCGACGCCGCGGGCGACGTCTTCGTCGCGGGCATCATGGAGCACGTGGAGGAGGCCGGCGTGCACTCGGGTGACTCGGCGTGCGCCCTGCCGCCACAGAACTTGAGCGACGCGGTACTCCAGCGCCTGCACGACTACAGCGCGCGCATCGCTCACGAGCTCGGCGTGGTGGGTCTGATCAACGTGCAGTACGCCGTCAAGGACGACGAGGTCTTCGTCCTCGAGGCCAATCCGCGTGCCTCGCGCACGGTGCCCTTCGTGGCCAAGGCGACCGGTGTCGCGCTGGCGCAAGTGGCGGTCGAGGTCATGATGGGGGTGACCCTGGCGCAATTGCGCGCTCGCGGCGCGGTCCCGGCGTCGACGCCGGTGCCTGACTACGTCAGCGTCAAGGAGGCGGTGTTGCCCTTCAGCCGCTTCCCCGGGGTGGACACCGTCCTGGGCCCCGAGATGCGTTCCACGGGTGAGGTGATGGGCATCGGTGAGAGTTTCGGCATCGCCTTCGCCAAGGCCCAACTGGCCGCCGGCACCCGACTCCCCGCGCAGGGACAGGTGTTCTTGTCCTTGGCCGACGCCGACAAGGTCGCCGGCGTCGCCGTCGCGAGCGCCCTGCGCGACCTCGGCTTCACGATCGCCGCGACGGTGGGGACCGCCGGCTACCTGCGCGCGCACGGTGTCGTCGTCGACACGCTGGTGGGCAAGATCGGGGCGGCGGACCTGGGCGTCGACGCGGTGACGCTCATCGCCTCCGGCGAGGTCCACCTGGTCATCAACACGCCCTCGGGTCGCAGCGCGCGCGCCGACGGCGCGGCGATTCGCATGGCGTGCACCGTGAACAAGGTCGCCTGTCTCACCACGCTGAGCGCCGCGCAAGCCGCGGTCGTGGGCATCGGTGACACGCGTGAGCGCGGGTGGCGGGTTGCCTCGCTGCAGGAACTGCACCCGTGAACCTCGCCACCCGCGTCGGGTCGGTAGAACTGCCCTCCTTCGTGCTCACCGCGGCCGGGACCGCCGGCTACGGTGACGAGCTGGCCGGCTACGGGGACCTCGCGGCGCTGGGCGCCGTGGTGACCAAGTCCCTCGCGGCCTTCGAATGGGCCGGCAATCCCGCGCCGCGCGTCGCGTCGTGGGGGGCCGACATGGTCAACGCGGTCGGGCTGAGTGGACCGGGCGTCGCGGCGTGGCGACGCGACCACCTGCCCGGGCTACGGCGCCGCGGCGCGCGCGTGGTCGGCTCGATCTGGGGCCGTAGCGTCGCCGAGTTCGCCGACGCCGCGACGGCGATGCGCGGTGCCGAGGTCGTGGCCCTCGAAGTCAACGCGTCGTGTCCGAACCTGGAGGGACGTTCGGGTATCTTCGCGCACTCCCCCGAGATGACCGCGCGCATCGTCGAGGCGGCGGCGGTGGCCCAGGTGCCCCTGTGGGCGAAGCTCTCGCCCAATACGCCCGCGCTGGTGGACGTGGCGCGCGCCGCCGTCGAGGCCGGCGCGTCCGCCCTGGTACTGGTCAACACGGTGGTGGGGATGGTCATCGACATCGAGACGCGTCGGCCCGCCCTGGGTAACGGGGGAGGGGGACTGAGCGGGTCGGGGATATTCCCCGTCGCCCTGCGCGCGGTCTACGAGTGCCACGCGGCCCTGCCCGACACCCCCCTCGTCGCCGTGGGGGGGGTGATGCGCGGCGAGGACGCGATCGCCATGGTGATGGCCGGCGCCAGCGCCGTCGAGGTGGGGACGGCGACCTTCGCCGACCCCCGTGCTCCGTGGGCGGTCGCGCGCGGGGCCGATCGGTGGTTGCGGCGCCACGGGGTGTCGTCGATCACGCAATTGCGTGGGGTCGCCCACGAGTCGGCGACGCGCACCAGCGATCGAGAGGGGGACGCGAATGGGTGAGACGTTCGGGCAACGACTTCAAGAGCGCATTCGCGCGTTGGGACCCCTCTGTGTGGGTATCGACCCGTCGTCGACCCTGCTCGCCTCGTGGGGGCGACCCGACAGCGTCGAGGGACTCGAGTTCATGGCGCTGGCCATCCTCGAGGCCAGCGTCGGGGCGGCCGCGGCCATCAAGCCCCAAGTGGCGTATTTCGAACGTTTCGGCGCCGCCGGATACCGGGTCCTCGAGCGACTCCTGGCCGACGCCCGCGACGCCGAGGTGCTGGTGATCGCCGACGCCAAGCGCGGTGACATCGGAGCGACCAACGAGGCCTACGCCGCGGCGTGGCTCGAGGAGTCCTCGCCGCTGTGCTGCGACGCCCTCACCGTCAGTCCCTTCACCGGCGTCGGCGCGCTGACGCCCTTCTTCTCGCGCTGCGTCCAGGGGCGAGGGGTGTTCGTCCTGGCGGCGACCTCCAACGACGAGGGGCGTAGCGTGCAGCGCGCGCGCACCGACCGCGACGAGGCGGTCGAGGACCTGATACTGCGCTCGGTGGCCGAGTTGAACGCGTCCCAGGAGAACCTGGGGTCGCTCGGGGTCGTCCTGGGCGCCACGAGGGACCGCCCCCGCTTCGACCTCGCGGCGCTGCGGGGCCCCTACCTGGTCCCCGGGGTGGGCGCCCAGGGGGCCACCCCCGAACAAGTCGGGCGCCTGTTCGAGCGCTGTCCCGAGGGGTCGGTTCTGGTGAATGTGGCGCGCGCCATTGCAAATACTGGCCCCGAGCGCTCCGCGCTGCGTGACGCGGTCGCGCGCTGGCGTGACAATCTCACGAGTTTCCTCTAGTTCTGAGCGCCGCCAGGGGGTATTCTGACCTGATGGCCCCCATTCCCCCCTCCCTGACGCACGAACAGCGAGTGGCGGCGTCGCGCGCGGCGG
>JABBOA010000135.1 GCA_019352075.1 Acidobacteriota bacterium | reverse complement strand
GAGCATCGAACCGTGCACTTTGAGCTGGCCCGTCGACGTCAACACCGACGCGCCCTGGTGCAGAGTCTTCCACCACAGCACCGAGAAGTGGATGATGGGGACGTTGAGGGCGGTCAGAATGGCGAAGACCGCGCTGCGGCGCGCGCGCTGGGCGGGATCGTCGTTGGCGCGCCGCAAGGCCAAATACGCCAGGGCGAAGACACCCAGGATGGCCGTGGAGGTCAGTCGTGCGTCCCAGGCCCACCAGACCCCCCAGGTGGGTCGTCCCCAGATCGAGCCCGTGATCAAGGTCAGGGCGATGAAGACCACGCTGATCTCCATCGCGCAGTACGCGATGCGGTCCATGGTCATCGATCTCGTGCGTCGCCAGAGATAGAGGCAACTCGCCACGGTGGCGGTGCCGAAGGAGACGTAGAGGGCGACCCAGGCGATGGGGGGATGGACGTAGAGCAGTCGTACCAGGTCCCCCTGGACCTTGTCCGGCGGCGTCACCCACAGTCCCAACCAGAAGGTGAGGGCCAGCAGGAGGAGCGTCACGGGACCCAGTAGTCGCTGGGAGAGCTTGATCATGATTCCTCCAAAACGCCGTAAAGCAGAATTCCCACCGCCGTGTACGCCACCAGGGCCACCACCACGATGACCCACCACTGCCACAATGCTCCCCCCTGCAGGGCCGCACTGAAGGAGCGCTCCCCCGCAATCAGCAATGGGGCGAATGCCGGAAGGGTCAGGACCGGCAACAAGGTGGCCGGGCCGTCCCCTCCCTGCGTGAGTGCTCCGTAAAGCGTACCGGCTGACGCCAAGGTGGCGAGCGTGACGAGAATGCTCGGCAGCGCCTGGAGGGTACCGAGCAGGTCGGTGTGCAGGACCAGTACCGATCCGCCCAGCAACACGACGCCGGTGACCCAGAGCTCTACCGTCAGGGCCACGGCCTTGCCGAGGAACACCCCCGCCGGGTCCAGACCGAGCGTCGCGACCGACGCCCTCGTGCCCGGCGCGTTCTCGAGGGCCTGGGATCGATTGATCATGAGCAGCGCCACGAATAGCACGACCAGGTAGAACAACCCGGGTCCCGCCGACGACGCACCGGCTTGGGCGGGTCCGAGCGCGAGCCCCGCCAACAAGAGCGCAATGACGCCGAAGGGCAACACCTGCCAGAGCAGCACGCGACTACGCGCTTCGATACGCAGATCCTTGGTGGCGACCAGCCACGCGACGCGGATCACGGTACCCGCACTCGCCCGCCCGCCATGTGGACGGTGCGCGGTGCGAGATCGATCGATCGCAGGGGATCGTGCGCGCTGATCACCACGGTGGCCCCTCCGGCGACGACGTCGGCGAGGAGTTGGTCGAAGAACGCGCGACCCGCGTCGTCGAGCGACGCATACGGCTCGTCGAGCAGCCAGAGCTCGGGACGGCGAACCAGGAGCCACGCGATCCCCAGGCGTCGGCGTTGGCCCGCACTCAGCCACTTGGTGGTCGTCGTCGCGCGGTGACCCAGTCCGACGCGTTCCAGTGCCGCATCAACGTCGCTCACCGGTCGCGCCAGGACCCGCGCGGCGAAGACCAGGTTCTCGTACGCGCTCAGGTCCGCGTAGAAGGAGCCCTCGTGGCCGAGCCAACCGACTCGACGCCGTAGGAGCCGCCGATCGCCGCTGAGGAGGTCGATCCCCGCCACGTCACCCGCGCCGCTCGTGAGGGCGTCGAGCCCACCCAGCAGACGCAGCAGACTGGTCTTGCCGGCACCGTTGGCGCCCGTGACGACCGTGAGCGTCGCGCGATCGACCGTGAGATCCACGCCGCTCAACAGGGGGAAACCCTTGGACATCACGACGGCGTTGGCGAGTCGAACGACCACCTGGTCGCCCCGCAAGTTACTAACTCCGCAGGACGTCGAGGTCGGCCGCGACCATCATCTCAATCAAAGCGTAGAAATCGACGTCGCACTTCCAGCCCAGCGTCGACTGCGCCTTCGACGGGTCGCCCACCAGCAGATCCACTTCGGCGGGCCGCAGGAACGCCGGATCGATCTTCACGTGCGCCTCCCAGTCGAGACCCGCGGCACTGAAGGCCACCTCGCAGAGTTCGCGCACCGAGTGAGTCTGACCGGTCGCAATGACGAAGTCGTCGGGCGCGTCGCGTTGCAGCATGGCCCACATGGCCTTGACGTAGTCACCCGCGAATCCCCAGTCCCGCTGCGCGTCGAGGTTGCCGAGGAACAACTCCTTGTCGATGCCGTGCTTGATACGCGCCACGCCGTGGGTCACCTTGCGCGTCACGAACTCGAGCCCACGTCGCGGTGACTCGTGGTTGAACAGAATGCCACTCGAAGCGTGGAGCTGATAACTCTCGCGGTAGTTCACGGTGATCCAGTGTCCGTAGACCTTGGCGACGCCGTAGGGCGAGCGGGGATAGAACTCCGTAGCCTCGTTCTGGGGGATGGACCGCACGCGTCCGAACATCTCCGACGAGCTCGCTTGGTAAAAGCGGATCTCGGGATCGACGATGCGAATCGCGTCGAGCATCCGTGTCACGCCGAGCGCCGTGGTCTCCGAGGTCAGCACCGGCTGACTCCAGGACGTCTGGACGAAGGACTGTGCCGCCAAGTTGTAGACCTCGCGGGGTCGGCTGTCACGTAGCACATTGATGAGCGAGACCTCGTCCATCAAGTCACCCGACAACAGCGTGAGGCGATCCTGGAAGTGGCTGATTCGCTCAAAGTTCTCGCTCGACGACCGGCGCACCAGGCCGAAGACCTCGTAGCCCTTGTCCAGGAGTAGTTCGGCGAGATAGGAACCGTCTTGACCGGTAATTCCGGTAATTAACGCACGTTTTGCCATCACAGTCCTCCGGGGTGGGCATCCGCCCCGGGGCGTTTGCCAATGGCGTCACCTTACCACCGGGGGCAAAATCGACCCAGCGCCTAACGTGGCGCCATGACGCGAATCGCCGTGGTGAGCTTTCGTCTCGGCGGCACCGATGGCGTCTCGATCGAAGCCGCGAAGTGGGTGAGCGCCCTGGGCCGCCTCGGCCACCACGTGGACACCGTGGCCGGTTCGGGTGTCGCCCACCGACTCGTCCCCGGGCTCGCCGCCGACGCCGCGTCACCCCCCACCTACGCACAACTGCACGGCGCCCTCGACGGCTACGACGTCGTCGTCGTGGAGAACCTCGCGTCGCTCCCGCTCAACGTGGCCGCTCGCGAGGTGCTCTACGACGTGCTCGCCGACCGCAACACGATCTTTCGTCACCACGACCTGGCGTGGCAGCGCGAGCATCTCGCTCACCTCGAGGGCCCGCGTGACGCACCGCGATGGCGTCACGTCACGATCAACGAGCTCTCGCGGCACGAGCTCCTCGCTCGGGGCATCGTCGCGACGACCATCTACAACTCGTTCGATTGCGCGCCCGTACCCGGTCGTCGCGACCGGACGCGCGAGAAGCTGCTCATCGATGACGAACTTCTCGTGGCCCTCCCCACGCGCGCCATCCCCCGCAAGAACGTCGCGGGCGCACTGGCCCTGTGTCAACAGTTGGACGCGACTTTGTGGATCATGGGACCGGCCGAGGATGGCTACGACGACGAGCTCGAGACTCTCGTGCGCGAGTCGGGGGTGGCGGTGCGGCGAATGTTGCCCCCCGGCACGAGGATGAACGACGCCTACGCCGCTGCGGACCTGGTGGTGATGTCCTCGACGTGGGAAGGTTTCGGTAATCCCGTCCTCGAATCGGTGACGCACC
This sequence comes from Acidobacteriota bacterium, assembly GCA_019352075.1. Taxonomy (GTDB): domain Bacteria; phylum Actinomycetota; class Acidimicrobiia; order Acidimicrobiales; family RAAP-2; genus RAAP-2. The sequence goes on along the minus strand of JABBOA010000135.1, from coordinate 849 downwards.
GCCGGCCCCTGGCGCTCTATCCTTACCCCGTCGCGCGCGAGATCGCCGCGTTCGGTTTCGACTTCTTCGGCCTCGATGATGTCGCGAGCATCGGGGAGTTCTTGCGCCACCCCAATGCGGCGCTCTTGGAATCGAACCTGGAGGTGGCGCGCCAGTACTTCAACGTGACCGGTCTCGCCGACCGACTGCACGAACTTCTTACGCGATCTTTCGCTACCGTCGACAATTAGATTTGACCCATGGTGTTACGCGATGATCGTCCCACACATCACGAGAGGCGCGAACAGATTCTCGAGATCGCCAAAGCAGTCTTCGCCGAGCGCGGCTACCTCGCCACCACAATGGATGACATCGCCAAGGCCGCCGGTTTCACGAAACCGATTCTCTATCAGTTCTTCGAGTCCAAGTCCACGCTCTACCAGGAGATCGTCGCTCACACCGGCGCCGTCCTCGTGGAGAAGCTCACGAAGGCCGTCACGTCGGTCACCACACCCCGATCCAAGATCGAGAGTGCATTTCGCGTGTACTTCGACATGGTCGTCAACGACACCGACGCCTTCCGCTTGCTCTTCATCCACGCTCACGAGGGCGAGACGGCCACGGAGTTGCGCAAGATCGAGGTGAGTATCGTCGGTTTCCTCGTCCCCTACATCGACGTGTCAATCGGCCACGATCATCGCCGACAATTGGCGGCGGGCATCGTCGGTATCGCCGAAGGCGCGGCCATCGTCTGGCTGCTGCAACAAGAGGCCAAGGGATGGCCCCCGCCTTCAGCCGACGAGGCCACGCGTCTCGCGGCCCACAGCGCCACGTTGGCTTGGGGTGGGCTACGCGCCGTGCACCGCGACT
>JABBOA010000015.1 GCA_019352075.1 Acidobacteriota bacterium | reverse complement strand
TCAGTCGAGGTCAGTCGAGGTCGAACCGGTCGAGGGTCATGACCTTGTCCCACGCACTCACGAAGTCGCGCACGAACTTGGTGCGCGCGTCGTCGCTCGCGTAGACCTCGGCGATGGCGCGCAACTGGGCGTTGGACCCGACGACCAGGTCCACGCGACTGGCGGTCCACTTGAGGGCGCCCGTCGCGCGGTCGCGTCCCTCGAAGGTCTCGGCCGATTCCGACGTGGGCGTCCACTGGGTGTCCATGTCGAGCAGGTTCACGAAGAAGTCGTTGGTGAGCGTGCCCGGGCGTGACGTGAGGATACCGACGCCCGACGAGGCGACGTTGGCGTTGAGCGCGCGCAGTCCACCCAGCAGCACGACCATCTCGGGAGCGCTCAGGGTCAACAGGTGCGCCTTCTCGAGCAGCAGTTCCTCGGCCGACTTGACCTGCGGGGGGCTGAGGTAGTTGCGGAAGCCGTCGGCGGTGGGTTCGAGGACGGCGAAGGACTCGACGTCGGTCTGCTCCGGGGTCGCGTCGGTGCGACCCGGGACGAAGGGCACCTCGACCTCGATGCCCGCGGCCTTGGCCGCCTGCTCGATGGCCGCCACGCCGCCCAGGACGATGAGGTCCGCCAGTGAGACCGCCTTGTCACCGTTCTGGGCCTCGTTGAACTCCTTCTGGATGCCCTCGAGGGTACTGAGCACTTGGGCGAGTTCGGGAGGGTTGTTGACCGCCCAGTCCTTCTGGGGCGCGAGACGGATGCGCGCCCCGTTGGCGCCCCCGCGCTTGTCGGTGCCGCGGAACGTCGAGGCCGAGGCCCACGCGGTCGTCACCAATTGCGAGACGGTGAGCTTCGAGGCGAGGATCTTGCCCTTCAACTCGGCGGTCTTCTTGGCGCCGATCAACTCGTGGGTGAGCGCGGGGACCGGGTCCTGCCAGATCTGGGGTTCGCCGGGCACCAGCGCGCCGAGTCCGCGCACGTAGGGGCCCATGTCGCGGTGGGTCAACTTGTACCACGCCTTGGCGAAGGCGTCGGCGAACTCGCGGGGATTCTCGTGGAAGCGCCGGGAGATCGGCCCGTAGACGGGGTCGAAACGTAGCGCGAGGTCGGTGGTGAGCATCGTCGGCGCGTGGGTGATCGACGCGTCGTGGGCGTCGCGCACCGTGCCGGCGCCGGCGCCGTCGCGCGGCGTCCACTGCTGGGCGCCGGCCGGACTGCGCGTCAGCTCCCACTCGAAGCCGAACAGGTTGTCGAAGAAGTTGTTGCTCCACGCCGTGGGCGTCGTGGTCCACGTGCCCTCGAGCCCACTCGAGATCGTGTCCACCCCGCTGCCGCTGCCCATGGTGTTGCGCCAGCCCAGTCCTTGTTGCTCGAGGGGTGCGGCCTCGGGCTCACGACCCACGTACTTCTCGGGGTCACCCGCGCCGTGGGTCTTGCCGAAGGTGTGACCGCCGGCGATCAGCGCGACGGTCTCCTCGTCGTTCATGGCCATGCGTCGAAAGGTCTCGCGGACGTCGCGCGCCGCGAGCAGGGGATCGGGGTTGCCGTTGGGGCCCTCGGGGTTGACGTAGATGAGGCCCATCTGCACGGCGCCGAGGGGATTGTCGAGCTCACGCTCGCCGGTGTAGCGCTCGTCGCCCAGCCAGGTCGCCTCGGGTCCCCAGTTGGTGTCCTCCTCGGGCTCCCAGATGTCCTCGCGTCCGCCGGCGAAGCCGAAGGTGGTAAAGCCCATCGACTCCAGGGCGCAGTTGCCGGCCAGGATGATCAGGTCGGCCCAAGAGAGCTTGCGCCCGTACTTCTGCTTGACGCCCCAGAGCAGGCGACGCGCCTTGTCGAGGTTGACGTTGTCGGGCCAGCTGTTGAGGGGGGCGAAGCGCTGGGCGCCCGAGCCGGCGCCGCCGCGGCCGTCACCGATGCGGTAGGTCCCGGCGCTGTGCCAGGCCATGCGGATGAAGAAGGGTCCGTAGTGACCGAAGTCGGCGGGCCACCACTCCTGGGAATCGGTCATCACCGCGATGATGTCGGCCTTGACCGCGTCGAGGTCCAGGCTCGAGAACTCCTCGGCGTAGTCGAAGTCCTCGTCCATGGGGTTGGCCATCGGGGAGTTCTGGTGCAGGATCTTGAGGTTCAACTGGTGGGGCCACCACCGGCTGTTGGGGGTGGCGTCACCCGCGCGCGTGATCGCTCCGCCGGGGAACGGGCACTTCGTCTCGTTGTCCATCTTGTCTGTCTCCTTTTGGTCGAATGATGATTCTCGGGCTCCGTGAAGTGCCGGTGACGACTCCTTCACGAGGGGGTGGGCGTCGCGACGACGCGGGGCGCACCTCGTCGTCGTCGCGCTGCGGGGTCCAGGCGCGAGGACGTGCGACCTTGGGCGGCGCACTCGGGACAGCGACCCCAGTAGGCGACCTCGGCCTCGTCGATCTCGTATCCCCGGTCGTCCTTCGCGGTCAAGCACGGCGCCGATCCCACGGCGCAGTCGACGTCGACCACCGCGCCGCAGATCCGACAGACCAGGTGGTGGTGGTTGTCGTTGACGCGGTCCTCGTAACGCGCGGGGGAACCCACGGGCTGGATCCGTCGGATGAGCCCGCGCTGCACCAGGGCGTTGAGGGCGTCGTAGACCCCTTGGCGTGAGATGGTGCCGATCTCCACGGCGGCGACCGCGGCCACGTCGTCGGCGGTGATGTGGGGTTGGCTGGCGACGGCGCGCAGGACCGCCAAGCGTTGGGCGGTCGCCTGGAGTCCGTGGCGACGCAACGTCTCGGCGGGGGTGAGGGTCACGCGACCAGAGTAGCCTGGAATCTGTACTCATTCATGAATTGGACAATGTCCAATTCATGGAACGTTCGCTCACAGAGGGATGTGGATGATGGCGTATCTCGGGCGGTCCTTCTTCGAGCGAGCACCCGACGAGGTGGCGCACGACCTGATCGGGGCGCACATGGTCGTGCGCGACGACGATGCGCTGACGACGGTGCGGATCGTCGAGACCGAGGCCTACGGGGGCGACGACGACCCCGCCTCGCACGCCTACCGCGGTCGTAGCGCGCGCAACGCGGCGATGTTTGGTCCGCCCGGGCACCTCTACGTCTACCTGATCTACGGCGTGCACTGGTGCATGAACGTGGTGACCCAGGAGGAGGGGGTCGCGAGCGCGGTACTGCTACGCGGCGCCGACCTGATCGACGGCGCCTGCGCGCACTCGCCGCCGCACCCGCCCGCGTCGCTGCGTGGTCCGGGGCGCCTGAGCAAGTACCTCGGCGTCAGCGGTGACGACGACGGACTCGATTGTTGTGCGCCGCGCGCGCGGGTGAGGTTCTCGGCACCCCCCACCCGCGACCACGACGTGCGCACGTCGCCGCGGATCGGCATCTCACGGGCCCGCGAGCGGGTGTCGCGCTACTACCTCGAAAGTGGTGGGGGCCGCGCGCGCGCCAGGTCGCTGCCCGCGAGGGGCGACGAGGGGGGGAGTCGGGGAGTCGGGTGAGCGGCGTCGCCGCGGCGTTCGCTCCGCGACGACGCCGATACTGGTCGTCGGGCGACGCGCGGGGCTCACGGACCTGCGTCGGTGCGCGGGGTCCCCCTACTCCAGGAGCGCGCGGATGTCGTCGGCCGTCATCGAGGCCGTGGTGGCCGACGCCCCCTCGAGCACGCTGGCGAAGAGGTCCGCCTTGTGGCGCTTCATCGCCATGACCTTGTCTTCGATGGTGTCCTTGGCGACGTAGCGGATGACGACGACCGACTTGGTCTGGCCGATGCGGTGGGTGCGGTCCACCGCCTGACTCTCGGTCGCCGGGTTCCACCACGGGTCGATCACGATGCAGTAGTCCGCTTCGGTCAGGTTGAGGCCCACCCCACCCGCCTTCAGGCTGATCAAGAAGACCGGGGCCGTGCCCGTTTTGAACTGATCGATGACGGTGGACCGGTGCCGGGTGGAGCCGTCGAGGTAGCAGTACGCCACCCCCTGCGCGTCGAGTCGTCGGCGCACCTTCTGGAGGAACCGGGTGAACTGGCTGAAGACGAGGACGCGGTGCTCCCCGGCGACGATCTCGTCGATCTGCTCGAGCAGGGCGTCGAGTTTGGTGGAGGGGACCTTCGCGTGCTTGGCGTCCACGAGCGCGGGGTCGATGCTCAACTGGCGCAGCAGCGTCAAGGAGGCGAAGATCTTGAAGCGGTTCTTTCGCACGTCGTCGAGCAGTCCCAGGACCTTCTTTCGCTCGAGCTGCAATTGTCGGTCGTAGAGACGCCGATGACGAGGGTTCAGGTCGAGTTCGATGACCTGCTCGATCTTCTCGGGCAGGTCGGCGACGACCTCCTGCTTGGTCCGTCGCAACATGAAGGGCCGCAGACGCCGGCGCAACTCCTCGAGGCGCGCTCGGTCCGCGTGCTTCTCGATCGGGGTCCGATAGTGCGCGGTGAAGTGACGCGCGTCGGGCAGCAGGCCCGGGGCCACCACCGACGTCAGCGCCCACAATTCCATGAGGTTGTTCTCCAGGGGCGTCCCGGTGAGCGCCAGCTTGAAGGGCGCCGCGAGCTGGCGGGCGCAGGCGTACCCCTTGGACTGGTGGTTCTTGATGTACTGGGCCTCGTCGAGGATGAGACCGGACCAGCCCAGAGCCTGGTAGGCCGCGAAGTCCAGTCGAAACAGGGCGTAGGAGGTGATCACCACGGCGGCCCCCTGATGCCGTGACGCCAGGGTGGGTCCGTCCATCCGCGCGGAGGTCGCTTCGACGGCCACGCAGGCCAACTCGGGCGAGAACCGGCCCAATTCGCCGGCCCAGTTGTGCACGACGCTCGTGGGGGCCACCACCAAGAAGGGGTCACCCGTCGGATCGACTTCGCGCGCTCGCGCGATGACCGCGATGGTCTGGAGGGTCTTGCCCAGACCCATGTCGTCGGCCAGGATCCCCCCGAGCGAATGCTCGCGCAGGAACGACATCCATTCGAAACCGACGTGTTGATAGTGGCGCAAGGTCGCCTGCACCCCCGCGGGGAGCGCCACCGGCGCGACGTCGGTGACGTCGCGCAGGGCGTGCATCGCTCGCGACCACCGGGTCGCCTCCTCGCTCAAGGTGGCGATGTTCTCCAGGTCGCTCCACCAGCTGACCTGGTAGCGGTTCACCCGCAGCGTCCCCGACGTCCCCGACGTCGCCGGGGACGACTCGTGGGCCTCGTCGATCAAGTGACGCAGCTGGGCGAATTCGGGCCGATCGAGCGAGAAGTAGGTCCCACTGGGCAAGAGGAGATGGCTCTCGTCGCGCGCGAGGGCGACGAAGAGGGCACGTAGCGGCACCGTCTCGCCACCCACGTCCAGCGATATGTCCAGGTCGAACCAGTCGGTGCTCGAGGTGCCGGTGACGCTCAGTCGCGGGGTGTGGGGTGACTCCACGAAGTGCGGCAGTGGCTCGGTGATCACGACGTCGAGACCCTCGAGGGACTCCAACCGGGGCAGGTCGAACTCGATGAACCGTACGATCGCCATGCCGGTGACCTCTTGGACCGGTGAGAAGCGTCGCGACGGCCCCTCGAGCGTCACTTCGCGCAGCGAATCGCTGAGTCCGTAGAGGCCACTCAGCAGGCGACGTTCCTCGGCGTGGTCGCGCGCGGCGTCCCCCTCGCGGGGCCACAGCGCGAACTCCTCGACGTCCTCACCGGTGCGGTAGTGCCAGCTCCATCGCAGGGTGACGCGGTGCGCCGCGTCGTTCGTGCACGTGAGGCGCAGCGTCACGGTGGTCGTCGCGGGGACGAAGGTCCCATCGAGGGAACTGGTGGGCACGCTGCGGGTCAACATCGGCCACGTCACGCGGACGAATCGTGGTCGGTCGCCCGGGGGGACCACGATCTCGCCCGCCTCGTCGAAGAGGCGCTGGACCTCGGTACCGAGGGGCTGAGCGAGCGGCCCGACGCTCAGGCCGAGGGGTGCCGGGGCCGCGTCGTCGCGGGTCGTCCACACGGCGATGCCGTGAGCCGGATGACCCACGAAGATGAAGGTGGACGGCCCCGAGGGCAAGGGTTCGGGCGTCACGACCAGTGGCCTCACGACGAGCGACTCGCCGTCGTCACTGACGTCGAGCGTCGCCGCCGTGGCGCTCGCGAAGAGCCGGACCGGCTGGTGATCGCGAGTGGCGTCGACGAAGGGCACCCCGTGGTCGTGCAGGTCTGAGAGACAGGACCAGAGGCGAGAGGAGGCGATATCGTCGATGCGCAGCTCCGCGGGGGCGGATCCGTAGTACGACGTCGAGGTACTCGCTCGGTGCAGGAGGAGGACTTCGCGCAGCAACTGGTGGGTCAGCGGGTCGACGTTGAGCGAGTACGCCCTCGGGTACGCGAACGTCTGCCAGGTCACCGGGGCCTTCACCCACTTGCCCTTCGCGTTGCGAACCGCCGGTCGAATGGTGAGACGCGTCGATCCACTCGAGGACTTGAGATCGAACATCACCGCGATCTCCTCGGGGAGTTGGCTCGTCGCGGCGCGCGACACGAGGGGCTGGAGACGCCGTTCCCACTCCGCGACGACGCGGGGTTTTGGGCGCTCGTTGGCGAGCGTGAGCGTCACCAACGCCGCCACGACGTGTTTGCAGTTGAACACCATCGGGCACGAGCAGTGCCCCGAGAAACTCCTGGTGCGGTCGTCGAAGACGACGACGAGGTCGTAGGGAGCGTCGCCGCTCCCGACGACCTGGGCTCGCAACTCGTCACCATCGTGCCAGTGGGTCACGCGGTCCTGGGCGGCGTAGCGTCGGCCGCGTTCGAACGTGATGTCGCCCACGACACGACGAATCGCGGCGGCGTTCAACCACGATCGATGGGGTTGACTCTCGCCATTCGTCACTGCAGAAAGGCTAGCGAGTCACCGAGGGGCCCTCCGACGCGCGGGTCGATCGGCGCCGGACTCTCGGCGTGAGGAGAGTGAGGAGACGGGAGGAACTCGTCTGGACCGGTGAACGCCGTTCGCGACCCGCCGCGCCCTCCACTGCGGTCCCCTTGGCGGGAGAGAGCCGGTGGACGTTGGTGGCGACGCTCAGCGCGCCCGTCGCAGCCAGAGGGCTCCCCCGGTGTTCTCGAGCATGGCCGGCAGCTCCGCTGCGATGACCTCGCGGTGACACTGGCCGAGGTAGTGGTTGAACAGCTCGATCTGGTACGTGTCGTTGTAGAGCAAGAACGCGTGCACCAGGTAGCACTCGTTCCACGCGCGACCCTCCTCGATCCAGTGGCGCAGGTACTCAAAGGGCCAGAACATGTCGTGGATGTGCACGTACACCCCGGGTGCGAGGACGGGCAGGACGCTCGTGAACAGGAAGTGCACGTCGCTCGCGGTCTTGAGGACGTGCGAGGAGTCGATGAACACGACGTCGTTTGCCTCGAGCTCACGGAAGCGCGACAGCGGCACCTCCTGGACCCGTTGGGCCAGGACCTCGACGGGGTCGCCGTCGCGCAGGCAGCTCATCAGCAGTTCGGGGTAGGGCTCGATGGCGGTCACTGACATCGAACCTCCGAGGAAGTTCTGGCTGGTGTCGAGTGCGAGGGCGGTGCTCCAGCCGCTACCGACTTCGAGGTAGCGCCGGGGCCGCAGTCGGCGCAACATCGACTGGAGCATGGAGGCGTCGCCGACGCCGTAGTTGAGGTTGTCGGTGCCGTAGCGCGACGTCGCGGTGGGCGACGCCGGGATCGGCGCCTCGCGCGCGAGGCGCGCGAGTTCGCGGAAGTTCGCGAGCTGGTCCTCGACGCGCAGGTCCACTCCCTCGAGGGTCGTGCGCGCGGCGAAGAGGCGCTCGGCGTCCGCGTTGACCTCGACGAGGTCGGGGACGGGCGAGTAGAAGTGCCCCGGTGCGGACCACGTGACGAAGCGCGCGGCGCCCGCGGGCACCGTCACCGTCACGTCGCCGGCCGGTGCCTCATGCTCGGCGGGCCCCGACGACGAGGCCATCGACGGTTCGTCGTGGGTGGGGACCGCTTCGTCGGACGTAGGCTGCTCGAACTCATTCATGACGTTGACCTCTTCTCGTGCTGGCTCCTCATGGTCGCTTCTCACCGGGGCGCGACGCGAGGCGCGAACGCGTGAGAACATCGTCGCGAACCAACTCAGACATCGACGACGGGGCCCTCGCCCGACCACGGGTTGTTGGGCATGCCCACGCCGCTCAGTCGTGCCAGCAGGTACTTCTCATCGATCGTGCCCCAACGAAGGAGACCCTCGGGCGACCAGAGGAACGACGTCTGCTCGTTGTAGTGGTCGTAGTGCACGTGCCAGCCCTTGGCGCGCTCCTCGGGGCTCCAGCGCGGCTGGCGCTCGCGCAGGATCTTGCGTTCGCCGTGCTCCTGGGAGCGGATGGAGTAGTGACGCAGGAGGAACTTGTAGGGAAAGACCCGACGACCCTCGAAGTCGACCTGGTGTCCGGCGTTGCTGGCCATCGTGAGGCGGGTCGCCTGGGGCTTCCACCCCTTGATCTGTAGGAAGTCCGCCGGTGTGTCACCGAACTCGCACCAGGGGAACGACGAGGCCAGGTCGTCGCCGGGCGACCACGAGTTATCGACCGGGCGGAAATTGAACACGGTGTGGTCGATGCAGTTGTAGCCCCACTGCTCGACCGCCCAGAGGGCGTCCATGAGTGACACCCCCGGCCAGGGCGATTCACGGATCTCGTCGGCGTCGTGGTGGATGACCCAGTCGGCCCCCGACTCGGCGGCGACCTCCTCGACGCGGCGCAGCAGGCGCTCGAGCTCGAAGTGTCCGGTGTCGCCGGCCGAAGGGAATCGTTCCCACGTCACGGCGCTGCGGTTCGCGAACGCGCTCAGGATGTCCGGCGTCGCATCGTTGGACCAATTGTCGATGACGTGCACTCGCACGCCACTCGTGGTCAAACGCTCCAGCAATTGCTCGATGACGTCGGCTTCGTTGTAGGCCGTGACGATGGCCAGCACGTCGAAGGACGCCCGGCGCGGTCCGACCGCGGCGGGGTCCCAGCGATCGAAGAGCGCGATCGGCGTGAACTCGTCGAGGCGCTGATTCGTGGGGACGCCGCCGCTGAAGGCGCCGTGAAGCCCCGTGCGGCGAGCGAGGCGCCGCATCGACCGGTGGTCGTGGGGTCCCAGGACCACCGCCATCGTCGCGTCGGCCAGCGAGGAGTACTCGGGTTCACCGGCGACGACGCTCACCACGTCGCCCAGGGTCGGGTCCACCTTGTGGAGGTAGACCTTGAGACTCTTGAGGAGTGCCGACGTGTGGGGTGTCGCGACGTAGTCGGGGTGACGGGCTCTGAACACCTAGGTAATCGTATTCGTCCCCTCTTCGTCGATGGGGGCGAGCGGCGCCGATTCTTGAGCGACCCGTGATCCCTAGCGGAGCGGTCGCCGCGGTGACGGGCGAGGGGTGACACTAGCCCTCGAAGGGGCGGAGCAGCACGACCACGTCGTCGGGTGCGTCGTGGACCCCCGCGAGCACCGCGGCCTCCGCGAGGACCTCATTCTCGTCGACGTCGGGTCCGAGGTCGACGAAGTACTCGCGTCGCAGCGCGTAGCTCCCTGGCGGTGTGGCCGGGGCGACGAGGTGCTCGAGGACCGAGAATCGCGCGACGGACGCCGACGTGGCGCCAGCCGTGGGCTCGAAGCCCACGGTCCCGCCGCGCCACGTCAATCGACGGAGCGGTTGGCTGAGGGCGCGGGCGCGCAGCACTCCCGCCGAGGTGGTCTGGGCCAGTCGCGAGAAAGTCTCGACGTAGTGGCCGAAGACGACGCTCGACGCGTCGAGGATGCTGAGGTAGTGACCGCGAGCGAGCGCGACCCCGGTACGCGCCGCGTCGAGTCGACGAGCCCGCAGATCGTGGTCGGACTCGGACTCGGACTTGAACTCAGACTCGGACCGGGACTGTGCGACCGCGACGCGCGAACGCGCGCCGAGGCCGGCGCTGAAACCGCGCAACAGCTGGTCGATCGCTGAGACGTCCGACAGTTCCGCCGCGGGAACGACCACGATGAGTTCGAAGTTCTGGTCGCTCTGCGCGTCGAGGGCGACGAGGGCGTCACTCAGCAGGCGCGACGACGCGTCGTCGGTCACCACGACGACGCTGAGGAAGATCTCGTCGGGCTTCTCGTGACCATATATATGGTTATCCGTTAGTGGATCCGCGAAGTGGGGCACGAGCACGGGTTGCTCGCCGGCTACGAGGGCGCGCAACAGCCTCCTCAGGGCGACGACGTCCCCTCGGGGCGTCGCGCCCGGGCCGTGGGCTTGACGCGGCGATGGCGCGCGCGGGGCCGGTTCGTGCTCAGCGGTCATAGTCGAAGCGCAGCGGCGCGTAGGCGTAGGTCGAGAAGTCCGCCACCCGGTTGAGGGGGTCGAGCGGTGCGGGCAGTCGTCCCTCGCGACGACGCCGGGTGAAGTCCTCGACGATGCGCGCGTGCACGGGCAGGGGCGAGTGGACGAAGTGCTCCAGCTGGTTCTCGACCAGGTCGGGCCGCGAGTACTTCGTGGCGAGCAGCAGCCCCGCGAGCCCCGAGTGCAGGACTTCGATATCGCTCGGTCGCTCCTTGGCCTCGGCCGACAGTTGTTTGTCGTGGAAACACGTGGCGCGCGGTTCGTAGATGACGCGAAATCCCGCGAGTCGCGCGCGCCAGGAGAGGTCAACGTCGTCGCAGTACAAGAAGAACGCGTCGTCGTCGAAACCACCGGTGGCCTCGAAGACCTCGCGGCGCATCAGGGCGCACGCCCCCGAGGCCCAACTGGTGTCACCGGTGAGGTGGTCGTAGTCCTTCTGGTGCTCGAGGGGCAGTTGACGCGCCTCGACGATGCCGACCGTGTCGCGTAGCGCCGCGAGGAGGTCGACGAGCAGCGTGGGCGAGGGGCACGTGTCGGGATTGAGGATCAGAACAGCGTCGGCCGCCGCCGCATCGCGGTAGAGACGGTTGTGGGCGCCGCCGTGGCCGAGGTTCTCGGGTAGATGCGTGTAGCTCAGTCCCGCCACGCCGGCGACACCGAGGGTGGATTGAAGTTCCTCGACCTGTTCAGGGGTGAAGAGCGCCGAGGGGGAGTTGTCGGCGAGGGCGACCTCGACGCGCACGTCGGGCCGCGAACTCGTCAGGGTGCGGACCATTTGGCCCAGTGTGCGAACGTAGCGGTCGAGATGGGACGGCTCCGACGCGTAGAGGACGCTCTGGATCCTCACCGACGTGGGCTCGCGAAGTCCGTGGCCGGCCGTGGGTGCAGCGGCAATCGTCGGAACGTTCTGCGGCGTAACTGTCGGCGCGCCCTTCACGCGCGCCGACGCACCAGCGCTTGACGTCTCGTGGAGGGTCGCCCCCGAGGTGACGAGGACGGGAATATCGAGGCCCGATTCGAACCACCGCACGTTCTCCTCGACCAGGTCGACGACCAGCAGGTACTCGCCGAGCGACTCGGGCGCCCGCACCTCGAAGGGGAGTAGGGTCTGCTGGCCGGGGTGCAGGTCGGCGGGGAAGGCGAACCGGGCGCACTCGCGCACCAGACGCTGACGCGTGCCGGCGGCGTCGACGGTGAAGAACCGCGCGGAGAGGGTGACACGGTTGCGCGATTCGCGTCGCAACGTCGCGTCCCCGCAGTTTCGCACGAGTACCATCATCGGGCGCAGTTCACCGGGTCGCAGGTCGTCGAGGTCGCGCGCGGGGCTACGGCCTCGTCGCAGTTCGATCGCGACGTGGTAGGCGCTGGGCGAGAGTGGGCGTTCGGGCCACGAGGCGAGGATTGTCGCGTAGGGCACGGTGCCGGGCAGCAGGTCCGGGGGCTCATCGGTGACGGATTCGCGTTCGAGCACGCGGTCGTGGGTGATGTCGGCGGCGAGCACTTCGTTGATCAGGGCGACGTCCTCGGGCGGGATCACGGCGGGCTTGTAGAGCGCGAAGCGCTCGGGCAGGTAGAAGACCTCGCTGACCGGTCGGCCGTCCTCGAGGCGTTGGTTCCCGTCGAGGGTGTCGTAGAAGGCGACCTTGGCCTCGCGCTGCGCGAGCGGGAGCGTCGCGTCACTGAGGTGATAGACCGGTAGTTCCAAGAAACGGTAGGGCGCCACGGCCATGACGCCCTCGTGGACACCTCCCTTGATGTGCAGCGTCGCCGGGTCGTTGCGCACTAGGACCATCTTCCACGAGGGTTCCCAGGGGTATTCGTCCAACCAGTGCCCCACGTCGGGGAAGCACCACCGACACGCCGTGAGATACGTCACGACGTCGCGGGCGCTCGCGAGATCACGCAACGCGGCGAGCAGTCCCGCGCTCGGCACCTCGTCGGAATCGACCGTGCAGATGAACTCGCCGCGACATTCACCATACAACCAGGCGCGGTAGCGCTCCTGCAGGAAGTCGGCGCGCATCTCGCAGGGCAGAATCCGATCGGCGAGCCCGACGAGGGGCTGGAGTTCATCCTGGGTGAATCGACCGTTCACGGCGACGACGATCTCGTCGACGACGGGGCGGTACAGCCGCAGAATTGCGGCCACCTGATGGAGCGGGCCACCGGTCAGGCAACAGAGCGAGATTCGCGGCCTAGGCGGCGCCTCGGACCCTTCGAGGTCTGCGATCACTCGCCCACGCTACCACCGGGCGAATTTCGAAGGGGGTGACCGTGGCGTCGTCTCCCTAGCCCTTACCCGGCGACGGTCTCGATGACGCTGATGGGTCGTAGGAAATCGTCGCCAGAAATCGAGGACTGCGCGTCGATCGGTTGTGACACGCCACGGGACAGTTCGCGCAGAGGCGGACACCGCTCACGGAGGAAATCCCACGTGACCACCGGGGACGATCGAGGACCACGCGACATCGATCCCACGTCAATTCCCCATGACTCCAATGACCATCATGACGACACGATCACGGTACCGCAATTCTTGAGGTCGTGGCGTGGCGAGGAGTTCCTGTGTAGATTATTGCGCACCGCCTGGACTGTCCACATTTCGCCGACGCCGATCAGTGAAATCTCTCTTCGGGTGTGAGATGAGTGTGAGTTGAGTGTGGACGGGCCGAAACCTGTGAAAAATCAGGGATTCGACGCCTGAATAATTGCAATGACCAGGAGAGGCTGTTACTATTAGCCGTGTTCCCTTGGGAGCAGCAAATGCAGTTTGGTCACCGGATGTTTGGTGTCCGTTATGGAACCCCTGAATTACATCAGGACAGAATGCCCAAGGAGGGCCTATGAATAGATTGCCATCAATCCGCCGGTGGGGAGTGGCAGCCCTGACGGGCGTCACCCTGTTCGGCGGCCTCTCGATTGTTGGGGCCGGAGTCGCAAATGCGGCAACGGCTACGACGGTCTTTGCAACGCTTGGGGTTGGAGCGGCCGCTCCGAACATCCCGGGCACCACGGGTACGTTGAACACGGCCACGACCCCGCCGACCGTCGTATATGGCGCGGCTGTTCCTGGGGCACCCATTAGTTTGGCGATTTCCGGCGCGATTGCCCTCGGCGACACCGTCACGCTGACCTTGGCTTGCCCGAGCACCGGCACCGCACAATTCGGCACCGGAACTGGCACCTTCACACTTAGCGGTGCTGGAACTGCTGACTTTGGTACCACTGCAGCGATAGCCACTCCCGGAACGACGGGTGGCTGCAGCACGGTGACCCTGACGGCGACGGCGGCTGACTCGACAAATGCGACAACCACCGTTACGCTCACTCCTACCTACACCACCGATGGTGTGGCGGCTCAGGCCCTGGTGATCACCGGTGCGTACAATACGCCTGGTGTCTCGTCGAGCTTCACGGTTCCGACTGACGCGAACGTCAACGCCTACGTGATTGCGTCAAACGTCCCCGCGGTGACTCTAGGTTCCGCCAGCTCATACACGACGACTGCCATCAGCCCCGTTGTGATTAGCGACACGCCGACGACCATTACTCCTGCAATTAAGAACGGTGACGTAATCTCGCTGGTGTTGCAGGGTAGCGAAACGTGGGCTAGCGCTAACCCCGTGTCCGCAGGTTTGGCTCAGGGGACTGTTACGGCTGCGGGCTCCTTGCCCCTGTCGCAGACGCCGACTCTCAACACCGTCGCCAACTCACTTGGTGGCGTTGGACAGGTTCTGAGTTTCACCGTAACGACGGCCCCGTTCACGGCTGCGCCGACGACATCGACGACGGCCTTCTGGACGCTCAGCGGTGCTTCGGTGTTCACCAATAACGCGCCTGCGGGAGCGGTGAATATGAACGTTGTGGATACCCAGACTGTTACGCCTGCGGTCCCTGCGGTCCCTGCGATCCCTGCTGGCAGCCCCGGCGGCCCTACCCCTGGGGTTCCTGCGGTTCCTGCGGTGTTGTCGTCTTTCGACATGTTCACGGGTGTCCAGGTTGCTTCGATTGCCGGTAACACGACGACCATCTTCGGTGCGAACGGCACCCCCGACGGCACTGTTGCGCAAGAGTTCTTGAACGCCTACCCGTACAACACGGCGTCTGGTCAGTATGGAAACCGTAACGTGGTTCTCGCGACCGACACACCGAGCGCGAACGGATCGGACGCTCTGGCGGCTTCGTACCTTGAAGGTACTTTGAACACTGGACTGTTGATCACTCCCGCTACGTCACTCGGTACGGATGCTCAGAATGCCATTCGTCTCGCTGGTGTCACTACGGTGTACGTTGTTGGTGGTCCGTTGGCTATCAGCCCGACGGTCATCGCTCAGATTCAGGCTCTGCCCGCCTACAACCCAGGCGGATTGACCACGACGGGTAGCAACGTGAAGGTTGTTGGACCGATCTACGGCAGTGACGGTACCCCTGAAGGCACCGCCGCAATGATTGCCCAGTACTTCGCCAAGAACTTCGGCGCGGGTTCGTTCCCGCTGGCCTACACGGCCAGTGGTGGCGCTTACAATGACACCACCGGTAGCGCGACGGCGGTTGCCCCTTCGGGAGCGACTGCTCTTCCCACGGCGATCGTCATTGCGAGTTCGGACTGGCAGGACGCGATGTCCATTGCTCCCGAGGCCTTCGCCCGTCGGTTCCCGGTTATCTTGACCGGCACGTCGACTTCAACGACCCTCGGTGCTGACGCTCAGGCAGCATTGACGGCGCTTGGAGTGAAGCAGGTCATCGTGATTGGTGGTCAACTCGCACTGCAGAACACGGTTGAGGCGCAGATTGCGGCGCTGAACGGCGGTATCTCGGTCCTGCGTATTGCGGGTATCGACGCCACCGACACAGCGGCGCAGATTGCCAACTTTGCGTGGTCGACCGCCGGTAACAACTCGGGCCTTGGTTGGACGGCCGCTGCGGGATTCAACAGCATCCTGGCGAGCCACGCTGACTACTGGAGCGACGCTCTCGGTGCTGCTGCACTGGGTGGTGGCGGTAACCCGACGCAGTTCGGCTACGAGCCGATTCTCTTGACCCAGTCTCCGTTGGTGATCGGTACGTACACCACGAAGGAGCTTGCGGTTGCTGGATCGTTGGGTGTCAATCACCTGAATGTGTTGGGTGGTCCGTTGGCGATGCCTGCTGCGACGGTCACTGCAATGCTGGCTGGCCTGTAGGAAGTAATTGTTTCAACTCCCTGTCAATCTTCAGGGAATGCAGTAGGAGGAGGGGCCCGCAAGGGCCCCTCCTCTTGCTTGTGCAGCGGGGCGATCCTCTGCTCGGTAGTCCTTCGATGGGGTTGGAATCGAGTCGGGGCGCAGCCATAGATTGGGGCACACGACGTGCCGTTTTCTCGTGGTGTTCACCATGGACTCGTCGACGATCTGAGCCCTCCGCACCGTGTCAGGAATTCCTAGTGCAGTGAATCAGTTTTAATTGGTGATTGCTTCGAGGGCGACGCGCCCTCGACTCACCTTCTCCAAGATGCTCTCGGCCGACGCGACCCACACGAAGGGCTTCGGATCATCGTTATGCGCGTTGAGGTAGTTCTCGATCGCGCTGATGAGGTCGGGCACTGAGGGAAAGACCCCACGACGAATCGCCTTGTCGGTGATCTCGCGGAACCATCGTTCGACGAGGTTGAGCCACGAGCTCGACGTCGGGGTGAAATGTAGGTGGAAACGAGGATGCTTGGCGAGCCAGTCCTTCACGTCGGGGTGCTTGTGCGTCGCGTAGTTGTCGAGGATGAGATGGATCTGCAAGGACTTGGGAACTTCACGGTCAATCTTTCTCAGGAACTTCAAGAACTCCTCGTGGCGGTGACGTGGTCGGCACTCACCAATCACCGTTCCCGTGAGCACGTTCAGGGCGGCGAAGAGCGTGGTGGTGCCGTGACGCTTGTAGTCGTGGGTCATGGTGCCCGCACGACCCTTCTTCATCGGCAGCGAAGGCTGGGTCCGGTCCAGGGCTTGGTTCTGGCTCTTTTCGTCCATGCACAACACCACGGCCTGCTCGGGTGGGTTCAAGTAGAGGCCCACCACGTCGATGAGTTTCTCTTCGAAGTGCGGATCGTTGGAGAGTTTGAAGGTCTTCACCAGATGGGGTTTAAGTCCCCGCGCCGACCACACCCGCTGGACCGTCGCGGGACTCACGCCCGCCACCTTGGCCATGGAGCGACAACTCCAGTGCGTCTCGCCCTCGGGAGTGGTCTCTTGGGTCAGTCGCACGATCTCGTCGATCGTCTCCTGGGGGACCACGGGCTTGCGACCCCGTCCGGGACGAACTCGGCCGATCTTGGCGACACCCTCTTCAGCGAAGCGTGCTCGCCACGTGACCACACTGGCCGGTGACACTGACAACTGCGCGGCGATCGCGGTGTTGGCGACACCTTGTGCCGCCAGCAACAATGCCTTCGCGTGAGTGACCTCTCGATGAGGAGCGGTGTGCGAGCGAGCGAGCTTCTCCAGGATCTCTCGCTGGCCTTCATCCATCTCCAACGGTGGCGTCGCGGGGCGCATACCCCATGATACCACAATCACCATCTAATTACGAGACACTACTCTCGTTGCACAGCGGAGAGTTGAGGCAGACACGAACCGGGCAGTTGCCGCGTCCCGCTGGACGGTCTCGACGAGGCAGTCATGGGGCCTTAAAGATGTGAGGGTGCTCGATTGCGAGAGCTTGTCGAGCACGACAGTTTGCGTGGGTCGCGCGCGGGGTCGACTCGCCGATCTCACCGGTTAGCGAGTGGTGGAGGACGTGGTGATTGGTGGGTCGCTGGCAATGGTTGACTTGTCAGGTCGACCGGCGAAGATCGTTGACCCGTCGGTTGAACCGTCAGATGTTGCGATCGGAGTTGATCACGTCGCGCCGAGTGATGTAACTCCGATGGAGCACTTCTCGTTGCGCATCCTTCGTGTCGCTTGCCTTTGGTGGGGATAGCGTGCGCAGTGTCGCCCTCCGGTTGGTCGATGGACTCATGACCGAAATATCGACGATCCAAGACCTTCCTTTGGTCGTGTTGTTTGACGCAGACCTTGTTGATGAGTTGAAGAATCGAGGCGTCGTTGGGGCATCCCGATCGCGTGGGTGCATCGTTGGTCCTGCGCGTGGGGTCCGAGGACCACTGGTCGCCACGACTGTCCGTCACAGAGTCATCGCGCGAGCGGGCGGTGCGAGCGACTCTGGGTTGGGCGACGACGCCAGCTTCACGTGGCGATGAAGTGGCCCCGGGTCACGCAGTGGGGCGAGTATTCTGAACCTCAGTCGTGAGTAATCCACTCTCGAGGTCGACCGCGGCACGACCGGCAACGTCTAGGGTCAACAGGCGTCAGGCGTGGCCGGCACATTGATTGGCGTCCGTCACTCAGTCGGTCAACGAGGACACCGGCGAAGATTCTCGAGACAAGAAATTCTTGACCGCTTTCACGCTCCGCATCGCTGCGGTGGGGTGAGGGAGGCAGTACTGGGGTACCATGGTTGATTGATGGGCACTGTCTCGTCGTCCATCGCACCCGGACAAATGGACAGTTGTCACGCAGTTGTCACGCCGACGTGAGGTCAGACGTTACGTCGGCGCGCGGTGAGGTCGTAGGCTCTAGAGACGACGTGCCCTCGCGGGGTCCTCGCAAGATAGCACTTGGAATTTTTAACTGACAGACTGCCCAAGGAGGGCTTATGAATCGATCGACACTATTGCGCCGGTGGGGAGTGACCGTTCTGACGGGCGTCACCCTCTTCGGCGGCCTGTCCATCATTGGCGCGAGTGCCGCCTCGGCGGCCACTGCACCGACCGTCACGGCGACGCTCTCTGCGGGTGCGAGTGCCACGACGATCGCCGGTTCCGTCACGGGTGGAGGTTCTGGGAACTCGCTGACGCTCGCCGTTGCCGGCACTCCGGCAATCGGCGACAGGATTACCCTCACGCTCGCATGCCCCTCGACGGGCACCGCTGCGTTCGACGTCGTCACGGACACGGCGAGTGCTGACTTCGGCGCCGCCACGCTCAGCACGAACGCCGCGGGTTGCAGTACGGCGACTTTCACCTCTACCGGTACCGTGGCGAACCCGACCCTGGTGTTGAGCCCCATCACCTACACGACGAGCGGTGTCACTTCGCAGGCGCTGTCCATCTCGGGCACGTACGCGACACTGGGTCTTCCCGCGACCACTTTCAGCGTCCCCACGAATGCCAATGTGGTGTGGTTCAACGTGTCGGCGAACTCCCCCGCAGTGACGTTGCCCACGACGGGTGCCACTGCGGTCAGTCCTCTCTCGATCACTGAACCGGCGAATTTGCCCGGCGGTAACTTGGGCGTGGGTGGCACCATCACGTTGACGTTGCCGGCCACCGACACCTGGGGTGCGGGAACGAGCCTGTCCACGGTGGGCGGAACCGCGGTCCTTACCGGGCAAGCGAGCCGCACCCTGACCATCACGGTCGGCGCAGTCGACAACGCCGTTGGTTCGGTACTCTTTAGTCTGAGCAACGTGTCGGTCATCACCACTGGCGCCACCGTCGGAGCACAGAACCTGACCATCGGCTCGACGCTCGGAGCGCTACCCAGTGCGTCGGTGGGATCGATCCTAGGGACGGCCACCACGATCTACGGTGCCAATGGTACGGCCGACGGCACGGTGGCGGCGGAGTTCGAGAACGCCTACCCGACGATTAGTGGCGGCAACGCCAACGTCGTCTTGGCGACGGACGCCCCTTCGGCGAACGGATCGGACGCGCTCGCGGCGTCCTACCTCGAAGGTACGTTGCACACGGGCCTCTTGATCACTCCCTCGACCAGCCTCGGCCCGGACGCTCGCCAAGCGATACAGCTCGAAGGCGTGAAGACCGTCTACGTCGTGGGTGGCCCGTTGGCCATCAGCCCGACGGTGATCGCGCAGATCACGTCCCTGCCCGCGTACAACCCGGGTGGTTTGACCTTGACGGGAAGTAACGTCACGGTGGTGGGACCGATCTACGGTACCGACGGGACGGCGGAAGGCACCGCGGCGGCGATCGCCACTCGCTACGGCACCGCCTACGGCTCCGGTTCCTTCGCGGGGGCCTACTCCGCGTCGGGTGGCCTCTACAACGACACCACCGGTGTCGCGTCGGCGACCGGACCGACCGCGCCGGTCCCCACCGCGATCGTGGTGGCTAGTTCTGACTGGCAGGACGCGATGTCCATCGCGCCCGAGGCGTTCAAGATGCGCTTCCCGGTCGTCCTCGCGGGACCGTCCACGAGCACGACGCTCGGATCCGACGCCCGCGCCGCCCTGACGTCGCTCGGGGTGAAGCAGGTCATCGTGATCGGTGGTCAGTTCGCTCTGCAGAACTCGGTGGAGGCGCAGATCGCGGCCTTGAACGGGGGCGTCTCCGTCCTGCGGATCGCGGGGATCGACGCGACGGACACGGCGGCTCAAATCGCGAACTTTGCGTTGGCGGCTTCCGGAACGGGTCTTGGTTGGACCGCGGGGAACCACGCGGTTCTGGCGAGCCACGTCGACTACTGGAGCGATGCGCTCGGTGCGGCGGCTCTGGGCGGCGGCGCCAACCCTGCCTTCGGCACGGAGCCGATGGTCCTCGTCGAGAACCCGACCACCGTGGGTCAGTACACCACCGCCGAGCTTCAAGTGCTCGGTGGCGCGGGCATCTCGAACTTGACGGTGCTGGGTGGTCCGCTGGCCATGCCGTCATCGACGGTGCAGAGTCTGCTGACCGGTCTGGCGGCCGCGAGTCACTGACACGACCATGTGAGCATGGCGCAGTCGCGAAAGGAGGGGCCCGAATGGGCCCCTCCTTTCGCCGTCATCGAGTGCGGCGCGCACCCAGGTGGCGGGGGTGGTCCCAGCGTCACGCGGGGGCGTCCGGGGGTAGCGCGTCATCTCCGCTCTCTGAGGACCTGGTGCGCACGGGTGGGTCGTGGCCCGCGCTCCACTCGTCGCCTCCCCCCGTGGTCGACGCCGCGCCGCTGCGCATCGTGCCGCATCTCACGGGTCACCGGGGTCGTCGCGGGAGTCACCCGTTCGTGCCGAGTGACGCAATGAGACCTTTGGCTCTGGTCCTTCCGTCACGGTTGGGCCAGCATGTTATCGACGGGTCCAGTGGGGTCCGTCGGGAACGAGGAGGTCGTTATGACGCTGGCACGTCGAGACACCACAAATCACCCCGCCGAGTGGCCGATGTTCGGTCTCCCGGAGAGGTGGCGCCGATTCCTTGACATCGACGATGTCGAGGGCTGGATGCGCGTCGAGGAATTCACCGATGGTCACGAGATGGTGATTCGCGCGGAGTTGCCGGGCATCGACCCCGACAAGGACGTCGAGGTCATCACGAGTGGCGGATTCGTGAAGATTCGCGCGCACCGCGAGGAGAAGTCCGAGCACACCGAGAAGTCGGGCTACCGCAGCGAGTTCCGCTACGGCGAGTTCGAGCGCGAGGTCGCCCTGCCCGACGGGGTCGAGAGCAAGGACGTGAAGGCCACCTACAAGGACGGGATCCTCGAGGTGAGGATTCCTCGTCCGGCGGGTTCTACCGAAGCGGCGAGGACGATTCCCGTCACGCGGTCGTAGGCACCGGACGCGGGCGACGCGGCGTCACTCGACGCCGCGTCGTCCGCCTTCCTTCCGTGACGAGGGTGGTGAATCCGGCCAGGGTGTTCCTGGCGCGCGGTGGCGGGTCGCGTGTGACGCTCGCTGGTGGATCGCTCTCGGTTGACCACCCCAATCACTCACGGTGGTTCTGGCGCGCAACGCGTCGACGCCGCGGCGTCAACGAGCCGTTGCCATGTCGCGCAGTAGCGTGAGGTCGTCCGATGAACCCAGCGCCATCAATCGATCACCCGCGGTGACCGTGGTGTCGCCGGTGGGCCGGAGGATGTCGCGCCCGCGTTCGATCGCCGTGATGAGCACGCCTCGCGGCGCCGCCGAGTCGCGGAGCCGCTTGCCCACGATGGGAGAACTCTCGTCCACGAGGATCTCGGAGATTCCCGTGGATCCCCCGAGCTCGGAGAGGCGTTGCACATTGCTCTGCATGGTGCGTCGGTAGTTGCGCACGATGTCGGAGATGGAGATCGTGCCCACCACGTGACGCTGGTCGTCGATCACCGCCGCCCACGTCTGGGGTGTGGACGTGAGGGTCTCGAGCACGACGTCGAGATGGACGGATTGATGGATCGGCGAGAAGGTGTCGTCGATGGTGGTGGTGTCGCTGCGCTCGAGGTCACGCACGGTGACGACGCCGAGGTAACGGCCCTCGGTGTCGACGACCGGTGCGGCGCTCACACCGCTCGCCGCCAACTGTTCTCGTTGTGCGGCGACACCGTCGATGTCGCGCAGGACGCAACGCGGCCGGGCCATCGCGTCGGCGACCGGGACCAGGGCGAGCAACGGCAGTCCGGTGAGGATGCGGTGCGCCGGTGACTCGGCCCGGCTACGCAGTTGGCTGCGGTAGATCGTGTCGTCGTTGCGGCGCACGATCAGCGTGGCGAGACCGACCGCCAGCATGGCCGGGACGATCAAGGAGAGCGTGCCGGTCATCTCGGCGACCATGAGCATCACCGCGAGCGGCGCGCGAGAGATGGAGCCGAAGCAGGCCATCATCCCGACGATCACGTAGGGCGCCGGGTCGTGGCCGAGACTGGGCACCACTGGTTCGAGGAGCCGCCAGACGGCGGCGCCGACGAAGGCGCCGATCACCATGCCGGGTCCGAAGATGCCGCCCGAACCACCCGAGCCGATGGAGAGTCCCGTCGTGGCGATGCGCGCGAAGGGCAGGACCAGGACGATCCAGAGGGGGATGTGCAGAAGTTGCGGACCGAGGCCCGCCTGGATCCAGCCGTATCCGGTGCCGATCACCTCGGGGATCACCAGCGCGATGAGTCCCACGAGCAGTCCGCCGATGGCGGGGCGGATCCATCGGGGTAGGGAGAGTCGACTGAAGAACGCGGCGATACCGTAGAAGCTCTTGGCGTAGAGGAGGCCCACGCCGCCGCCGATGATGCCGATCAGCGCGAACCAGACCAATTGCATGGCACTGGTGAGGTGGTAGTTGCCGACGTAGCCGAAGAGCGGGCCGAATCCCTCCACCGATCCCCACACCGCGTAGCCCACGATGGAGGCGATGAACGACGGCAGCAGGGCCTCGACCTCGAAGTCGTCGCGGTAGAGGATCTCGGTCGCGAGGATCGCTCCGCCGAGGGGCGCGCCGAAGATCGCCCCGATCCCTGAGCCGATACCGCTCGCGACGGTGATGCGTGCGTCGGCCGGACTGAGGTCGAGGAATCGTGCGAGGAACGAGCCGAAGCCGGCGCTGATCTGGCCGGTGGGTCCCTCGCGGCCCCCGGAGCCACCCGAGCCGATCGTCAACGCGGACGCGATGATCTTGACGATCACCGCGCGCATGCGCACGCCGCGGGGGTTGTGGTGCACCGCGGCGATGGCCGCGTCGGTGCCGTGGCCCTCCGCCTCGGGGGCGACGGCGAACACCAGGATCGCGCCCACGAGCGCCCCGAAGGACGCGAGGAGCGGTATCGCCCAGGGTCGCGCGAAACTGGCCGACGCCACTCGCGCCCCCTCACTGACCGGTAGCGGGACCCGGTATCC
This sequence comes from Acidobacteriota bacterium, assembly GCA_019352075.1. Taxonomy (GTDB): domain Bacteria; phylum Actinomycetota; class Acidimicrobiia; order Acidimicrobiales; family RAAP-2; genus RAAP-2. Next base: position 4,056 of record JABBOA010000015.1, on the reverse strand, counting down.
GGCGAGGACCTGGAGGAAGAAGTACGTGGCGAGTTGAAGGGCCTCGTAGAACACGATGGCGCCGAGTCCCGCGATGACGCCGATGATCGATCCGAGGAGGAGCCACTTCTTGTTGTAGCTGGTGGCGTTCAACCACCGATTCATCCGTACTTGCAGGCGGCGCCACTGGTGCGTCCAGTGCGGGGTGTGGACGTGTGGGAATCGTGACATCTAGAGGTCCCACCCCATCGACCAGTCCTGTTCGGGCACCTCACCCGCCGCGGCCGCGAAGCGGCGCAACGCCTCGACGATGACCGGACGCTCCTCGGGACTGATGGCGTCGACGATCTTCTCGATCTCGCGTCGACGTCGTCGCGTCACCGAGGTGACGAGCGCCAGGCCCTTCTTCGTCAGGTCCAGGTGGACGTGGCGCCGGTCGCCCTGTTCGCCGCGGCGCGCGATGAGGTCCTTCTTCACCAGTCGGTCGCACATGCGCGTCGCGGTCGCGGGAGTGACGCCCACGGCCTCGGCGAGACCCGCCAGATTCTGTGGTCCGCGCGAGGCGAGCACGATCAGGGTCCGGTACTGGGCCAGGGTGACCTCGTCGGCGATGTCCGAGAGGGAACGCGCCGCGACGGCGACGAGCACCCGGCTGGCCGCGAGCACCGAGTCGATGATGGCGTCGGTGGGCGGGCGCGACGGTGGTGTCGTAAGTTTCATCCACTAATCATTGCATATAGCAACGATTAAGGTTCTCGCGCGCGGTCTCGCCGCCCGCCCGCGAGGATCCGGTCGTCGGTGACGTGGGGCTCGCGTCGCCCGGCGAGCGCCCGCGGGTGTCCGAGCGCCCGCGGGTGTCGAGGGCGCTATGGTGGCCCGATCGCCAAGAAGAGGACGTCGGATGCCGCGTCGTGAATCGAACCCATCACGCGTCACACCACCACTGGCCGATCATGAGTGACGGCCTTCGCGTCAGTGACGACGTCCCCGTCGGGGGCGGGTCGTTGCTCACCCGCGTGAGGGTGGTCTCGCGCCTCGTCGCCGCGCGCATGAGGAAGGACCGGGTGACGGTCGCGGCGGGGGCCTTCGCCTATCGGTGGTTCCTGTCGATCTTTCCGATGATCATCGCCCTGCTCGGGGTGGCGTCACTGGTGACGATCCCGCCCCGCGTCGTCGCCGACCTGATCCACGGCGTGAGCGTCGCGTTGCCGTCGGGCGCGGCGGCGGTGCTCACCCAGTCGCTCACGGACGCGCAACGCCACGCCGGCGACGGACTCGCCACCACGGTCGTGGCGAGCGTCGTCGCCCTGTGGAGCGCGACGTCGGGGATGGTGGTCGTCGAGGAGGGCTTGGACATGGCCTTCGGCCTGCCGGCGGACCGGACGTTCGTGGTGCGCCGCGTGATCGCCCTGCCACTGCTGCTCGGTTCGGTGGTCCTGGGCGGCGCGGCCTCGGCCCTGGTGGTCTTCGGCTCGCAGCTGGGTCGACTGTTCCGCGACGTCGTGCCGATCCACGGCGGCCTCTTCGTGGCGTCGTGGGACAGTTTCCGCTGGGTGGTGGCGTTGGCGCTCATGAACGTGCTCTTGTCGATGTTCTACTTCATCGCGCCGAACCGTCGATCCCGGTGGCGCTGGACGAGTGCGGGCGCCGTCGTCGCGACGCTGACCTGGGCGTTGGTGTCGCTGGGGTTCTCGCTGTACACCTCGAAGTTCGGTTCCTACGGTTCGACCTACGGCGCCTTCGCCGGCGTCGCCATCCTCATCTTCTGGTTGTACCTGTCGGGACTGGCGATCCTGATGGGCGCCGAGGTCGACGCGGTCGTGGCGCGCCTGCGCCAGGACCAGTAGGTCCGCGACAGCGCACCGGGGGGCGCGGGTCCCTAGGCCTTGCCCGTCGCTAGTTGCAGTCCGAGACTGGTCAGGGTCACCACGACCCACAGACACGCGCCCAGCGCCAGCGGACGCAGGCCCGCGCGGCGGATATCGCGCAGTCGCGTGGAGAGTCCGATGCCCGCGAGCGCGATGGCGATGAAGACTTGGGCGAGGTTGCCCAGTTCATGGCTCAGCGAGTGTGAGATGACCCCGACGCTGTTGAGGGCGACCGCCGCCACGAACCACGCGATGAACCAGGGGAAGATCTTGACGAGACGCGAGCGCGAGACGGTGGTGCCGGCCCTCTCCTCACGCCTCTCCTCGGCGCGGGTCTTCCAAAAGGCCAGTCCGAGGGCGATGGGGATGATCATCAGCGTCCGTGAGAGCTTGACGATGATCGCGTAGGAGGACGCCGCGTGACCGTAGACGCTCGCGGCGGCCACCACCGAGGAGACGTCGTTGATGGCGGTGCCCGCGAGAAGTCCGAAGGACCGTTGCGAGAGGTGCATGGCGTGACCGAGCGCCGGGAACGTCAGCACCGCGATGACGTTGAACGTGAAGATGGTCGCCACGGCGTAGGCGACGTCCTGTTCGGGCGCGTCGATGACCGCGTCGGTGGCCGCGATCGCCGACGCCCCGCAGATGGCGGTGCCCACCCCGATAAGGGTGCGCACGTCACCGACGACCCCGAGGGCGCGTCCGATCAGCCAGGCGGCGACGAGGGCGACGACCAGGGTGCCGAGCAGCACCGGCAATGAGGAGAGCCCGGTGGAGGTGACCTCGTGCACGGAGAGCCCCGTGCCGAGTAGGACGATGGAGAGCTGCAAGACGCGCTTGCTCGCCACGTGCAGGCCCGGCCGCAGGGTCGCGCTCGCCGGTCGCACGAGCGCCACGGCGATGCCGATGATGATGGCGATGACCGGGGCCCCGACGATCGGCAGGAAGTGGGCCAGAGCACTCGCACCCAGACCGATGGCGCTGGCCAGGGCCAGTCCCGGCCCGACGCGACGCACTCCCCCCGCCATCCACCGGGCGGGTGACGGCGCGCTCGACGCGACGGGGGTGGTTGATCGTAGGTTCATATGGCCTCCTGTACGACCCCAAGTCTGATGGACGACCCGGCGCGCGCGTAGGGGGCGAGAGGCGTCTCGTTATAATCTCTGTTTATGCCCCTGGCCCAGCCGCACCCCGATCTTGGCGCGCTGGACCTGCTCGTCAGCGTGGCCGAAGCGGGTTCCATCCGCCAGGCCGCCATGCGCCACCACATCAGCCAACCGGCGGCGAGCGTGCGCATCCGCGAGCTCGAACGCGTCCTCGGTCTGCGTCTGGTCGAGCGCGCGACGACCGGGGCGCGCCTGACCACCGACGGTCTGGCCATCGTCGGTTGGGCCAATCAAGTACTCGGCGCCATGAGGACCCTCAACAGCGGCGCCCAGGCGCTGCGACTGGACCAGGACTCCCAGCTGCGCCTGGCGGCGAGCCTGACGGTGGCCGAGTACCTGCTGCCGGTCTGGCTCGCTCCCCTCTACGCCAGTCTTCCCGCGGCGGTCTCGCTGCGCATGGCGAACTCCGAGGAGGTCGCCGAGCTGTTCGTGCGTGACGAGGTGGACCTCGGATTCGTCGAGGGTCCCGCCCTCCCCGCGGGACTCCAGGGTCGCACGGTCTACCGCGACGAACTGGTCGTGGTGGTGTCGCCCCAGCACCCCTGGGTCCGGCGCCGGTCGCCCATCAGCGTGGCGATGCTGGCGCAGACCCCGCTCGTGAGTCGCGAGATGGGCTCGGGGACACGTCAGGTCCTCGAAGCGGCGTTGGCCGAGTACGGCCTCACCCTCCAGGTGGCGGTGGAGTTCTCCTCCACGACGGCGATCAAGGCGGCCGTCGCGACCGGGCTCGGCCCGGCGGTCCTGAGCCGACTCGCGGTGAGTGCCGAACTGTCCGATCGCCGACTCGTCGCGGTCGAGGTCCACGACTTGCACGTGACCCGATCCATCCGCGCCGTGTGGCGAGCCCGAACGAACCTCAGCCCACTCGCCAAGGAATTGCTCGGCGGCATCACGTTCCCGCCCTGAACCGCTGCGGTCACCCGCGCAGTCGCCGCGACACCGGCGCGAACATGGGCGTCGAGGGTTCGAGCGCGATCCTCATCACCGGTCCTAGGTGACTGGTGTTAAACAGGCGTTTCTGCACTGATCGCTGGACTTGACCG
>JABBOA010000134.1 GCA_019352075.1 Acidobacteriota bacterium | reverse complement strand
CGTGGATCACCGCCAGCGATTCGCCCTCGTCACCTTGACCGTAGAACTCGGACATGCCCATGCAGCCCAGTCCCTCCGCGGAGACTTCCAATGCGGCCGAACCGCTACCGAGAGTGCGACGAGAAACCACCATGACAATCCTCCTACATCAATAAGGTCGCCTCCACCCTAGGGCGACGCCTCCGCGAAGCACACCCTCACCTTGGGAGACCTCGCCTCGACCCAAGATGTTCACCCAATGCTCACCGTCGGCCCCGGCCACCACCACCACCAGGGCGACCATTTGTTTCACGGGATCGATCGACCCGTCATCACCGCAAGAACCGAACGGGCACCGACGCCGCTGCCGACGAGGATCGACCCGCGCTCACCGCGCTGTCCACGCCCCTCTTCGTCCGACCGGCGCGCCGGGAACGGATCCTCGTCGCGACGTCGAAGCCCGCTCGCGTGCGGCGCTGGGTCATCCCAGTAATCGCCTCGACGAAACGACCGATGCCCTTGACGGGCGAGGGGGCCGGGACTCGCCCCGCACTCGCCACAGGTTCATCGATCCATTATGAACCAGTGGGCGTCGGGCCTACGAGTACGCGATGGGTGAGGCTTCGCCCCCATCCGTCGCGAGCAGCACCGCGGCGGTGATCTCGAGGTGTTCCCGTGCTTTCACGGTACCTACGGCAGGTCGCCGCGTCGCCCGACCCCGCGAAGTGTTGGTCCCTCGAGCTCCCGACCATTCAGATACTGCGAGATTTGGACGATGACTGGCGAGCCACGACGTCGGCGCTCGGCTCAGCACCGACCGTGACGACTTCGACGTCGTCCCTTGGTGAGCGCGCCAGCGTGACTCACACGGGCGCAGGCACCTCGCACACCCGACTGCGGGTGACGAAGTGGTGACCCGGACCGGCCGGCAGGGAGAAGCCTTCGGGCTCGCCATCGGCCACGTCGAGGGTGAGACGCGTCGCCTTCCAGGCCTCGTACTGTCGATGGTCGATGTAGAACTCACTGTCGCCCACGACGCCCAACAGCACGTCGCGATCGCCGATCTTGAACTCACCCACTCGAAAACACATGGGCAGACTACCGTCGCAGCAACCCCCCGACTGGAAGAACATGACCGGCCCACCCTCGCTCACCACGTGAGCGAGGGCCTCGAGGGCCGCCGGCGTCACGTCGACGCCGGGTGGTTCGAGTGGGCTCGTCATACCCGCGCGGCTTAGAAGAAGCCCATGGGCTTGGTGCTGTAGCTCACCAGCAGGTTCTTCGTCTGCGAGTAGTGCTCCAGCATCATCTGGTGGTTCTCGCGACCGACGCCCGAGATCTTGTAGCCGCCGAAGGCCGCCCCGGCCGGGTACAGGTGGTAGCAGTTCGTCCACACGCGCCCCGCCTGGATGCCGCGACCCATCCGGTAGGCCAGGTTGCCGTCGCGTGTCCACACGCCCGCACCCAGTCCGTAGAGTGTGTCGTTGGCCAGTTCGAGGGCCTCGGCCTCGTCCTTGAAGGTGGTCACCGCCAGCACCGGACCGAAGATCTCCTCCTGGAAGACGCGCATCTTGTTGTGGCCCTTGAGCACGGTGGGCTCGAAGTAGTAACCGCCCTCGAACTCGCCACCGACGTCCTTCGCCTTGCCCCCGATGAGCACCTGGGCGCCCTCATCCTCGCCGATCTTGACGTAGGACTCGATCTTGTCCAGCTGCTGGTTGGAGACTTGTGGTCCGATCATCGTCGTCGTGTCCAGCGGATTGCCCTGGGTGATCTGGGCGATCCGCGCCAGGCAACGCTCCATGAACTTGTCGTAGATCGACTCCTGGATCAACGCCCTCGAGGGGCAGGTGCAGACCTCACCCTTGTTGAAGGCGTACAGGATCAGCCCCTCGACCGCCTTGTCCAAGAACTCGTCATCGGCGTTCATCACGTCGGCGAAGAAGATGTTGGGCGACTTGCCACCGAGCTCGACCGTGGAGGGGATCAGGTTCTCCGCGGCGTACTGCATGATGAGCCGTCCGGTCGTGGTCTCACCGGTGAAGCCGATCTTGGCGATGCGCGGACTCGTGGCCAGGGCCTTGCCGATCTCCGCGCCGGGACCGGTGATGATGTTGATGACCCCCGGCGGCACGACGCCCTCGAGCAACTCGGCGAACTTCAGGATCGACCACGGAGTGGGTGACGCCGGCTTCACCACCGTGCAGTTCCCCGCCGCGAGGGCCGGGGCGATCTTCCACGCCGCCATGAGGAGCGGGAAGTTGAAGGGGATGATCTGCCCCACGACGCCCAGGGGCTCGTGGAAGTGGAAGGCCACCGTGTCCTTGTCGATCTCGGTCGAACGCCCCTCGAGCGAACGAGTGGCGCCCGCGAAGTAGCGAAAGTGGTCGACGGCCAAGGGGATGTCCGCCGCCAAGGTCTCACGGACCGGCTTGCCGTTCTCCCAACTCTCGGCCACCGCCAACATGATCAGATTCTTCTCGAGGACGTCGGCGATGGCGTTGAGCACCTTGGCTCGGTCGGCCAGCGACGTCTCGCCCCACGCCTGACGGGCGCGATGCGCCGCGTCCAGGGCCAGTTCGACGTCCTCCTTGGACGAACGCGCGACCTGGCAGAACGCCCGGCCGTCGGCCGGCGACACGTCATCCATGTATTCGCCCTTGACCGGTGGCACCCACTGCCCGCCGATGAAGTTCTCGTAGCGCGGCTTGAGCGACACCAGGCTGCCGCTCTTTCCCGGAGCGATGAACACCTTGACGTTGTCACCGGGCTCTGACTTTGAATCCGCGCCCTTTTCCAGTACGTCCGTCATATCTGCCTCCAAGTCCGTGCGTGGCCGATTGCCACCTCTGGGCAGTATGGCGCGTCGGTCGCGACGCCACAGGGGCCGAAAGTCCTTTCGACGACCGACCCCCAAGAAGGGGCTTGCGGCCTTGTCGCGGCCACCGCACGTGCACCAAGATTGAGGCACTCCACTGGCGACGCGAAGGCGGCGAAGAATGACCCAGACGATGCGTGCGTGGTCGGTCCCGACACCCGGTCCCCTCGATGCCGTGCCCCTCGGAGCCGGACCACTCGTGCTCGGCGAGCGTGACGTACCGACCCCCGCGTCTCACCAACTGCGCCTGCGCGTGGTCGCGTGCGGGGTGTGTCGCACCGACCTCCACGTGGTCACCGGCGACCTCCCCGTTCACCGCCCGAACGTGGTCCCGGGCCACGAGATCGTCGGTGTCGTCGACGAAGCAGGACCGGGCGCAACGAGATTTCACCGCGGTGATCGCGTGGGCGCCGCGTGGTTGGCCCGCACCTGCGGGACGTGCCGATTCTGCCTCAGCCATCGCGAGAACCTCTGCCTGGCGCCCACCTTCACCGGTTGGGACGTCGATGGCGGCTACGCCACGTTCGTCGTGGTGAACGAGGAGTACGTCTACTCCCTCCCCCAGGGCTTCGACGACGTCACCGCCGCCCCCCTGCTGTGCGCGGGCATCATTGGTTATCGCGCCCTGCGTCGCACCGAGTTGCCACCCGGAGGGCGACTCGGGATCTACGGTTTCGGCGGCTCCGCGCATCTGACCGCGCAAATCGCGATCGCCCAGGGAGCGCGCGTCCACGTGATGACCCGTTCCCCCGAGTCGCGCGAACTCGCCCTCAGTCTCGGGGCCGCCAGCGTGGGCGACACCAACGACGCCCCACCGGAACTCCTCGACGGGGCCATTCTCTTCGCACCCGTCGGCGACATCGTCCCCGTCGCCCTCGCTTCACTCGATCGAGGGGGCGTCCTCGCCGTGGCGGGAATCTATCTCTCCGACATTCCGGACCTCAACTACGAGCGCCACCTCTTCCAAGAGAAGACCCTTCGCAGCGTCACCGCCAACACCCGAGACGACGGCGAGGAATTCCTCGACCTCGCACTCAAGATCGGCATCGCCACCACCGTGCATCGATATCCCTTCGACCACGCCGCCCAGGCCCTCAGTGACCTCGCGAATGATCGATTCACGGGAGCTGCGGTCTTGACCGGATTCGACGTCTAACGGATCATTCCTCACCACGGGCCCCTTCAGGTTGAACGTAATTGAGGCCGACGTCTTCGACGATTGAGCGGCGCCTGGTCACGACTGCATCCACCAATCCAAAATTGAGACGACCGGCCGACCCCCGCTGTCGACGACACTTGAAGACTGGACGGTTCCGACGGGTGAAAAGAATTATTGAGTCATTGTCCGGCGTCGTGCGACCTTCAAAATGAAGGGTCACCCGCCCAGGAGAAGCTGAACGAAGTTGTCTTGCCTCGGTAGATGTAGCGGACAACGAGCTTCGAGAAAAGACGGCCGTGCTTCGTCTTGACCGGCGCGGAGAGAGTGACGGAACTGTGGGGGAAGTACGAAAGGGGCGATGCCGCGCAGTACGGAGTGCAGAGGTTGAGGGCGAAGCGAGTCGTTCCCGTCGCAGTGTTCGCTCGCCACGTGGACCAGTGGGTCTCAGTCAGGGCCGCATTGGCGTCGGCGCACGAGATGACGAAGTTGCGGGGTCGCGACACCGTCGCACCGGTGCAGGCGAGGACCTTTGCGGAGGGCGCCTTCAATTTCGAGGCGCCAGAACTCACCGAAATGGCGAGAGTCGGTACCGCGAGGGCGGCGGCCAGCGTGATGGGTAGGGC
>JABBOA010000133.1 GCA_019352075.1 Acidobacteriota bacterium | reverse complement strand
TTAGAGGTCCAGCGTGAGCGAGACGGGGCAGTGGTCCGATCCCGTGAGCCCCTCGTGGATCTCGGCGGCGGTGACCCGGTTCGCGAAGTCGCCGGAGACCAGGAAATAGTCGATGCGCCACCCGACGTTGCGCTCGCGCGCGGCCGAGAAGTTCGACCACCAGGTGTAGTGACCGTTGCCCGGGGTGAACAGTCGAAAGGTGTCGACGAATCCGCTGGCGAGCAGTTCCTCGAAACCGCGACGTTCCTCGTTGGTGAAGCCCGCCTTGCCCACGTTGGCCTTGGGGTTGGCGAGGTCGTCGGGGGTGTGCGCAACGTTCAGATCACCGCAGACCACCACCGGCTTCGTCTTGTTGAGTCTCTTCAAGTAGGCCAAGAAGGCGGGATCCCACTGTTCGTGCCGGTGGCGCAATCGACTGAGGTCGCCCTTCGCATTGGGGGTGTAGACGTTGACGAGGTGGAAGTCCTCGTACTCCACGGTGAGGGTGCGGCCCTCGCGATTGGGGTCGCCGAAGGAGTCGGTGTGCAGGGAGTACTTCTTCACCAGCGTCGCGGGGAGCCCCCGAGTGACGCGCACCGGGTCGCGGCGCGTGAAGACGGCGGTGCCCGAGTACCCCTTCTTCTCCGCCGGGTGCCAGTGCTCCTGATAACCCTCGATGACGTGCTCGGACTGGTGCTGCTCGGCCTTGATCTCCTGGAGGCAGATCACGTCGGGCTGGAGCGCGTCGACGAAGGGGATGAAGAGTCCCTTGCGCTGCACCGCCCGGATTCCGTTGACGTTCCACGAGACCAGACGCATACGCCATGGTACCGAGCGGCGAGGCACCGCTCGGGCCGCGAACCGGTGTCGGGGGTCAAAAAGCGGGCCTGAAGTGGCCCCGAGCGAATATTTAGTAGCGTTGCCTCCGTGGCTAAGAGCGCAACAGGTAAATGGGTCAGTCGAGTCGGCGCGTCCGGCGGTAGCAAGGCGTACAAGAAGTCGCGACCGAGCAACTATTACGCGGCCCTGGTACTCATCGTGGTCCTCGGGCTGATCTCGACCGTCCTCGCGCGTTACTACTACCAGCACCCCTCCAGCGCGGCGACGGGGACCCCGCCGGCCGTGGGCACCGTCTGGTTCGCCGGCCTCGCCATCGAGGCCTGTGGCGAGACCCTGCCCAACCTCGCTCCCAACCCGACCAGCACCGGCGGACTCAAGGTCCTGAGCGGCAACGTCATCCAGGTGTCGCCGGTCAACGCCGCCGACGCCGGCCGGCACGCGACGCTCGCGCAGTTCGGCGTCGAATTCCCCGGGCTGATCCTGAGCTCCAACGAATTGGCGATCCCCAACGCGGCGGGCGTGGCGAACGCCTCGACGACGTACCGTAACGGCGAACTCTGTCCGTCGACGTCGAAGTACCCCAAGAAGCCCGGCGAGGTGCAGTACGCGTACTGGAGTTCCTTCAGCCAGAAGACGCCCACGATCACGACGAACCCCGCGTCCATCCACTTCGTCCAGGACATGCGCGTCACGCTGGCCTTTGACCCCAAGGGCGTCGTGCCCCGCGCGCCGAGCACGGCCACGGTCAACGCCATGGTCTCCTACCAGGCGGCGAGCGCCACGACGACGACCACCACCGCGGTGACCCCGACGACGGTGGGCGCCCCCACGACCACGGTGACCACCGGTACGACCAGGACGACGACCAAGGCGACCACCACCACCACGGCGAGCACCGGTACGACCACCACCACGACGAAGGGCTGAGTTTGAAGGCAATCATCCTCGTCGGCGGGATGGGTACGCGGTTGCGCCCCCTGACGTACGAGATGCCCAAGCAGATGCTGCCGCTGGTCGGCGTGCCGATGATCGAGGGCGTCTTTGAGATGCTCGCCAAGCACGGCGTCAACGAAGTGATCCTGTCCCTGGGCTACCTGCCCCATCACTTCATGGAGGCCTACCCCGACGGCGCCATCGCGGGCGTGTCGATCTCCTACGCGGTCGAGCCCGAACCGTTGGACACGGCGGGGGCCATCAGGTTCGCGGCCCAGTTCGCCGGCGTGGACGACACGTTCCTGGTCGTGAACGGCGACGTGCTCACCGACCTCGACGTGTCGGCGCTGGTGGCCTTTCACCACGCGCACGGCGCGGAGGGCACGATCGCCCTGCACGCCGTCGAGGACCCCTCGCGATTCGGCGTGGTGGTCACCGACGACGAGGGGCGCGTGAGCACGTTCATCGAGAAGCCGCCACGCGACGAGGCTCCGACCAACCTGATCAACGCCGGCACCTACGTGTTCGAGCCCTCCGTGCTGTCGCTCATCGACGCGGGACGCAAGGTGAGCGTCGAGCGCGAGACCTTCCCGGCCCTCGCGGCCAAGGGCACTCTCTACGCCATGGACGGTCACGCGTACTGGCTCGACACCGGGACGCCCGCGACGTTCCTGCAGGCCAACATCGACGTCCTCAACGGACGCGACACCGAACGCACCGTCCAGGACCTGATCGGGACGACGTGGCGCCACGCGACGAGTCGCATCGCCGCGAGCGCGCAGTTGCACAACACCGTGGTGGACCGTGACTGCGTCATCGGCGAGAACGTGATCCTCGACGGCGTCGTGGTGATGGCCGGGGCGGTGGTCCACGACGACGTGCAGATCAGGGCGTCGATCATCGGTCCGCGCGCCGTGATCGGATCGGCCTCGATCCTGGGCCCCACGTGCGTGGTCGGCGCCGAGGTGACCGTCGCTGACGGCTCGGAGCTCTCCGGCGTCGTCCAACTCGGCGGCATCTGACCGAGCGAATCGGACCGAGCGAATCGGACCCAGCGAATCTGACCTAGCGAAACAGATCGCCGGGGGTGGGTCGCACGACGTCGTGCGCGACCGAGCCATCGCCGAAGAAGTGCGCGGGCAGGCCGCGCACCACCGCGAAGGGGGTGTGCGCATCCTTGGCCAGGACCAGGTGGACCGCCGCCGCGATCTCGTCGACCACCGCCACCTCGGTCACGTCCAGGATCCGTCCGCGGTCGTCGGGAGTGCCGCGCAAGTCCTGGATGGGGCGCACGCCGGCGCACCCCAGGGCGACATCGGTCACCCCGTGACGCCACGCTCGTCCGAAGGTGTCGGTGATGACGACACCGACGTCGACACCGCGGCGGCGTCGCACTTCGCCGCGAAAGCGCCGCGCGGACCGGTCGGGGTCGCGCGGTAGCAGCACCGCCGTGCCCTCGGGGGCGTTGGAGTGATCGATGCCGGCATTGGCGTTGACGAAGCCGTGCGGGGTCTCGGTGATGCGCAGGTCGCCGCGACGGCGCAGGATGCGACGCGACTCCTGGGCGATCAGTCGCTCGCGGTGCTCGCGCGTGCCGTCGAAAGCCACGACACGACCCTCGGACTTCGAGACCACTTTGCTGGTCACCGTCACGACGTCGTGGTGCTCGAGGCCGAGCCCCGCCGCGTCCACGGCGTCGAGGAACTTCGTGACGAGGTCGTCGCCGTCGACGATCTCGTCGACGCCCGTGACGGCCACGATGCGCAGTTCGCTCACGCGCGCACCGCCGCGGCGAGGGCCATCGCGTGGCGCTCGTCGCTCATGACCGTCGTGGTGACGCGCACCGCGCAGCCCGTCGCCGCCACCGCCGCGGCCTGGTGCGCGTCGGCAACGTCGATGATCATCGTGCCGACGAGGCCGTCGTAGAAGCGCGCGACGCCGACGGCGCTGGCGTCGTGGCCCAGTTCACGCATCAATCGGTCCGCCGGGCCCTTGAGAGCCGCTCCCGCGACGAGGGGCGAGACGGCGACCACGTCGTGGCGACGCCGCGCGAGGATCTCGCGCACGCCGGGCACGCGCACGATGGGGTCGATGGAGATCAACGGGTTCGACGGGGCGATCACGATACGTTCGCAGCTCTCGAGGGCGTCGCGCGATTGTTCGCTCAACGTGGCCGTCGACGCGCCGCGCACGCGCACCGCGTGGACCACGACGTCGTGGTGGTGGCGCACGAAGTACTCCTGGAAGCTGAGGCGCCCGCGCGCGGTGTCGAACTCGGTGGCGATGACGTCGTCGCTCACCGGCAGCAGGGCCACGTCGAGGTGCCAGCGCGACGCGAGCTCGCGCGTGACCTCCGTCTTGGTGGCGCCCGCCGCGAGGCGCTGGGAGCGGTAGAGGTGGGTGGCCAGGTCGAGGTCGCCCAGGGAGAACCAGTTCTCGCCCCCCAGTTCGCCGAGGCGTTGCATCACGCGCCAGGACTCGTCGACCAGCCCCCAGCCGCGCTCGTCGTCGTTGACCCCGGCCAAGGTGTACATGATGGTGTCGAGGTCGGGGCAGATGCTCAGCCCGTGCATGACCAGGTCGTCGCCCACGTTCACCACCGCGCTCAGCGCCACCTCGGCGTCGTGACGGCGCAGGGCGCGCAGGAGTCGAGCGGCGCCCACGCCGCCACTCAGAACAGTGATCACCCCGGAGACTCTAGGCCGCCCCAGTAGATTGGTGTCCGTGGACCCGTCGTTGCTCGCAGTGGGATGGCCCGGCGAGCCCGCCGTCGTGGTGTCACGCTGGCGCGACGGCGATTGGCGCACGCTGGCGACCTACGGGGACCTCGACGTCGCGCGACCGTGGGCGTCGGTGAGCAAACTGGCCACGGCCCTCGCGGCGGCGATCGAGGTCGAGGCGGGTCGCGCGACCCTCGAGG
>JABBOA010000132.1 GCA_019352075.1 Acidobacteriota bacterium | reverse complement strand
GCCGTTCTCCTATGGTGGGAGGATGTCACTCAACCTGCAGGGTCTTCGTACCGTCATCTACCCCACCGACGACCTCGAGGCCGCGAAGTCGTGGTGGACCGAGGTGCTCGGCGAACCGCCCTACTTCGACGAACCCTTCTACGTCGGCTTCAACGTCGCTGGCTACGAACTCGGCCTGCTCCCCGATGGCGACGCCGACGACGGTCCACTGGTCTACTGGGGGGTCGACGACATGCAGGCGGCCTTCGACGAGGCCCTCGAGGCCGGCGCCAGCATCCACGACGCCCCCGAGGACGTGGGTGAGGGGATCGTCACCGGCTCGGTGATCTCGCCCCAGGGCACCGTGATCGGTTTCATCTACAACCCGCACGCGCCCGAGGAGTAGGGCTAGCGAGCGACCCCGGGATGGCGCACTGGACACACTTCCTTGGGTCCGGCGTTCCTCCGGAGGCCGTGTGCTCAAGCGACCGTTCGCTCGTCGATCGCCCACGGGGCGCCGTGCGAGTTCACGAGGTCCAGGAACGGATCCGCGGGTAGCGCTTCGGGACCCAGGACTCCGGTACCGGCCCACACCCCCGAATCCAGCAACTCGAGAGCGATGATCGGATTCATGGCGGTCTGCCACACGACGGACTGCGAGCCGAACTCCGACATGCTCCACGCGTTGTCCACCACGTGGTAGAGATACACCTCACGTGGCGCACCGTCGGTGCCCGTGCCCGTGACCCACGTGCCGGCGCAGGTGAGCCCGGTCATCCGGTCCCCCAGTTGCGCCGGATCGGGCAGGCAGGCCGCGACCACGTCGCGCGGCGAGACGTCGACGCCGCCGACACGCACGGGCGACGTCGAATCGAGGCCCAGTTTGTGCAGGGTCGAGAGGACCTCGATGAACTCGTTGCCCAGACCGTACTTGAAGGTGACCCGCCGAGCGTCCACCCAGCGCGGGATCAGCAACACTTCCTCGTGCTCGACGTTGACGCATTCCACCGGGCCGATGCCCGCGGGGAAGTTGAACGTCTCGGGCTCGCTGAAGGGCGCCGTGGTGAACCAGTCGCGTCCCTTCTCCCAGATGATCGGCGGATTGAGACATTCTTCGATCGTCGTCCAGATCGAGAAGGAGGGGGCGAACTCGTAACCCTCGACGACCAGGTTCGCGCCGTCGCGCACGCCGATCTCGTCGATCGACGAGAACAGGTGATCGGCGGCGTAACGCGCGAACACGTCCGAGAGGCCTGGTTCCACCCCGATCCCGCACAACGCCAGCTGCCCACGCTCACGCCACTGCTCAGACATCGCGAACTGCTCGTCACCCAGCTTCACCCCGGGCAGCCGGTAGGGATCCTGCGGGTGAGGGTGCGAGAGGGACATCGCCATGTCCAGGTACGTCACCCCCGCGCGAAAGGCGGCGCGAAAGACCGGCATCACGAACCGCGGGTCGAGCGCGTTGACGACCGCCTCGATCCGCTCGCGTTGGATCAGCTCGACGATGGCCGACTCGTCGCCCCCGTCGAGTCGAAAGGCCGCGAACCGCTCGCCGGCACCCTCGACGGCGCGACGGGCGCGTCGCTCGTCGTAGTCGGCGATGGCGACGTAGTCGAACAGACCCCATTTGGCGATCGTGCGAGCCATGGCCGTACCCACTCCACCAGCTCCGATAATCAACACCCGCATCGTGACTCCACTCTCTTTCGCCTCGGGCGACCTCGCGGACTCGCTCGAGTACGCCACCCTCGCCATCCAACCACATCTTCGCCACCCGCTCGTGACGCGGGCGCCCGCGCGGCGAAGCGCGGGGATAACCCCATCGAGGACCCCCGGCCATGGCACCAGTGGTGCGACGACCCCCGCGCGCTGGCGCGCCCGCCATCGCCGTCACCTCGTGTCGTTCCTCGTCGCGTGATGCCGCGAAGATGACACCACCATGAGACCAGCGTGAGAATGGACTCACGCGACGACGAATCCACGGTCGATCGCGGATTCGGACCCGCCGCGGCGCGTAGGCTCGCTGCGAACGCGGGCCCCTTGCCAAGGTCGAGGACGCCCGGCGGATGCCCCCCCGCGACCGTCGAACGAGTGACGAACGGTGCACGCGAGGACACCGAGTGCACCCACGCACCGTGCGTTCGATGGAGCGGAGAAATGCGAGAGATTCATGAGACACCCCACGATCGCGCGCGACGGTGGCTCGCCCTCGCGGCACCCGTCGTCGCCGTGACGGCGCTCGTGACGGCGCTCGTGGTGGCCGGCGTCGTCGTCGCGGGCGCTCCCTCGGCCAGGGCGTCGACGATCACCACGACGACATCAGCGCCGTCGTCGCGGTGGGTGCTGGCCACGGTGCCGTCGGGCCGCGGCCCGTGGAACACCGTGACGTACGGTGGCGGGCTCTTCGTGGCCCTCGGTCACACCGCCGAGGTCGCCACCTCGCGCTCCGGCACCCACTGGACCCTGCACGCGGTGCCCGAGGGTGCGTGGTCGAGCGTGGCCTACGGCAACGGCCGGTTCATCGCCCTCTCACACTCGGCCACGGGAGCCCGAGAGATGGTCTCCACCAACGGCGTCGAGTGGGTGGCGAGGTCCGGGCCCGTGGGAGCGTGGACGAGCGTCGCTTTCGGGGCGGGTCGATTCGTGGCCGTCGGTTCCGACGGCCAGATCACCACCACGACCGACGGCGTCAACTGGCGAACGACGTGGGTGCATTCCAAATTCGCCTTCACGTCGATCGCCTACGGCAACGGTCGATTCATCGCCGTGGACCAACGCCAGGGCGACGACCTGATCTCCCTCGACGGACTGGGATGGAGTTTCTACCCCCTCACCGCGGGGGGCGGGCGCTGGAGCGCGGTGACCTTCGGCGACGGCAACTTCGTGGCCGTCGAGGACGCGCCACCCTACCTCGTCGCCTCGTCGGTGCTGGGCTACACCTGGTCCCCCCACGCTCGTGCGCGGTCCGCGCCCATCGACGTCGCGGCCTACGGTTGCGCCACCTTCGTGGCCCTGGGGCACGCCACGACGGGCCGACCGATCTACCTGACCTCCCCCACCGGCGCGACGTGGGCGTCCGCGCCGCTCCTCGTCGATCCACTCGCTCACTGGACCGCCATCACCTTCGGGTCCTCGGGGTTCGTCGCCGTCGACGCCGCCGGGCGCATCGCCTCGTTGCGCGCGAGCGCCAACTGCGCGCGCGTGACGCCGACGCCCCCCAAGGACGTGTCGGGCAACGTTCCTTCCGCGGGTGGCGTGTGGACGTACATGCACCCGCCCATCAGCGCGGGTGGCGCGACGATCGACGGTTACCTCGTCACCATCACCGACGGCGTCACCACGAGGACCTGCCGTGCCGTCGTCGACTACCAGCCCCATTGCCTCATCACCGGCTTGCACGACCACCGCGTCTACGAGGTGACCACCCAGGCGCACAATCGCCTCGGTTACTCCGTGGCGAGCGACCCCCAGTGGGTGATACCGGTGCCCTCATGGAATTTCGTCGCGGTCGCGCCCACCCCCGTCGTCACGGTGGGGACGCGGGCGTTGGTGGAGGTCACCGGCGTGCGGGCCAACGCGCAAGGCATCTACCCCGAGAGCCAGATGACGATCCACGTGGGTGCGCAACTCCTGCACTGTCAACCGAGTTGGTTCGGAGAATGCCTCGTGCGCGTGAAGACCACCCGGCCGGGGCGCCACGCCATCTACGCCACGTATACGGGGTACGGGAATTACTTCCGAACGCCGACCTCGTACCTCACGGTGGTGCCCTGACGTCACCCGCGCGGTCGGGTCTCGTGGGTCCAGGTGCCGCGCTCGCGTCCGCGCCCGCGTCGCGTCAGGCGTCGCGTTGCACGCGCCAGACCCCCGACCAGCTCTGTGACGGGGCCAGCGTGAGCAGACCTCGGTGGGAGCGGAACGCCTCCGCCGGTGCGGTCATCGGTTCCAGGGCCAGTGACGTCCGTCGTCGCCCCCGAGCCAGCGTGTCGGCGCTGAAGACCTGGAAGTAGGCGAAGGCCTCGTCCTGGGACAGGCGGGTCGTGACGCCATGGGCGTCCTGCATGGTCACGGTGAACAGGCCCGACTCGTCGCGCGCGAGATCGGTGTAGGTGACGTCGAGGGCCACGCCGTCGACGGCACGGGACTCACGAAAGTCGTAGGGCGTATCGACGACGGCCTTCACGGCGCCGGTGGGCAGCATGCGCCCGTCGACCTCCAGGTAGGAACGTGCGGGCAGGTGCAGTCGCGTGCCGTCGATGGTCGGTGTCGTCGGCGCGAAGTACGGGTGGAAGCCGAGGCTGAAGGGCACGTCCACCCCGTCGACGTTGGTCACGGTGGAGGTCACCGTGAGGCCGTTCACGTCGAGCGAGTAGTCGACGCCGAACCTCGTCGCGAACGGGTAATCGGGCGTCGGGAACAACACGTACGACAGTGCGCACCGACTCGGTTCGACCACGTCAATCGCGAAGGGACGCCAACGGACCAACCCGTGGTTCAAGGTCCGACTGACAACGTTGTCTGCGCCGACCTGGGCCCGTCGCCCCGAATAGCTCCACTCCCCCGACCCCACCCGGTTGACCCAGGGGTAACAGATCTGGTTGCGACACGCGCTGGGGATCTCGTGGGGAGCGAAGCCCTCGACGATGCCCACCCCCGCCTTGTCGTAAGTGCGCAGCGTCGCCCCCACCTCGGTGATGACGGCCGACTCGTCGCCGAAGGTGATTTCGATCTGTTCGCCCGATGGC
>JABBOA010000014.1 GCA_019352075.1 Acidobacteriota bacterium | reverse complement strand
GTGAGGGGCAGAGGGGGCGCGGCCAGGGAGTGGGTCATGGACCCACTTTAGTCCCATTAGTTATTTAATTAACGGACCACTAGTGACGAGTGGTGCACCGGGGTGATGGTTGAGAAGTTTTCGCCTCGCGACGAAGCCCAGGAACGGATGATGACGTCGACCTCGACGGGATGCAAGCGCAGAGACCGGTCGGTTCTGGTGAGGAGCACCCGCCACTCACGAAAGCCGGTCGCGAGGTGGCGCGGACTCTCAGTGTCACAGGTTCGACGTCAACCATCCGAGTGGCACTCGCGCGTTAGCTTGTGGCGAGATGCCGAGCTACGGTGAGCGTCCAGGACCCCAAGGGATCTCCATCGCGAACGCGGGCGTCGACGAGGGCGTTGTGCCCCCTCGTGTTCGCGCCAGGTCGTCGTTGCCTGATCCGTCCATGAGTTGTACGTCGCGTAGACATGAAAGTGCGGTGGCGCGACCGGTGTAGGCCGACGTTGCGACGAACAGCTTCGGATCTGCGCGGTGGTGAAAATGAGCCATTTCGATGAACTTCGGGACCTCCGGAGAACCAACCTTCTTGGTCCTCGCACGCCTCCTGCACCGCACCCGCATGGTGTGGCCCGAAGGGTCACGAGCGATGATCTCGACACCGCAGTGGCGTCTCGCGCCAATTCGTTGGTTTTCGGTCAACCCGGCACCCGTGCGAGGGCGAAGTTATTCTGGTTCACTTGGCGTTACTGCCCAACGGGGGGCGCGCACGAAACATACTCAAAGAGTGGATAATGTACCCGAGGCACAGCAGACCCTCAAGTACGTGACGAACCGGGCCTAGTGGACCCCAACCCTGCTGTGGTGTCTCGTGGCGGCTGGACAACTTCACTCGGGTCAACTGAGGCGCTGGTGGCCAGTTGACGTCGTCGTCATGGTGTTGCTCGTACTGGTCCTCTATATCGCGACCCACCCCACACTTAGCTTTTCACCACGGTCAATCACCCAGCGACGAGGGCCATTTCGTGTTGGCATCGATTTGAGTGACCTGAGTTCCGTTCGTATCGATATCCGTACCCGCCAGATCAACGCCACTGATCCACAAACGGGGCATCCCCGCCAGGTGAACTTCTACTTCAAGCCATCTGACGACGAGGCTGGAAAGCGGCCAGTCCAGGGTTTGGTTCTCAGCGACAACAGTGGTCATCATTTGGCGCTGAGATTCTCGCGGACCGGGGCAAACCGTTGGGGCGAATATCTGTTGAGCGCGGTGAGGCAGCAACCCGAAGTGGATCTCGGTCCCCGCGTCATGGAAACACTCGAGCGCATTGTGCGCTGATGACAATCGACGTAGCGGGGAATAGTCGGCAAGACACCACTCCCGGGTAGCTCGTACGTGTCATGTTGATTGGCGTCGTTGGGCTGACTTACACATTCTGACTGGCGAATTGCTAGGTGGCCTCTTGGACGATTGACTCTTCGGCGGAATTATCGGGACTCGTCTCCGTCCCTTGAGGCCCGGATTTGATGGGGTGGCCGATTTCGATTACGCCAATGGAATAACGCTGGCTTCGACAGGAGTTGAGTCAAAGTCACGATTGGTGGCGCAGACATCAATATGCACAGGAAACTCGAACGAAAACTCATGAGCATCGGTTGCGGGAAGACGAACGTCAATGAGGCTCAATTGGCAGGCCGGGTCAGTGGTGAATGATGGGGTACGCAGATACGTGTAGCTGATTCCGAATGAGGCCACTCCTCGCACACCAAGGATCACTCGCTTGATGGGTGGTTGAGCATAGAGAGAATTCGGGCGGTGAAGCATCTTGACCTTCGTGATGCTGCCATCGGAGTGTGAGAAGACAATCCACCACGGAAAACCCTCCATCGAGCACTCGTGGTTTGTGTCATTTGCTACGAGGAAGGTATAACCCTGTGGAATGTTGGGTTGGAGGTAGCCACCCTCTTCCATTGCGACGCTCAGTTGCCCCTGAATGCACGTCGGAATCGAAGTGTGGTTGGTTGCGGCTCCACCCGTGGTGACCTCAAGAGTGGTCATTGTTGTTAAGGCAGTAACGATGAACACGGATCCGAGAAGACTGGTCAAACGCTTGTGCCTGAGCATGATCTGATGGTAACCCCGATAATAGTTACCGGGGGCCGACCTGCACAATCCGAGTGGCGATTAGAGCGGTGGAACCACGAATGAAGAGCCTGTGGAACGTTCGACCACTCACGCTGTTGACGGGCGTACGAGTCCAGTGGCGTTGTTCAGACCGTCTCCGATATTTTGTGATCGTGCCCACTCTCCAAACTCACGAGGACCATTCCAAGGCCATCATCTTTGAAGGTGGACCCATGGACGGCCGGTCGTGGGCGGAATTGGGCGGTGACGAGGCCAGCGTCCTAATGTCCGATGGGCAGAAGCATCGCTATTTGCGAACCGCTGAGTTCAGAGACATGCCAGATGGATCTCCTGCCCAGGTCTTCAAATGGACCGGCCGTTACTTCGGAGCCGAGTAGACGAATCGCACGGTCAAGGCCCGTCACCTGTTCAATTACTTGAGCAACCTCGAAGAATAGACTTCTTGGTGTCGAAGGCCCAAAGCAACAGTTCGGCAACCTCGCATTGGCGCTTGAGTTAGACAGCGCGAGAACTGGACTTCGAGCCAACGTTCACATTCGGCGATTGGCGAGTCGAGATCCTGACTTGCTCGGCCGAGAAACTGGTCTTTAGCCCGCAGGTGCACTCAAGAAGTTTTCTCGAGTTAGAATTTCCACCGTTCCTAGAAGTCCCACTTGTAGTTGCTGATCGACCGATACTTGAAATGTGGACAGCTTGCCCCAGGACCAGCAAACCTTCAGGTACGTCACGAACCGGGGCTGGTGGACGCCTACGTTGCTGTTGTTGCTCTGGCTACTCGCGCAGAACCACTCGGGTCAACTCAAGAGGTGGTGGCCGGTTAACATCGTCGTCCTATTGCTGCTCATACTGGTTCTGTACGTCCTCACACATCCCATACTTAGTTTTTCACCTCGAACATTTGCCCAACGGCGAGGGCCATTTCGGGTGAGCATCGATTTGGACGACCTGGAGTCGGTGCGTATCGACACCAGGGCGCGTCAGATCAACGCGATCGATCCACAAACAGGTCAGCCCCGTCAGGTGAACTTCTACTTCAAACGACCTGATGATTGGTCTGGGAAGCGGCCAGCCCAAGGCTTGGTTCTAAGAGACAACAAGGGGCATCGTCTGGCACTGGGATTCCTACGGACCGGTGCAAATAGTTGGGGCGCGTATCTTTTGAGTGCGGTGAGAGAAAACCCGGAGTTGGATCTCGGCCCACGCGTCATCGAGACGCTCGAACGCATAACGCGTTAGCGACCTGCCAGGTGGAGGGCGAGGTCCTAAGCAACATAAATGCAACCTCACTCGGTTGACCATCTAAGTCATTTCGATTGGTGTCGAAGGCGGGACTTGAACCCGCACGCCCATAAGGGCACCAGCCCCTCAAGCTGGCGCGTCTGCCATTTCGCCACTTCGACGTGGACAATCACTCTAGCCGACGGGCGAGGTGGCGGTCCTCACGGACGTCGTGGTGGACGGCAGGGAAATTCCCCAGTTGCTGACTTGGTCTACGAGGCCGCTCAATGAGAGCGAGGGCACGACGTTCGCCACCGGTCCCGACCATTCGGTCATTGAGGGAACGGTGTAGAGGGGGCGCACCCAGAAGTCGCGAAGGATCAGGTGGTCGATCTTGAGCCAAATCAGCGAGGCCGTGGCCGGATTGAACGTCTTCTGGGCCTGGGTGAAGAGTTGATCCGTCAGTGCACTGCGCACCCCCGAGGGATACGAGTCGAGGTAGGGGGTCTGATCCCACGAACGGGCGCTGACCCACGGGGTGGTACCGGTCGGACGGTCGAATATCGCCACGTCGACGACACCGCGCGCCGCCATGTCAGCCGCGGCGGCGTCGGTCGGTGCCGCACGTAGCGTGACGCTCACCCCCTGGGCCGTCCATTGGCGCACCACGAGGGCGGCCGTGCGTTGGTCCAGGGCGGTCGGTCCCACCGCCACGTCGAGGTGCAGGTCGCCGCCCGAGGCGCTACGCCACCCTCTAGCGGTGCGGACGTAGCCCGCGTCGCCCAAGATGGTGACGGCGCACGCTCGACAGTCCTGTGACGAATCGACGATCCCTGAATTGGTGGGCGTGGCCGCGGGGAGCGGTGCCGGTACGGGATAGTCCACCTGTCCCTGGGAGAAGAGGGCCGACGTGGGGACCGAGGGAGTGAACGTGAAGGCCCCGAAGAGTTGGTTCAGGATGGCCCGGCGATCCAATAACCACGACAGTGCGACGCGTATCGACCGGTTGCTCGTCAGGGTGGCGTGGGGGCTGAAGGTCATCTCGACGAGGTCGCTCGAGTTCCCGAACTGGCCGAGGTAACGCGGGTGCGCCACCAGGCCCTCGACGACGGACTTCGTGGCGACCGGATCGTACTGGACGAAGTACTTCGCGCCGCGATTGGGCAACTCGCTCGAGGAAGTGATGATGACGCGGTGAAAACGGTTGTAGTTGATGGTCCACTGCGGATTGGCGACCAGGACGATACGACGCGACGTGGCGCTACGCACCAGGTAGGGCCCCAGCGACGGCTGCGTCGTCAACTCGTCGATGGCGCACGAGTGGTTCGCGCCCGACTGTTCGACGTCGCGAAACAATAGGTTCCAGTCGGCGAAGTCGCTCGAGAAGAGAGCGGTGACCGACGTGCGTCGCTTGTTGACCGTCATGGTCGAGATCGCCCGATAGCCGTCGCCGTTGACGCTGTCGAGGCGTCGCGCGCTTCGCCACCACTGAATCAGGTCGTTCGCGGAGAATGCCCGCCCGTCGCTCCAGCGCATCTTGTGGTTGACGGTGTAGACCACGGTCTCGGGGTGCAACGAGACCAGCTCGGCCGAGGCGATGGCTCCCCCCTCGCCGGTCAGCACGTTGGTGGGTCCGGTCAGGAACGCCGAGGGGCGAATGAGGTCGAGGATCGCCGACGTGGTCGCGGTCGCCCGAGGGCTGAGCACGCTGCAACCGTTGAAGGGTCCCGGGAGCGACAGGGTCAGACTGGAGGTGGCCGGATTGGCGGGACCCGCCCCCGACGTCGGTCGCCGGTACGCCAACAATGTCGCCGCGACGACGACGATGCCCGAGATCACGATCACCAGGGCGACTCGGCGACCAGATCCACGCGGGATCACGGTCGCTACTGCAGACGAAGGTCGAGCGTGAGTGTCGCGAACGTGAAGATCAGGGCGACGGCGACGGTGACGCGGTCGAGGTTGCGCTCGACGACGGTCGACCCCGCGGCCATGGTGCCCACGGAGCCGCCCATCAGGTCCGAGATGCCGCCACCGCGCCCCGAGTGCAACAGCACCAGAAAGATCAAGGCGATCGCCGAAGCTGCCTCAATGACTATGAATGACCAGGTGAACATCACGACCTCCGACTAGCGCTTGCCAGCGTAGCAGTCGTGGGCCGCCTGGCCGATCGCCAGGAAGGAGTCCGCCTTCAAGGAGGCGCCCCCCACCAGGAAGCCGTCCACGCGACCCTCACTGATCAGCGACGCGGCGTTGTCCGCGTTCACCGATCCGCCGTAGAGCACGCGCGCCTCACCCAAGGACAACGACGCCGCCACCGCCCGGATGTGCTCGGTCATGTCACGGACCTGCTCGGTCGTGGCGGTGAGGCCCGTGCCGATGGCCCAGACCGGTTCATAGGCGATGGTGACGAGGGGTCGCCACTTCTCGTCGAGCCCCTCGAGCGCGGCGTGCAGCTGCGCGGTGACGAAGTCGAGGTGACCGTCGTCGCGACGCACGTCGAGCTCCTCACCGACGCACAGCACTGCGTGCACCCCCTGGCGAACGACGGCGCGCAACGTCTGGGCGACGACCTCGTCGGTCATCGCGTACATGGCGCGGCGCTCGGAGTGTCCGACCAGGATCCACTTCACGTTGAGACGCTGCAGCATCGACACCGAGATCTCGCCGGTGTGCGCTCCCGCGTCGTGCACGCTGGCGTGCTGGGCGCCCACGTCCACCGCGATTCGCTCCGATTCGACCACCGAGGTGACACTGCGGATGTCGACGAAGGGCGGTACCACCACGAGGTCCACGTGCTCGAGCGGCTTGTTCTTCACGATGACGCCGATCTGCTGGGTGAGGTGGACCGCTTCGACGTAGTCGAGGTTCATCTTCCAGTTGCCGATGACCAGGGGACGATTCATGAGTGGCTCCACGGGCTCTCTCGCAGGGCGGCGAGACCCGGCAGGTCGCCGAGTTCGACGAATTCCAAGCTGGCTCCCCCGCCGGTGGAAACGAAGGTGACCTCGTCCTCGAGGCCGAAGCCCTGGATGGCGGCGACGGAGTCGCCACCACCGATGACCGAGACGGCGTCCGACGCCGCCACCGCCCGAGCGACGGCCTCGGTGCCCGCGCTGAGGCGCGGGTCCTCGAAGACCCCCATCGGGCCGTTCCACAAGATGGTGCCGGCGTTCATGATGATCTCGACGAACGTCGCCACCGATGCGGGTCCGATGTCGAGACCTTGGAACCCGTCGGGGATGTTCTCTCCCCACTCGATCACCTCGTCGGGGCCGCCAGCGCCGAAGTCCGCGTCGCTGGGTAGTCCGCGGGCGTCCGAGGGGATGACGATCTTGCCGCCGGCCATCAGTTCCGCGCAGACGCCGAGGTAGGACTCGTCGAAGAGCGAGGAGCCGATCGTGCGGCCCTGGGTGGCTTCGAAGGTGTACGCCATGCCGCCGCCGACGATGACGTGATCGGCGCGCTGTGAGAGAACCTTGACGATACCCAGCTTGTCCTTGACCTTGGCCCCGCCGACGATGGCGACGAAGGGTCGCACCGGGCTCTCGAGGATCGACGTCAGGGTGGCCACCTCGCGCAGCAGATTGGGCCCGGCCGCACTGGGGATCAGGGTGGGCGGCACCATGATCGAGGCGTGGGCGCGGTGCGAGGCGGAGAAGGCTTCGTTGATGTAGTAGTCGAAGCCCGCCACCAGCGACGCGCCGAAGGCCGGGTCGTTGGACTCCTCACCAGGGTTGAAGCGAAGGTTCTCGAGCAGTTCGACGTCGGGGCAGAGTTCCTCGAGGCGCCGGCGCACCGGCGCCACCGAGTACTTCTCGACGACCCGGCCGTCGGGTCGACCGAAGTGGGTGCAGGCCACGACCCGCGCACCCGCGTCCAAGAGCTGCTCGAAGAGCGGCAGCGTGGCGCGGATGCGAAAGTCGTCGGTGACGTCGAGGCGTCCGTCGACTTGCGCCACGGGGGTGTTGAAGTCGACGCGCACGAGCACTCGCTTGCCCGCGAGACTCCCCCATCGCTCGAAGTGGGGCAGAGGGGTCGACACGGACTAGCGGCCGACGACGGTGGTCAGGTCGACCAAGCGGTTCGAGTAGCCCCACTCGTTGTCGTACCATCCGAAGATCTTCACCAGGCTCTGCTCATCGTTGATGCGCTGGACCATGGTCATCTTGGAGTCGAAGGTGCACGACGCCGGCGTGCCGACGATGTCCGAGGAGACGATGGGCTCGTCGGTGTAGACGAGAACGCCCTTGAGGGGACCCTCGGCGGCCGCCTTGAACGCGGCGTTGATCTCCTCGACCGTCGTCGAGCGCACGATGGCCGTGAAGTCGGTGATCGAACCGTCGGGGATCGGCACGCGCAACGACGTGCCGTCGAGTCGCCCCTTCATCGCTTCGAGCACGAGGCTCGTCGCGCGCGCCGCGCCCGTCGAGGAGGGCACGATGTTGACCGCGGCCGCCCGGGCCCGGCGCAGGTCGTTGTGCGCGAGGTCCAGGAGGTTCTGGTCATTGGTGTAGGCGTGCACCGTCGTCATCAGGCCCGTCTGGACGCCGAGGGCATCGTCGAGGACTTTGACCATCGGCACGAAGCAGTTCGTGGTGCACGAGGCGTTGGACACGATGTGCTGGGTCGCGGGGTCGTAGCTCTCGTGATTGACGCCGTAGACGAAGGTGCCATCCACGTCGGTGGCGGGCGCCGAGATGATGACCTTCTTCGCACCGGCACTCAGGTGCACGGCGGCGGCGTCGCGCGACGTGAAGCGGCCGGTGGATTCGATGACGACGTCGACGTCGAGCTCCGCCCAGGGCAGATTGGCCGGGTCGCGCTCGGCGAGCACCTTGATGAAGTGCTCCCCCACCGTCATCCCGTCGTCGGTGATGGTGACGGGTAGCCCGAGGGGGCCCTGGGTCGAGTCGTACTTGAGCAGGTGGGCGTTGGTCTGGGGCGACGTCAGGTCGTTCACGGCGACCACGACCACGTCGGGGTTCTTCAACGAGGCGCGCAAATAGCCTCGACCAATTCGACCAAATCCATTAATCGCTACGCGTGTGGCCACTGACGTCTCCTAAAAGTCTCGGGGGGGTTGGATGTCGCAGGCGTCGATGACTGCTTGTCTCAATTTTGGCACATCGTGGACCAGGGGATTTCTCGTGGTGAGGTTCACGACCCGGGTGTCGATCCGACAGGTCTGAGTGGCGAACTGCGAGGCCTGGTCCACCAGGACGTCGGTGGGCTCCACCCCGTGGGCGCGCAGGGCGTCGACGTGGTCCTGGAGCGTGAAATTGAGCGTCTCGGGGTCCTCGGGGCGCAGATTCGCCACGTAGATCTTGCGCGCCCGACTCAGGGCCAGCGCCCGGTTGATCGCGGGCACCACGCAGGCGGCCAGGACGCTGGTGTAGAGCGATCCGGGGCCGATGACGATGACGTCGGCCTCCTCGAGAGCCCGTAACGCCCTCGAGGGAGCGGGTGGCGACGGTGGATCGAGACTCAGGAGGTGGATATCGGGGGTCCGAGCGACGGCGGTCTGGCCGCGCGTGACGCCCCGGTCGTGGCTGGCGAGCAGGACCACCCCCTGGCGACTGGCGGGCACGATCGTCCCGGTGACGCCCAGGGCCTGCGCGGCGGCGTCCACCGACGCCTCCAGGTCGCCGGTGGCGTCGATCAGGCCGACGAGGAACAGGTTGCCCACCGTGTGGCCCGCGAGTTCCCCGACCGTGAAACGGTGTTCGAAGGCCTGGGTCAGGGGGTGGTGCGGGTCCGCGAGCGCGCCCAGGCATTTTCGCAGGTCACCCACCGCCGCCACGTTCAACATGGCGCGAAGGCGTCCCGTCGAGCCGCCGTCGTCGCCCACCGTGACGATGCCCGTGACGTCGTCGTCGATGCCGCGCAGGGCTCGCAAGGTGACCGCAGTGCCGTGCCCGCCGCCGATCGCGACGAATTTCATCGCGAGATGTCGCGGTGAAAGACCGAGGTGCGCAGCGCCAGGCGACGTCGGATCTCCTCGGCGATGGCCACGGAGCGGTGTCGTCCCCCCGTGCAGCCGACGGCGATCGTCAGGTAGGACTTGCCCTCCTTGGCGAAGGCCGGGATCTGCCACTCGAGCATCGAGACGACGTCACGCAAGAAGTGCTGCGCCTCGTCCTGTTCGAGCACGTAGCGCGCGACGGGCTCGTCCAGGCCCGTCAAGGGTCGTAGTTCGTCGATCCAGTGGGGATTGGGCAGGAAACGGCAGTCGAACACCAGGTCGACGTCACGGGGCAGGCCGTTGGAGAATCCGAAGGAGATCATCGACACGCGCAGGCCGTCGACGTCACTCGGGCGGAAGATCTCGGCGATCCGCGAGCGCAGTTGATTGGTGTTGATGGTGCCGGTGTCGATAATGATGTCGGCGCTGTCACGGATGCTCTGCAGCACCGTGCGCTCCTTGACGATCGAATCGGCCAGGGTGCCCGCCTCCACGGGGTGGCGTCGTCGCGTTCCCTCGTAGCGGTGGATCAAGACGTCGTCGGGGGCGTCGAGGAACAGCAGTTTGGCGCTCTCGTGCATGGATTCCAGCTCGTCTTTGACCTTGAGGAGCGTGTCGGGCTGGGCACGACCGGAGCGGCCGACGATGAACGCGACGCCGGCGGCATCCTTGGAGCCCGTGGACGCGAGTTCGCCGACGCGCACGATCAACTCCATCGGCAGGTTGTCGATCACGAACCAGCCCAGGTCCTCGAGCGCGGTCGAGACCGTGGACCGACCAGCACCCGACATTCCCGTCACCAACAAGACGTCAGTCATCGTCGCGGGTTTCCTTCCCTAGCCGTGGCGCAAGCGGCGCGCGTAGTCGATCGTAGATGTTCTGGGCGACGTCGTCGGGCAGCCACCGCACCGCGCGCAGCTCCTCTAACGTGGCGCCGCGCAGATTCGCCAGTGAACCCATCTCCAGCATCAGACGCTCACGGCGCTTGGGACCGAGTCCGGGCACACCGTCGAGCAGCGTGGCCACCATCGACTTGGCCCGCTTGGTGCGGTGGAACGAAATGGCGAAGCGGTGGGCCTCGTCACGGATGCGCTGAACGAGGTACAGGGCCTCGGAACCTCGCTCCAGGGCGATGGGAGTGCTCGAACCCGGTCGGTAGAGTAGCTCCTCGCGCTTGGCGAGTGCGACGAATTCAACGCCTTCGCCCAACCCCAGCGATGCCGCGGCGTGCTGGGCCGCGTGCAGCTGGGGTAGACCCCCGTCGATGATGATCAGATTGGCCCGGCGGAACTTGCTGGCGGACTGATCCTCGTTCCAGTAGCCCAAACGCCGGCGCACGACCTCCTGCATCGCACCGGCGTCGTCGTTGCCGAAGATCTCCTTGACGTTGAAGTGCCGGTAGTCAGACTTCTTGGCCATGGCGTCTTCGAACACGACCATCGATCCCACGTAGTTGGTGCCTTGAAGGTGACTCATGTCGAAGCATTCGATGCGAAAGGGTGGCTGCTCGAGTCCGAGGGCCGCGCCGATCTCCTGGAGGGCGCGCGAGCGCACGTTGTGGTCGCTCTGGCGCCGCAGGGAGTCGCGATCGATCACGGCGAGGGCGTCGCGGTGCGCCAGCTCCAACAGGCGCCGTCGTCGGCCCCGCTGAGGTGCGAGGATCTCGACGGCGCGCCCTCGTCGTTGGCTCAAGAACTCGCCAGCCAGTGGCGACGCGGCGCTCAGCGCGTTGGTGACGATCACCGGGGCGATCAGGGCGACGTCATCGTAGAGTTCGGGGAGGGCGGCCTCGAAGATCTCGGCGTCGTCCTCGTCGAGGGAGCGGTCGATCAGGTGCACGGTGCGCCCGATGATGCGTCCGTGGCGCACCCGGAACCTGACCAGCGCGGCGCGCCCGCCCTGGGTGGCGATGTCGACGACGTCGAGGTTCGAGTGGTCGTCGAGCACGATGCTCTGGTCGCTGGCCGCGCGTTCGAGAGCGTCGAGTCCGTCGCGGGCCTTGGCCGCCGCTTCGTAGTGCTGCTTCGCCGCGGCGTCACGCATCTGCGTCTCGAGGAGTTGACGTAGCTCGCGCACGTCACCGTCGAAGAAGCGCGCCCAGGAGGCCACCAGTTCGCCGTAGCCGGGCGCGTCCACTGCGCCGACGCAGGGACCCGAACACTTGGCGATGTCGAAGAGCAGACAGGGCCGACCCAGTCGCCGGTGGTAGTCGAACTTGTGCGTCGAACACGAGCGCAGTGGGAATGCTTGCAGCAACTCGTCCATGGTGTGGCGCAGCGCCCGAACGTCGACGAAGGGGCCGAAGTAGCGCACGCCGCGCTGGTGTTTCGCGCGGGTGATGTAGGGCACGGGGAACTCGCTGCGCGCGTCGATGGCGACGTAGGGAAAGCTCTTGTCATCCTTGAGGCGCATGTTGTAGCGGGGCTGGTTCTCCTTGATCAGCTCGTTCTCCAGGATGAGCGCGTCGGTCTCGCTCGGGGTGACGATCCACTCCACCGCGCAGGCCTCGTCCATCAACGCCTGGGTCTTGGGCGTCAGGGCGTCGAACTTCTGGAAGTAGCTCGACAGCCGCTGTTGCAGCGAGCGGGCCTTACCGACGTAGATGATGGTGTCGTGGGCGTTCTTGAACAGATAGCAGCCGCTCTGGCGTGGTATCCCTGAGGGCTTCGCGAACACTAGGCCCTCCCGTGTTGCGCCAGCACCTCGTGAAGTACTTGTCCCGTCGCCGTCGGGAGTTGGGCGATCTCCTCGGGAGTCCCCTCGCCCACCACCACGCCACCACGCCGGCCGCCGTCGGGCCCGAGGTCGATGACCCAGTCGGCGGTCTTGACGACGTCGAGATTGTGCTCGATGGTCAACACGGTG
Organism: Acidobacteriota bacterium; assembly: GCA_019352075.1. Classification (GTDB taxonomy): domain Bacteria; phylum Actinomycetota; class Acidimicrobiia; order Acidimicrobiales; family RAAP-2; genus RAAP-2. The sequence continues at coordinate 15,334 of JABBOA010000014.1, read as the reverse complement.
TTGCCCTGGTCGACCAGACGGTGCAGGACCTGTAGGAGGCGATTGACGTCCTCGAAGTGCAGCCCCGTCGTGGGTTCGTCCAACACGTAGAGGGTGTGGCCGGTCGGGCGCCGTGCTAGCTCGGTCGCGAGTTTCACGCGCTGGGCCTCACCACCCGAGAGGGTGGGGGCGGGCTGTCCCAGGCGCACGTAGCCGAGTCCCACGTCGACCAGGGCCTGGATGTGGCGAAGGATTGACGGCTGACGGTCGAAGAATGCCAGGGCGTCCGAGATCGACATGTCGAGAACGTCCGCGATGGATTTGCCGCGGTACTTGATCTCGAGGGTCTCGCGGTTGTAACGCGCGCCGTGGCACGTCTCGCAGTTGACGTAGACGTCGGGCAGGAAGTGCATCTCGATCTTGATGGTGCCGTCGCCCGCGCAGGCCTCGCAGCGTCCACCCTTCACGTTGAAGGAGAATCGGCCCTGCTGGTAACCGCGGACCTTGGCTTCGGAGACCTCGGCGAAGAGCTTGCGGACCTTGTCGAACACGCCCGTGTACGTCGCGGGGTTCGATCGGGGCGTGCGGCCGATGGGCTGCTGGTCCACCGCCACGACCTTGTCCAGGAACTTGACCCCGGTGATGGTGTCGTGCTCGGCCACGGTCGTCTTGGCCCGATTGATCTGTCGTTCGAGCGACGCCAACAAGATGCCGTTGATGAGCGTCGACTTGCCCGATCCCGACACCCCCGTGACCGCGACGAAGCGGCCGAGGGGGATCGCGACGGTGATGTCGCGCAGGTTGTTGGCGCGCGCCCCCTTGACCACCAGTTGGTGGCCGTCGCCGCGACGTCGGGACTCGGGAATCTCGATGGATCGCACCCCCGACAGGTACTGACCGGTGATTGACGCGGCGTTGTCGAGCAGCTCCTTGTAGGTGCCCGCGTGCACCACCTCGCCGCCGTATTCGCCGGCGCCGGGGCCGATGTCCACGACGTAGTCGGCCAATCGGATCGTCTCCTCGTCGTGCTCGACGACGATCACCGAGTTGCCCAGATCGCGCAGACGCTCCAGCGTGGCGATGAGGCGTCGGTTGTCGCGTTGGTGCAGACCGATGGAAGGTTCGTCGAGCACGTAGAGCACGCCGACCAGGTAACTACCGATCTGGCTGGCCAGTCGAATGCGTTGGGCCTCGCCCCCCGACAGGGTGGCCGAGGCGCGACTGAGCGTGAGATAGTCCAGGCCCACGTCCATCAAGAAGGTGAGGCGTGCCACGATCTCCTTGATCACCTGACGGCCGATCGTCGTCTCGCGTTCGTTGAGCGCCAGGGTTGAGAACAGGGCGATGGCCTCGTCGATGGTCATGGCGTTCACGTCGGCGATGTTGTGCGTATGGATCCTCACGGCCAGCACCTCGGGCTTGAGTCGCTGACCGTGGCACGCGGTGCACTCCACCTCACGCATGAACTGCTCGGCCTGTTCGCGCGACCAGTCGCCGTCGGCCTCGTTGCGCTTGCGCTCCAACCATTCCACGATCCCGTTGAAGGTCGTCTCGTAGGTGCGCACGCGGCCGTAGCGGTTGCGGAACTTGACCGGTACCGACTTCTGGGCGACGCCGTGGAGCACCAACTTGCGATCCTTGGCCTTGAGTTTGGACCACGGAGTGTCGACGTCGAAGCCGCCCAGGTCCGCGATACCGGCAATCAGTCGGTCGAAATACTTGAAGCGTGCACCGCCCCAGGGCGCCAGCGCGCCCTGGGCCAACGACAGCGAGGGGTCGGGGACCACCAAGTCGGGGTCGACCTCGAAACGAGTGCCGAGTCCCGTGCAGGTCGGGCACGCGCCGTAGGGTGAGTTGAACGAGAAGTCGCGCGGGGCGAGCTCGGTGAAGCTGATGCCGCAGTTGGTGCAGGCCATCTTCTCGGAGAACGCGACCAGTTCGTCAGTGTCGACGAAGAGGAACGAGACCAGGCCCTTGGTCAACTTGAGGGCGGCCTCCACCGATTCGGTGAGACGCTGTCGGTTGGCGCTCTTCACGGTGAGTCGGTCCAGCACCACGTCGATGGTGTGTTGCTCGTAGCGCGCGAGCGTGAGCTCCTCGCGGTCGCTGAGTTCGTGCACCACGCCGTCGACGCGCACCCGACTGAAGCCCTGAGCGGCCAATTCGTTGAGGAGCGTCGAGTACTCGCCCTTGCGGCCCTCGACCACGGTCGCGAGCACCAAGAACCGGCCGGCGTTCTCGCGCGTGAGCACCAGGTCCACGATCTGCTGGGGCGTCTGTCGCGTGACTCGGCGTCCGCAGTTGGGACAGTGCGCCACGCCGATGCGTGCGAAGAGCAGGCGCAGATAGTCGTGGATCTCGGTGATGGTACCCACCGTCGAGCGCGGGTTGCGCGAGGCGGTCTTCTGGTCGATGGAGATGGCTGGGGAGAGCCCCTCGATGAAGTCCACGTCGGGCTTGTCCATCTGGCCGAGGAACTGGCGTGCGTACGCCGAGAGGCTCTCGACGTAGCGACGTTGGCCCTCGGCGTAGATGGTGTCGAACGCGAGCGACGACTTGCCCGATCCCGAGAGTCCGGTGAAGACGACCAACTGGTCGCGTGGAATCTCGACCGAGAGGTTCTTGAGGTTGTGGACGCGAGCGCCCTGCACGCGAATCGTCGACGCCATGGTGAGAACCTACCCCCTAGGCGTCCAGTTCCAGTCGGCGGAGATCCTCGCCGAGGCCCTGGATCTGCAACGTGTGCAGGTAGTCACGCAGGGCCGCCGCCTCCTCGAATCGCAACTCTGCGGCGGCGGCGAGCATGGCGTCCTCGACTCGCGCAATCTCCAGGTTGAGATCGTCGGAGCCGATGGTCTCGAGTGACGAGATGCCGTGCACCTTGTTGGTGGGCGGGGGCGCGCTCTCGGAACGGAGTCGTCCCAGGATGTCCGCGACGTTCTTGGTGATGGTGATGGGCGTGATGCCGTGCTCCTCGTTGTAGTTGATCTGCATGATGCGGCGACGTTCGGTGGTGGAGATGGCGTCGCGCATCGAATCGGTGATGCGGTCGGCGTAGAGGACGGCCTCGCCGTGAGCGTTGCGCGCCGCTCGACCGATGGTCTGGATGAGCGCGGAGCGCGAACGCAAGAACCCCTCCTTGTCCGCGTCGAGGATGGCGACGAGGGAAACTTCGGGCAAGTCCAGACCCTCGCGCAAGAGGTTGATGCCGACCAGGATGTCGAACTCGCCCAAGCGCAGTGATCGCAGGATCTCGATCCGCTGAACGGTGTCGATGTCACTGTGCAGGTACTGCACGCGGTAACCCGCCTTCACGAGGAAGTTCGTCAGGTCCTCGGACATTCGTTTGGTCAGTGTCGTGATCAGGCACCGCTCGCCGCGGGCGATGACGGCGTCGAGGCGCACGCGCAGGTCGTCGATCTGGTTCTTGGTGGGCACGACCGTGATGACCGGGTCCAACAGTCCCGTGGGACGGATCACCTGTTCGGCGATCTGGTCGGAGACCTCGGTCTCGTAGGGTCCGGGCGTGGCCGACACGAAGACAATCTGGGGGACGATCGCCATGAACTCGTCGAAGTTCAAGGGGCGGTTGTCCAGTGCGCTGGGCAGGCGAAATCCGTGCTCGACCAGGGTCTCCTTGCGCGACCGGTCCCCCGCGTACTGCCCGCGGATCTGGGGCACCGCGACGTGGGACTCGTCGATCACCACGAGCATGTCGCCGGGAAAGTAGTCGAGCAGGGTGAAGGGACGTTCGCCGCGACGGCGTCCGTCGAGGTGGGCCGAGTAGTTCTCGATGCCCGCGCAGATACCGGTCTGTTCGAGCATCTCGAGGTCGTGCTCGGTACGTGAACGTAGTCGTTGTGCTTCGAGGAGCTTGCCCTCACCCTCGAAAATCCGCAACTGCTGACCCAACTCCTCCTCGATGCTCCGGCACGCTCGTTGCAGGGTTTCGGAGCTGGTGGCGTAGTGCGACGCGGCGAACAAGGTCACGTCGTCGACCTTGCCGCGACGCTCCTGGGTCACGGGGTTGAAGAAGGAGATCTCCTCGATCTGGTCGCCGAAGAACGAGACGCGCACCGCTTCGTTGGAATACGCGGGCTGGATCTCCAGCGTGTCGCCCTTGAGCCGGAACGTGCCGCGATCGACCACCAGGTCGTTGCGGCTGTATTGCATCTCGACGAGGCGTCGTAGCAACGATCGCTGGTCGTGCACGGCGCCGACCTCGAGTCGCAGCATGCGGTCGCGGTACTCCAGCGGGGAGCCGAGGCCGTAGATGCACGACACCGACGCGACGACGATCGTGTCGCGATGGGTCAAGAGCGACGAGGTCGCGGAGTGGCGCAGGCGGTCGATCTCCTCGTTCACCGCACTGTCCTTCTCGATGAAGGTGTCGGTCCGTGGAATATACGCCTCGGGCTGGTAATAGTCGTAGTACGAGACGAAGAACTCGACGCGGTTCGACGGCAGCATCTCCTTGAGCTCCGAGGCCAACTGCGCGGCTAGGGACTTGTTCGGCTCGAGGATCAGCGTGGGGCGTTGGACGCGCTCGACGAGCCAGGCGATGGTGGCAGTCTTCCCACTGCCGGTGATGCCCTCGAGAGTCTGGTAGCGCAGGCCGTCGCTCACTCCCTGGGCGAGAGTGGCGATGGCCTGGGGTTGATCGCCGGAGGGCTGAAACGGCGACTCGACCAGAAAGTCAGTGGCCATCGAGACCCCGCTCTCGCAGCAGCTCGTCGATCCGCTCGCCGAGCGCCTGGCGGTCGGTGTTATTCCAGATCACCTCGTCGGCCAACTCCTCGCGCGCGTCGTTGCTCATCTGACTCGTGATTCTCGCTCGCGCGGCGTCCTCGGTCATGGCGCGTTGCTCGACCAGCCGGTCGACGGCGATGGCGGGGGGCACCTGGATCGACCACACCTCGTCCAAGGCGAGCGACGAGCGGTGCTCGGGGCGATACAGGGGCAGTGCGGCGAAGACTGCCCTGCCGCGCGCGGCGTCGAGCTGGCGACGCATCTCGCGCCCCACCCACGGGTGCGTGATGGCGTCGAGACGAGTGAGCGCCGAGTGGTCGGAGAAGACGACCGACGCGAGGAAGGGGCGGTCGAGGTCACCCTCTCGAGTGAGGACCGCAGTACCGAAGGCGTCCACCAACACCGCCAGTAGCGGTCGGCCTCGGCTCACCAGTTCGCCGTAGACCTCGTCGGCGTCGACCGCGACGAATCCCCGCGATCGCAGGAGGTCCACGACCGTCGACTTCCCGGCTCCGATTCCTCCGACCAGCGCTATTCGTGTCACCCTCCCACGCTAGTGAGTCGGGTGTGACACCACGGCAGGCCGGGCTGCGAAAAGGGTCCGCCACCACGACGGATCACCAGGGATCGGTCGTGGTGGCGGACCCTTTTCGCGAGTGTCAGTTCGACGTGTCGGGCTCGGTGGACGCCTCGACGTCGCTGCCCTCGCTACCCTCGCTGTTCTCGTCGTCGGGGGCCTTCGCCACCACCTCGGTGGCGAACTCGGCCCACGCGGCCTGCGCTTCAGTCTCGGGGGTGAACTCCCCGTATTCGAAACCACCGATGTAGTTGCCCTCGGTGTCGTAGGCGTGGCTCCCGAAGGCCTCACGGTACTCCTCGGAGACCTCGCCTCCCTCGGCGGCCTGCTTGATCGACAGCGAGATGCGACGACGAGCGGTGTCGAGTTCGATGATCTTGACCCAGAGCTCCTCACCAGCGGTGACGACCTGGTCGGGCGACTCGACGTGGTGCGCCGCCATCTCGGAGATGTGCACCAGTCCCTCGATGCCGTCACCGACCTGCACGAAGGCGCCGAAGGGCACCATCTTGGTCACGCGGCCGTATACCAGTTGGTCGACGGCGTGGCTATCGGCGAAGACCTGCCACGGGTCCGACTGGGTCGCCTTGAGCGACAACGAGATCCGCTCCTTGGAGAAGTCCACGTCCAGCACCTCGACGTCCACTTCGTCGCCCACGGCGACGACCTGACTCGGGTGGTCGATGTGCTTCCAGCTGAGTTCCGAGACGTGGATGAGCCCGTCCATACCCCCCAGGTCCACGAAGGCGCCGAAGTTGACGACCGAGGAGATGACGCCGTGGCGGCGCTCGCCCGGCTTGAGGTTGTTGAGGAAGTCGCCGCGTTGCTCCTTCTGGGTCTCCTCGAGCCAGGCCCGGCGTGAGAGCACCACGTTGTTGCGATTGCGGTCGAGTTCGATGATCTTGGCTTCCACGGTCTTGCCGATGTAGGGCTGCAACTCGCGCACGCGGCGCAACTCCACCAGCGACGCCGGCAAGAAACCGCGCAGGCCGATGTCGACGATCAGGCCGCCCTTGACGACCTCGATGACGACACCCTTGACCATCTCGTCACGGTTCTTGAGCTCCTCGATGTTCGCCCACGCCTTCTCGTACTGGGCGCGCTTCTTCGAGAGGACCAGGCGGCCCTCCTTGTCCTCCTTCTGCAGGACGAGGCACTCGACCTTCTCGCCCATGGCGACGATCTCCGAAGGGTCGACGTCATTGCGGATCGAGAGCTCGCGGGCGGGGATCACGCCTTCGGACTTGAAGCCGATGTCGAGCAGGACTTCGTCGTGGTCGATCTTCACGACCGTACCCGTGACCAGGTCACCGTCTTCGAACTCGAGCACGGAGTTACCCACGAGGTCGGTGAGGTCCGTGCCGACCATGTTGTCCTCGGTGATGACGCGAGGGATGTAGTTGCCCTCCGCGTCGAAGGTGCCCATCTGAACGGGAGAAAGGAGGCTAGTGCCGTCCGACATGCGAACTACTTTCGAGCGACCACACCGGGGCCAACTAGTGGATCAGGGCTGGGTTTCCGGTGTAAACCCAGGTTTCCACTGTATCAGACACGCCCTCAACCCTTGGCCGCCGCCCAGGAATCGCCCCAGTGCAGGGACACTTCCAGGGGGACGCTCAGCGTGGCGACTTCGGTCAACGCCTCGAAGATCGCGGTCTGCACGGCCGCGGTCTCGGTGGGCGGCGCCTCGACGAGGACTTCGTCGTGCACCTGCAAGATGAGGCGCGCCGCCAGGCCCTCGCGGGTGAGTCGGTGGTCGAGGCGCACGAGGGCGGACTTGAAGACGTCGGCCGCCAGCCCTTGGACACCCGCGTTCATCGCCTGACGTTCGGCCGCGGCTCGCTGGGGTCCGGTGGCCGTCGCCAAGTCGGGGAACGGTCGGATGCGGCCGAACTCGGTGCGCGAGAATCCCTTGGCGCGTACCTCCTTGATGGTGTCGTCCATGTAGCGACGAAGGGTGGGGAAACCGGCGAAGTACTTGTCCATGATCTCTCGAGCGGCCCCTACGGACACCCCCAGGCGTTGCGAGAGCCCGAAGGATTCCATGCCGTAGGCCAGGCCGTAGGAGACGGCCTTGGCCTGTTCACGCTGCTCGTGGGTGATGTCCGCGGCACCGACGCCGAACACGGACGCGGCGATCGTGCGGTGCACGTCCTCGTGACTGACGAAGGCCGCGAGCAGACCCGGATCCTGCGACAAGTGCGCCAGGATCCGCAACTCGATCTGGTTGTAGTCGGCCACCGCCAGGACCCACCCGTCCTGGGGAACGAAGGCGTAACGCAGACGACGCCCCTCGCTGGTGCGCACGGGGATGTTGTGCAGATTGGGGTTCTCTGACGAGAGGCGACCAGTGCGCGCCACCGTCTGATGGAACTGGGCGTGGATACGACCGTCGGGTCCGACGGCTTCGATCAGGGGGGCGCCGTAGGTGCTGCGCAACTTCTCGACCTCGCGAAAGCGAAGGATCAGTGCCACGATGGCGTGTTCGCCGGCGATGGCCTCGAGCGTGGCGGCGTCGGTGGAGTAACCCGTCTTGATCTTCTTACCCGGCGTCAGACCGAGTTCACTGAAGAGCACCGTCTGGAGCTGTTGGGGCGAATTCACCTTGAACTCGTGGCCCGCGACGCGTTGGATCTCCTGATCGAGTCGTTGCGCCTCCCCGGTGAACTCTTCGGCGATGTCGCGCAGCAACCCGACATCGACGCGGATGCCCCGTGCCTCCATGCGTCCCAGCACCGCCACCAGCGGCAACTCGACGGTCGAATAGACGAAGTCGAGCTCCCACCGGGTGATCTCGGCGCGTAGCATCGCGCGCAGTCGCGCCACGGTCTGGACGTGCTGCGCCAGCGAGTCGTCATCGGCATTGTCGTCGAAGAGCGAGGGAGTCGGCGAACTCAGCGACTCGCCGAGGAAGCGCTGGGCCACGTCGACGAGGTCGTAGCGCCCACTGGTGGCGTCGAGCAGGAAAGCCATGATGGCCGTGTCGTCCGCCGGCTCGGCCAACGTGATCTCGCGTTCGAACGCCGCACGGTAGAGACCCTTGATGTCGTGACCCGAGAGCGGTCGCGTCGCGACCGCCGTGAGGAACTCGTCGAGGTCGCCCACGGCGACGGTGTGCGCCCTCTCGTCGAGCGCCGCGACCCGGTGGCCGCGCGCGAGCACCGTGAGGGCCGTGGAGCCGGTGACGACGTCCAGGAGCGACGAGATCCGCGTCGCCGCGACGGCGGGCGCGGACGTGACGTGCGCGGGCGCCGGCGCCACCTCGGAGAAGCCAGGTTCCCCCAACAGTCCGTCGTTCATCAACTTCTCGAAGCGCGATCGCATCGAGTTCATCTCGAATCGCTCGAAGAATGCCGCGACGGCGGCGCGGTCCCATCCCCCCAGCGTGAGACTCTCGAGCGTGAAGTCGAGCGGTACGTCGCGAATTAGACGCATCACCCGCTCGTTGCGTCGAGCGCGTTCCTCGAACGTGACCAGGTTCTCGCGCAACTTGGGGGTGAGCTGGTCGACGTGCGCGTAGAGGTCATCGAAGTCGCGGTACGCCGCGAACAGCTTCGCGGCCGTCTTCTCCCCCACCCCCGGGACGCCGGGCAGATTGTCCGAGGTGTCGCCGCGCAACGCCGCGAGCAGTGGATAGCGTGCGGGTTCGATGCCGCAGCGCTCGACGATGCCGGCCTCGTCGTAGAGCGAGTAGTCCGAGACACCGCGGCGGTTGTAGAGGACGCGCACGAATGGATCTTCGACGAGCTGGAAGCAGTCGCGGTCGCCGGTGACGACGACCACCGGGATCTGCGCGTCGCGGCCCCACGTGGCCAGGGTGGCCAGGACGTCGTCGGCTTCGAAGCGCGGCACGCCGAGCACCGGGATGTGCAGGGCCTCGCAGAGCGTGCGGATGAGGTCGAACTGGTGCTCGATCTCGGGAGGGGTCGCGGCGCGTCCGCCCTTGTACTCCTCGGTCATCTCGTCGCGAAACGTCCCGCCCGGAAGGTCGAACGCGACGGCGAGCGCCCGCGGTTCCTGCGAGCGCACGAGTGAATGCAACATCGACGCGAACCCGTGTAGCGCGTTGGTGACCAGCCCCTCAGAGGTCGCGATGTCGGTGGACAAGGCGAAGAAGGCGCGAAAGGCCAGCGACATGCCGTCCAGCAACACCAGCGGACGATGGTCGGACTGGTCAACCAACGAATTCGCCCTTGAGGATCTGCTGGGCGATGTCGCGCATCCTCGTGCGTCCTCGCATGGCCGATTGCTGGATGACCTCGAAGGCGGTCGGCTCGTCGAGGCCGCGGTCGCGCATCAGCGTCTCCTTGGCGCGCTGGACGATTTCGCGCGTCTCGATCTTGTCATCGACGCTCACGACGTCGGCCACGACGGGAGTCGCCGCCGCCGGGCTGACGATCGCCGCCAGCTTCGGGAGGATCTCGCTGGAGCGAAACGGTTTGACCAGGTACGCGACGACCCCCGCCTCGCGGGCGCTCTCGATCAGCGCGCGTTGGGAGAAAGCGGTGAGCAGCACGACCTGCGTGGGACCACCCTTGAGCGCACGCGCCACTTCGATGCCGTCGAGGCCCGGCATCTTGACGTCGAGGAGGGCCAGGTCGGGTGCGAGGTCGCGGATCAACTCCAGCGCGTCGTCGCCCGTGGCGGCCTCACCCACCACCAGGTATCCGTCACCCTCGAGGATCTCCTTGAGGTCGAGTCGAATGATCGACTCATCATCGGCAATGACCACGCGCTTATCCATTTTCATCCTTCGGAACCCAGTCGCGCAGTAGCTCGTCACGCTCGGCCGTCAGGCTCTGCACTTCGTTGGAACGTCGGATCATCTCGGCGTTGGCGGCCACCACGTGTTTTGACAGTTCGTTATATTCTGCCGTAAGGAGCGGGGTCTCGGAGACCAATGATCGAATACGGGCCTCGTCGAGGGCCTCGTTCCACACGGCGACCTGCTCTTGGAGGACGCCAAGGCTCTCACGGGCGTTCATCAGACGCCGCTGAATGTCCTGCAAGTGACGCTGCTGTGAACGTGATCCCACGTCCTTGAGTGTAAAACCCCTCACGCGTGTCGGTTCACCAGCGCCTCCTCGGCTTCCAAGACAACGCCCGGGAGATATCCACAGCCCCACGGATCGGTGCTGAGTAGTCCCCCGACGTCGAGGTCGACCTCCGCGACGTCACTGGGGCGCTCGAGATAGTGACGCGCGAGTGCTCGATTGGCCCGACGAGCCAGCGGCGACTCGAAGAACCCGCCGAGGTACACCCCGAGACCCGCGCGCTGGGCCTGTTCGATCATCGTGCGGGCCTGGGCGAACCCACCCACGCGCGCGGGCTTCACGCAGATCAGCTCGGCGGCGTGGTAGCGAACGATCTGGTCGAGGTCACGGCGGTGGCGCACGCCCTCGTCCAGACTCACCGGTACCGGTGACCGGGTGGCCAACCGTGCGTGCTCGACGACGTTGCCCGGGGCGAAGGGCTGCTCCACGGCGATCACCTCGACGTGGGGACGTGCACTCGCGGTGAGCGAGAGGACCTCCTCGACGTCGCGCGCGACCCCGTTGAAGTCGAGCAGCACCGGCAGTCCCCACTGGGCCAATTCTCGCCACCGACTCGGCGGGACCGGTGCGCGCGAGACCTTGGCGCGCAGTTGCGTCGCGCGGGGGTGCGGAGCCATCGCCTGCTCATCCATCAGCGACACGGTGGACTGAATCGGTGTGTCGAACCGCGCGGGCCACCACTCCTCGATGGTCTCGTGACGCGCGCGTAAATGCGCGTCGAGCAGCGCCATCTCCAGCAACGCCGCGGCCGGGTGACTGGCCCGGCGCGACCCGGCGAAGTGGGTCACGCGCGACCAGTGGGGTGCGTGGCCTTCGCGCAGGGTGGCTTCGAAGAACTGTCGCAGCGTGAAGTGCTCGAGCTCGACGACGACGTCGTCGCAACCGGGGTCACCGTTGAGTTCGTAGGGTTGCGGCGAAATCTCGCCCAGTCCCCGGACCCCGTCGATCTCGACCTCGAGGAAGAGGTGCGCGCGCGTCGCGTGCACCTGCACCGCGGTCGTGATGGGCGAGCCCAGACTCAACTGGTGGCGCCAGAGTCGTACTCTCATAGCCTCCACCATACGTAGACTGCTAGCGTTTCAGTCGCGGCCCGGGTGGCGGAATGGCAGACGCGGAGGACTCAAAATCCTTTGCTCGAGAGGGCGTGCGGGTTCGAGTCCCGCCCCGGGCACGCTGTTACGTTGGATGTCATGACACATTCATTGCCCCTGCGCGACGACGTCGTCGCACTCTTCCCCGGACAAGGCTCGCTCTCGGGTGGTGCCGGAGAGGCCTGGCGCGATTCGGCTCACTGGTACCTCGTCGACAAGATATCGACGGCCGCGGACGTCGACGTGGCGTATCTGCTCCTCGAAGCCAGCGACGAGGAGGTCCTGCGCACCGATCGCGCCCAGATCGCGACGTTCACGCTGTCCCTGGTGGGCTACCACGAGTTGCTCGATCGCGGGGTGCGACCGCGTTTCCTCCTGGGACACTCGCTCGGTGAGTTCTCGGCGCTGGTGGCGTCGGGTCTGATGAGCGTCGACGACGGGGCCCGCCTGATTGCGGTGCGTGGCGCGGCGATGGCCGAGGCCGCCGAGGAGATCGAGGGGACCATGGTCGCATTGATGGGCGGCGACGAGGCCGCGCGGGCCAATCTCGACGGACTCAACGACGCGTGGGTGGCGAACGTCAACGGACACGCCCAGATCGTACTCTCGGGCACGCGCGGTGGCGTGGACTACGTCCTGGCGAATCATCGCGAACTGGGGTGGCGCCGTGCGACACCCCTGGCGGTGGGCGGCGCCTTCCATTCGCCGCTCATGGCGCGAGCGCAGGCGGCCCTCGACGCGGCGCTGGCGTCGGTGACGTGGGGTGAGACCGACCACGTCGTGATCGCTAACGTCGACGGTCAAGCGCACTCCGACGCGACGCAATGGCGTTCCCTGCTGTCGCGCCAGCTCACCTCACCGGTTGAGTTTCTGGCCGCGACCCTGGCGCTGCCGTCGACGGTGACCACCAGCGTCGAGATGCCACCCGCGGGCGTGTTGACGGGACTGACGAAACGAATTCGCGACTTCGACCGACAGGTCTCGCCCGCCACGCCGCTCGACATTCAGGAGATGAACCCATGAGCCGCCACGTTCTCATCACCGGTGCGAGCCGCGGTATCGGGGCGGCCGTCGCGAACCACTTCGTCGCGCAGGGCGACGTGGTCGTCGCCCTGTCGCGATCGGGCGACGCACCCGAGGGCTGCGCCATGTCGCTCAGCGTCGACGTCGCGTCGTCAGCGTCGGTGGCTGGCGCGGTCAAGACCGCGATCGACGCGCACGGACCCGTCGACGTGCTGGTGGCCAACGCGGGTATCACGCGCGACGGACTGGCCATGCGCATGAGTGACGAGCAGTGGCGCGACGTGCTGTCGACGAACTTGGACGGCGCGTTCTATAGCGCGCGGGCGGTCCTGTCGTCCATGATCCGCGCCCGCTCGGGGCGAATCGTCTTCATGGGTTCGGTGAGCCCCTTCTACGGCGTACCGGGACAGGCGAACTACGCGGCGGCGAAAGCGGGCATGGTAGGACTGGCACGCTCGCTCGCGCGCGAGGTGGCGTCGAGGGGCATCACGGTGAACGTCATCGCGCCGGGCTTCATCGACACCGAGATGACCGCGGGACTGGGAGCGACGAGCGACGACATGACGGCATTGATTCCGATGGGTCGAATGGGCACCACGGCGGACATCGCCGCGATCGTCGGATTCGTGGCCAGTGACGCCGCGGGTTACCTCACGGGTCAGGTCATCGCCGTCGACGGTGGTCTGGCGATGGGTCTCTGATCGCGCGCGGCGCCCTGACGGCCGCGATGCTCGCACGTGCGCTGCGTCCGCGACCGTCAGCCCGCCGCGCCCCGGCGGCGGTGGATTTCTCGCCGCGACCCCACGGGTGACGTCACTCGTGGACGCGTCGGCAGACCGAGAACGCATCAGTTCTTGGGTTCCTCATCAGTAACCCCACCACGCTCGCCCGCGGCGATTCGGGCCCGCGCGAAACTCGGTGAAAGGGGGACGCCCCAGCGCCGTGATCGTTGTCGGTTTTAGTAGCATTGTCCGAGACATAGCGAAGGGGAACAACAATGGAACGTAGCGAGGCGCTCGCCAAATTCACAGAGAATGCCGTCGAAGTCCTGGCCGTGTCACCGTCGCAGGTGACCCTCGAGGCCTCGTTCGCCGACGACCTCGGTGCCGACAGCCTCGACCTGGTCGAGTTGGTCATGGCGCTCGAGGAGACCTTCGACATTGAGGTCGCCGAGGACGAGTTGAAGGACATCACGACCGTGGGCGAGGCCTTCGAACTCATCTACGCCAAGCTGTAGTGCAAGTCGCAGTCACTTCGTCGGGGCCACTGCAGGGTCGCCGAGTCGCGGTCGTCGGACTGGGCGCCCTGTCGTGCGCGGGCGTCGGTGTCGACGCACTCTGGCAAGCGTTGCAGAAGGATACGGCTCCGGAGTCCAAGCGTCTGGCGCCATTCAGCGCCGAGCACCTCGGTGGCCCCAAGGAGTTGCGCCGCCTCGATCCCTTCACGCTCTACGGTCTCATGGCCGCTGACGAGGCGTGGCGACAGAGCGGGCTCGAGGGCCCCCTGCTCGACGCGGCCACGGTGGTGACGACCGGCATCGGTGGCTTGCAGACGGTACTGGAACAGGTTCGCGTCTTGAACGAAAAGGGCCCCGCGCGGGTCTCTCCCTTCATGGTGCCCATGATGATGCCCAACGCCGCGTCGGCCGCCGTCTCGATGCGCTTCGGTCTCGGTGGTCCGTGTGAAACAGTGACCACGGCCTGCGCCGCCGGAACGCACGCGATCGGCAACGCGGCGCGATTCATCGCGTCGGGTCGCTCCACCGTCGCGGTGGCCGGCGGGGCCGAGGCCGTGATGGTGCAGATCGCGGAGTCGGGCTTTCGCAACATGACCGCGTTGTCGAACGCGGAGTTCTCTCGCCCCTTCGACGTCGCACGCGACGGATTCGTCATGGGAGAAGGCGCCGGGGTCATGATCCTCGAGGAGTGGGAACACGCCCTCGCGCGTGGCGCCACGATTCTCGCCGAAGTGATCGGCGCGGCGTCCACGGCCGATTTCTACCACATCACGGCTCCCGATCCGAGCGGCGCGGGGGCCATTCGTTGCATGGAGGCGGCGTTGTCCGACGCCGTGATCACCGCGCACGACGTCTCGCACGTCAATGCCCACGGTACGTCGACGCCGCTCAACGACCTCGCGGAATCGGCGGCGATGCGCTACGTCTTCGCCGACGCGGTGCCGCCGATCACGTCGGTGAAGGGTCACCTCGGTCATTCCTTGGCCGCGGCGGGAGCGCTCGAGGGCGTCGTCTCGGTCATGTCGCTGTTGAACCAGACGATTCCACCCACCGCGGGCACGACGGTCGTGGACCCCGAGGTCGGTCTCGACGTCGTGTTGGGCGAGCCGCGACGCGCCGACCTGGACATCGTGATGTCCAACTCCTTCGGCTTCGGGGGTCACAACGGCAGCGTGCTCTTTCGCCGGTACCTGGCGTCGTCGCTCAGGAACTGACGTCGCCCACCGGCCACGTCCGTCGAGCCACGTGGGCGTTGTCGTAGGCCCACCTCGCGTGAGCGATGAACTCGCCCATCCGTACCGGATCCTTGACGCCGGGTTCGCTCTCGATACCGCTGAGGGCGTCCACGCCCCAGACGTCGCAGTTCTGCACCACGCCGACCACGCTCGACTCGTCGAGGCCCGAAGCGATGACCGGTCGCAGGAGCAGCGGATCGTTGAAGACACTCCATCCCGCCAGCATGTCCGCGTGGGTGTCCGACGACGGGAGTAGAAGGTAGTCCACGCCCAGGTCGGCGTCGTACTCGTAGGCGTCCTCGGGCCGGGTGACGGCGCGGATCACCGTGTGCACCCGCTCGGCGACGTAACGCAGCGAGGTCTTGGACGCGATCCCCTCGATCTGCACG
>JABBOA010000013.1 GCA_019352075.1 Acidobacteriota bacterium | reverse complement strand
CCCATTCCCCCCTCCCTGACGCACGAACAGCGAGTGGCGGCGTCGCGCGCGGCGGTCGCGAATCGGCGCCGACGCGCCGAGGTCAAGAAGATGGTGAAGTCGGGCCAACTGTCCCTCGAGGAGCTCTTCGTACTGGCCGAGACCGAGGAGTGTGTGGCGCAGATGCGCGCCTACGACCTCATCAGCGCCCTGCCGGCCATCGGTGAGGTGAAGGCCGCGCGCATCATGAAGAGCGCCGCGATCGCCCAGACGCGACGGATCAGGGGTCTCGGACCGCGTCAGCGAGAGCAACTCTTCCACGCTCTTGTGCGCTGATTCACTGGTCGTCGTCCTGATCGGACCCGGTGGGGTCGGAAAGGGGACCGTGGCGCGGCGACTTCTGGGGCTCGACTCACGCCTGTGGTTGAGTCGCTCGTGGACCACGCGCGCCCCCCGGCCCACGGAGAGCGGCAACGAGTACTTCTTCGTGTCGCGCGACGTGTTCGAGGACGCGATCGCGCGCGACTTCTTCTACGAATGGGCCGAGTTCCACGAGAACCTCTACGGCACGCCGCGTCCGCACCCGCCCGAAGGGCGTGACGTCGTGCTCGAGATCGAGGTGCAGGGGGCGCGCCAGGTTCGCGAACGCGACGCCGCGGCGGTGATCATCCTGCTCACCGCCCCCACGATGGCCCTGCTCGAGGCGCGCCTGCGCGGACGCGGCGACGACGAGGAGCACATCGCGCGGCGCCTGGAGTCGACCCGCCGCGAGGTGGCGCGCGGGCGCGAGCTCGCCGACTTCGAAGTGGTCAACGACGACGTCGAGCGGGCGAGTGGCGAAATCCTCTCTATACTGGAGGGGCTTCGCCAGTCTCGGCGGATCCCCTCGTAAAGGACGAACTTTCCATGGCCGAACGCCCCACTCTGGTAGACCCGCCCATCGAGAACCTGCTGCACAAGGTGGGAGACTCCAAGTTCACGTTGGTGGCGGTCTCGGCCATCCGTGCGCGCGAGATCAACGAGTACTACAACGGGCTGGGATCGGGCCACGGCGCGCTGATCCCGCCGCAGGTGTCCTCGCTCTCGAACAAGTCGCTGTCCCTGGCGATGGAGGAGCTCTACGAGGGCAAGTTGCAGTTCCACCGGCCGACGGTCGAGGAACTCGAGGCGGAGCGTCTCGACGCCGAGTCCCGCGAACAGGCGCGACTGGATGCGACGAACGACCTCGACGCCTTCACCGATGCCCTCCGCGACGCCTGAGTCGCACGCACCTCGCATTGTCCTGGGTGTCACCGGCGGCATCGCCGCCTACAAGGCCGTGGAGTTGTTGCGGCAGTTTCGCGACGCGGGCTACTTCGTCTCGCCGGTACTGACTCGCGACGCCACGCGCTTCGTCGGCGCGCTGACGTTCTCGGCGCTGGGCAGTGAGCCCGCTCGTGTCGCGCTCTACGGCGACGCGCTCACGCCGATCCCCCACACGTTCTTGGGTCAGCACGCCGATTTGATCGTGGTGGCGCCCGCGACCGCGCACTTCATCGCGCGCTACGCCATGGGTCTGGCCGACGACCTGCTCAGCGCCACCGTGATGGCCTCGCGCGCGCCGGTCCTCGTGTGCCCGGCGATGCACACCGAGATGTGGGAGCAGCCCTCGGTGCAGGAGAATCTGGCCACGCTGCGCCGCCGCGGCGTGATGGTCCTCGAACCCGAAGCCGGTCACCTGGCGGGCGGTGACCAGGGCGTCGGCCGTCTGGCGGAGCCCGAGGCCATCGTGGCGCTCGCGCGGCACATTCTCGAGGGCTATCGAGGGATACTGAGCGGTCGGCGGGTGCTGGTCAGCGCGGGTGGCACGCGCGAGGCCCTCGATCCGGTGCGGGTGATGACGAACCGCTCGTCGGGTCACCAGGGTTACGCGCTGGCCGAGGTCGCCGCGCGCTGGGGGGCCCGCGTGACGCTGGTCACCTCCTCGCCGCGAGAGCTGGCCCTCGACGTGCGGCGTCGGGTGGACGTCGTCGCCTTCGAGAGCGCCGCCGACCTCGCCGCGGTGATGTTGGAGAGGGCCGACGACCACGACGTGGTCGTGATGGCTGCGGCGGTGGCCGATTTCACCTTCGACGCGGCGCCCGAGAAGATGAAGAAGGAGGACGGGGTACCGACCCTGACGCCCCGGCCGACCACCGACATCGTGAGCGCCCTCAGTGCCCGGCGCCGCCGCGGTCAGGTGATGGTGGCCTTCGCCGCCGAGACCCGTGACCTCGAGGAGCAGGCGCGCGCCAAGTTGCGTCGCAAGGACGTGGACCTCATCGTGGCCAACGACGTGTCCTCGCCGGGCGCCGGGTTCGCCGTCACCACCAACGAGGTGCTGATGCTCGGTCGCGACGGCAGCGTCGCGCGGATCTCACGACGTCCCAAAGAAGCCGTGGCCGCGGAGATATTGATTAAGGTTGCCTCATTGTTATCTCAAGGAGCCTCATGACTGATCGTACGCTCTTCACTTCGGAGTCGGTGACCGAGGGACACCCCGACAAGATCGCCGACCAGGTGTCGGACAGCATTCTCGACGCCATCATGGCCCAGGACCCCGACGCGCGCGTCGCGTGCGAGACCCTGCTGACGACCGGACTGTGCATCGTGGCGGGCGAGATCACGACGTCGGCGGTGGTGGATATCACTTCGGTGGCGCGCCAGACAATCCTCGACATCGGCTACGACGACGGGGCCAAGGGTCTCGACGGCCAGACCTGCGCGGTCCTGGTCTCGCTGGGTCAACAGAGCCCCGACATCGCCGACGGCGTGGACGTGAGCCACGAACATCGTTCGGGCACTGGCGGCGAGGACGAGCTCAACTCCCAGGGCGCGGGCGACCAGGGCATGATGTTCGGCTACGCCTGTAGCGACAACGACGACTTCATGCCGCTGCCGATCTGGCTCGCGCACCGGCTCTCGATGCGCTTGTCCCAGGTGCGGCGCAGCGGTCTGGTGCCCTACCTGCGCCCCGACGGCAAGACCCAGGTCACCATCGCCTACGAGGACGGACGACCGGTCGGTGTCGACACGGTGCTGGTCTCGACCCAGCACGAAGAGGGCTACGACTCGCAGTCCACGATCAAGAACGACATCATCGAGCACGTCATCGCGCCGCTGCTCCCGCCCGAACTCGACACCTCGGCGATGCGCGTCTTCGTCAACCCGTCGGGCAAGTTCGTCCTCGGGGGCCCCCACGCCGATGCGGGATTGACGGGCCGCAAGATCATCGTGGACACTTACGGGGGCATGGCCCGCCACGGTGGCGGAGCGTTCTCGGGCAAGGACCCCTCCAAGGTCGACCGCTCCGCGGCCTACGCCGCGCGCTGGGTGGCCAAGCACGTCGTGGCCTCGGGTGCGGCGCAGCGCTGTGAGGTGCAGGTGGCCTACGCCATCGGCGTGGCGCGTCCGGTCTCGGTGTTGGTCGAGACCTTCGGCACCGAGCGCGTCGATCGGTCGCGGATCGCCAAGGCGGTCGACGCGATCTTCGACCTGCGACCCGCCGCGATCATCCGCGACCTCGACTTGCGTCGGCCCATCTACCGCCGCACCGCGGCCTACGGCCACTTCGGGCGCAGCGAGCACGGCTTCACCTGGGAGCAGACGCCGCGCGTGGACGACTTGCGTCGCGAATTGTCCCTCTAGTCGTGACGCGGTGCGTTCGCGTCGTCACCGAGAACGCCGCCGTCGATCGAGCCTTCGACTACGAGGTGCCGACGGCGTTCGCGCACGTGGGCGCGGGGGACCGGGTCCGCGTCGAGTTCAACCACCGTTCGCTGCGCGGATGGGTCCTCGGCGACGTCGAGGCCACGCGCGAGGTGAAGGCGCTCAAGAAATGGTTGGGACTGGGGCCACCCCCCGAGATGGTCGCGCTGCTCGAGTGGGCCTCGCGACGCTGGTGCGCGCCCCTGTCGCGTTTCTTGTTGGCGGCGTCGCCCCGGACCATCGTGACGGCCCCGCCCCGGCCCGCGCCACCCGCGCCACTGGACGCGACGCTCGCCGCGCACGCGCACGCCCAGTCCCCCGGCGTCGTGCTGGTCTCGCCGACGCATGACCCGCTCGGGCTGATCCTGCACGCCTATGAGAGCACCCGGGAGCGACCTGGCTCGCTGCTCGTGCTCGTGCCCACCGAGGCCTGGGCGCAGCGTCTGGGGGGGCGCCTCACGCAGCGCGGCTGCGCCGTCGCCCAGGGGGAGGGGCAGTGGGATCGCATGCGCGCGGGTTGGCCGGTGATCGTCGGTGCGCGCGGTGCCGCGCTGGCGCCGGCGCCGCGGCTGCGCGCCGCCGTGGTGGTCGACGCCGACGACGAGGCCTACCGATCGCAGAGGGCCCCGACGTGGGACGCGACGACCATGCTGGTCGAGCGCTGCCGCCGCGACGGCGCCGACCTGTGGCTGACGTCGGTGGCGCCGTCACCCGCGCTGTTGGCCCTGGGCCCGCCCGCGCAGTGGGCGCCGGTGGCCAGCGGGTGGCCCCGGGTCGAGGTGGTGGACCGTCGAGAGTCCGATCCCCACGACGGAGTGCTGTCGCGCGAGGCCCTCGACGCGGCGCACGGCGCCCTGCGCGGCACCGATGATGTGGCCGTCGTGGTGGTCTTGCAGCGCCTCGGACACGGGCGCTTGTTCGCGTGTCGACGTTGCGGCGAACTGGCGCGGTGCGCGGTGTGCGGCGGTGCCGAGGTGGCCGTGGGGGAGTTGTTCGCGTGCGCGGAGAACC
The DNA here is from genome assembly GCA_019352075.1 of Acidobacteriota bacterium. GTDB lineage: Bacteria > Actinomycetota > Acidimicrobiia > Acidimicrobiales > RAAP-2 > RAAP-2. Next base: position 23,427 of record JABBOA010000013.1, on the reverse strand, counting down.
ACCAGCCGCGCGAGAACTTCTGTCGCTCGTGCGGGGCCACCAACTTGAAGAAGGTGCGCGTGGGGGTGTCGACTCTCGCGCGCGACGTCGCGGCGCAGTTGTCCCAACGGGTGGACGAGGTCACGGCCGCGTCCCGGGGGGAGATCACCGCCCGGGTGGTGGTGGGGACCGAGGCGGTCTTCGCGCGGGTGCGCCGCTGCGCCCTGGTGGTCTTCGTGGACTACGACCAGTACCTGTTGGCGCCGCGCGAATCCGCCCGGCGCCAGGCCCTGACCGCGGTGGCCAAGGCGGGGCGACTCGTGGGGTCGCGCCGCGAGGGGCGCGGCGAGGTGGTGGTGCAGACGCGCCGGCGCGATGAGGTGATCGACGCGTTGGTGCGCGGGGACGTGCGCGGCGTCGTTGAGGAGGACGCCGCCACGGCACGACTGCTCGCGCTCCCCCCGTACGGGGGGAGCGCCCACGTGTCGGGGGAGGCGGCCGAGGAATTCGTAGGCCGTCTCGACCCCGACGTCGTGCGCGTGCGTCGCACGTCGGACTACTTCGTCGTCAGCGCCGCGCAGGTCGACGAGTTGACCCGCGTGATCAACGAGACGCCGCGTCCGGCGGGTCGCCTGCGCCTGGAGATCCTCTAAAGGGCCGCGGGTCGGCGACTCGCGGCGACGACCCGGGGATGACGACCCGGGGATGACGACCCGGGGATGACGACCCGGGGATGACGACACGGGGATGACGACACGGGGCGAAGGGCTCGCGCCGCGCCGAACGGTATCGTGGGGGGGTGAGTACGCTGCCCATTCGGACATTTGGCGATCCGGTCCTGTATCAGGTGACGACGGATATCGAGGAGATCGACGGGAAGGTGGCCGCTCTGGCGGCCTCGATGATCGAGACGATGTACAAGGCGCCCGGCGTGGGTCTGGCGGCCAACCAGATCGGCGTGCAGAAGCGACTTTTCGTCTACGACAAGGGTGGCGGCCCGGTCGTCGTGGTGAATCCCCGGATCGTGGAGACCGCCGGGGAGTGGGCCTACGAGGAGGGTTGCCTCTCGGTGCCGGGACTCAGCTGGGAGATCGTGCGACCCAATGAGGTCCACTTGGTGGGGCGCGACCTCGACGGCAACGTGTTCGACGTCCAGACCGAGGAGTTCGAGGGCCGGATCTTTCAGCACGAGGTCGATCACCTCGACGGCTTCCTCCTGATCGATCGACTGGACGACGATCAGCGAAAGGCCGCCAAGCGGGCGCTGCGCAAGATGCAGATCCGCGTGTCGCCCAACGACCACGACGGGCTGCATCAATTGTTGGGCGACTGATGCGCCTGGTGTTCCTAGGCACCCCCGAAGCCGCGGTGCCCTCGCTGGAGGCGCTCGTCGCGGCGGGACACGACGTGGCACTCGTCGTCACCCAGCCCGACCGGCGACGCGGCCGCGGCAACGACGTCTCGGCGTCGCCGGTCAAGGCGGCGGCGCGACGCTGGGGACTGACGGTCGCCGACGACCTCGGCGCGCTCGAGGAGCTCGAGGTGGAGCGCGGGGTGGTCGTGGCCTACGGCGCGATGATCCCCGCGGCCGTGCTGGCGCGGATCCCGATGCTCAACGTGCATTTCTCCCTCCTGCCGCGCTGGCGCGGCGCCGCGCCCGTCGAACGCGCGATCCTCGCCGGGGACGAGGAGACCGGCGTGGGGATCATCTCCTTAGAACCGACGCTCGACACCGGTCCGCTGCACGCCGAGGGGCGCACGCTCATCGCGGAGAAGACGGCGAGCGAACTGATCGGTGAGCTGGCGCAGATGGGCGCGCAATTGGTGACCGAGGTGCTGGCCAGCGACGAGTTGCTGGCCCATCCGCGTCCCCAGCGCGGCGACTCCACCTACGCCGCCAAGTTGACGCCGGAGACCTTCCACCTGTCGTCGGCGATGACGGTGACCCAGGCGCGTCGCGTCGTGCGCCTCGAGCGGGCCTTCGTCAAGGTGCAGGGCCAGCGACTGAGGATTCTGCGCGTCCAGCCCCACGACGAGACCGTCGCGCCGGGAACGGTACTGGCGCACGGCGCGTCGGCGTACGCGGGGTTCGCCGACGGTTCCCTCGATCTCTCGTGGGTCCAACCCGAGGGCTCGCGCACCATGAGCGGCGCCGCCTGGTGGGCCGGCGCCCGGTTCTCGGGTCCGGTGGCGTGGGACTGAGCGGCGCCGACACGTCGGGCGACGCCGCGTCCCGTTAGGCTCGGTACCGTGGAAACAGTCGACGCGGGTCCCGTGGGTGCTCTGCGCATCGCGCCCTCGATCCTGGCCGCCGACTTCGGTGCGCTCGGCGCGGCTCTGCGGGCCGTCGACGCCGAGACCGACTGGGTGCACGTCGACGTCATGGATGGTCACTTCGTGCCCAACATCTCCCTCGGACCGCCCGTGGTGAGCGCCCTACGGCCCTACAGCGAACGATTCTTCGACTGTCACCTGATGATCGCCGAACCGGTGCGCTACCTCGGCGCCTTCCGCGCCGCCGGGGCCGACGGCTGCACCGTGCACGTGGAGGTGGGTGACACCGCCGCGGCGATCGCTGACGCGCGCGCCCTGGGCCTGCGAGTGGGCCTCGCGGCGAACCCGGACACCCCCTTCGACGCCGTGGCGCCCTTCCTCGGCGACATCGACCTGTTGTTGCTCATGACGGTCTTTCCCGGTTTCGGGGGTCAGTCGTTCATGACCGAGGTGCTCGACAAGGTGAGTCTCGCGCGCCGAGAGATCGATGCGGCGCGCCTCGACGTGGACCTCGAGGTGGACGGGGGCATCGACCGCGTGAGCGCGGTCGATGCCGTGCGGGCCGGGGCCAACGTCTTGGTGGCCGGGTCGGCCATCTTCCAGCAACACTCGCCGCTCGACGCCGCCCGCGCGATCCGCGACGCGGCCGTGAGCGCTCGACGATGACCCTCGACCACTCGGCGTTGATGGTCGCGGCCATGGCCGAGGGCGAGAAGGCCCGGCTGCACGCGCCGCCCAATCCGTGGGTGGGCGCCCTGGTCGCGCGCGACGGGGTCGTGGTCGGCGCGGGTCACACCCAGGTGCCCGGTGAGTCGCACGCCGAGGTTGACGCGCTGCGCCACGCGGGCGAGCGCGCCCGCGGCGCCACCATGGTCGTGACCCTGGAGCCTTGCTGTCACGTCGGACGCACCGGTCCCTGCGTCGACGCCATCATCGACGCGGGGATCGAACGGGTGGTGGTGGGCACGCTCGACCCCGACCCGCGCGTGGCCGGTGGCGGCGTCGCGGCCCTGCGCGACGCGGGGCTGGCGGTCGACGTCGGCGTCGAGCTCGAGGCGGTGCGCGCGCAGCTGGCACCGTACCTGTGGCACCGCGTGACCGGGCGCCCCTACGTGGTCTTGAAGATCGCCGCGACCCTCGACGGCATGGTGGCGATGGGCGACGGCTCGAGCCAGTGGATCACCGGCGAGGCGGCTCGCCGCGACGCGCACGTGGTGCGCGCGCAGAGCCAGGCCGTGCTCGTCGGCGCGCAGACGGTGCGTGCGGACGACCCCCAACTAACCGCGCGACTCGACGGGGTCACCCTGGAGCCACTGCGCGTCGTCCTCGGGCACGCGCCCGCCGGGGCGCGGGTGCACCCGTGCTGGGAGCGCAGCGGCGACCTCGGTGCGGTGCTCAACGAGCTCGGCGCGCACGATATCTTGCAGGTGCTGGTCGAAGGCGGCGCGACGGTGGCGAGCGAGTTCCTCGACGCCGGACTGGTCAACCACGTCGTGTGGTACGTCGCGCCGGCTTGGGCGGGGTCGGCGAGCGGTCGCGGTGCCTTGGCGGGTCTGTCCACGCCGAGCATGGACGCCCTGCGACGCGCGCGCTTCAGCGACGTGCGCCGTCTCGAGGAAGATGTACGAATGGATCTGGAGGTCTGATGGCGTTGTCGAGCATTGAAGAGGCGATCGAACAGTTGCGCCGCGGTGGAATGGTCGTGGTGGTCGACGACGAGGACCGCGAGAACGAGGGTGACCTGATCATGGCCGCCGAAGACGTGACGGCGGAGTCCATGGCGTTCTACCTCGAGTACACGTCGGGGGTCTTTTGCGTGCCCCTCGAGGCGGCCCGCGCCGACGAACTCGACCTCCCGCTGATGGTGGTCGCCAACACCGAAGCCCAGCGCACGGCGTTCACGGTCACCGTCGACTACCGCCACGGCACCACGACGGGCATCTCGGCGGGCGACCGCGCGGCCACGGTGCGCGCGCTGATCGACCCGGCCACGCTACCCACCGACCTCAATCGTCCGGGCCACATCTTTCCCCTGCGCTATCGCCCCGGCGGCGTGCTCAAGCGCGCGGGCCACACCGAGGCCACGGTGGACCTGTGCCGCCTCGCGGGTAAGTACCCCTCGGGCGTGTTGTGCGAGATCGTGACCAGGGACAAGTCCGACATGGCCCGCCTGCCCGAGTTGGAGGTCTTCGCCGCGGAGCACGGCCTGCCCCTGGTGAGCATCGCCGATCTCATCCGCTACCGGCGCCACCACGAGAAGTTGGTCCGACGCGTCGCGGAGGCGGCCCTGCCCACGGAGCACGGCGAGTTCCAAGCGGTGGTCTTCGAGAGCGTGCTCGACGCGGAGCAGCACATGGCCCTCGTCTACGGGGACATCGAGGGCCTGGACAACGTGTTGGTACGCGTGCACTCCGAATGCCTCACCGGCGACGCCCTGGGGTCACTGCGGTGCGATTGCGGTCCCCAGTTGCAGGCCGCCCTGGCGAAGGTGGCCGCCGAAGGTGCCGGAGTCGTGGTCTACCTGCGTGGACACGAGGGCCGTGGTATCGGACTGGGCCACAAGATCCGCGCTTACGCGCTCCAGGAGAGCGGCGTCGACACGGTGGACGCCAACCTCGAGCTCGGCCTGCCCATCGACAGTCGCGAGTACGGGATCGGTGCGCAGATCCTGGTCGACCTCGGGGTCACCTCGATGCGTCTGATGACCAACAATCCGACCAAATACGGGGGCCTCGAAGGCTTCGGACTCGACATCGTCGAGCGCGTCGCGCTCGAGAGCCGTCCGACCCCGTTCAACATCGACTACCTGCGCACGAAGCGCGAGCGCATGGGACACCTGCTGGAGGGCCTTGATGACATCGAGTGACGCGACCGAGTTCGACCCCGCGGTCGAGGAGAGGCTGCGCGAGGGCGTCGGTCAGTATCTGGTGGGCCCCCTCGAGGGACGCGGCGTGCGCGTCGCCCTGGCGTGCGGTCGCTTCAACGGTGGCGTGACCACCCGCTTGATCGACGGCGCCCTGGACCTCCTGCGCGAGCACGGCGTGGACCGTAACGACATCACGATCGCCTGGGCGCCGGGTGCGTTCGAGCTTCCCCTCGTCGCCCGGGGCTTGGCCCTGGGCGAGAAGGTCGACGTGATCATCACGCTGGGCGCGGTCATTCGTGGTGATACCGGGCACTACGACGTCGTGGCCGGTGAGTGCGCCCGCGGGGTCCAGGACGTGCAACTGGCGACGGGGGTCCCCGTGGTGTTCGGCGTGTTGACCACCGACACGGTGGACCAGGCCCTGCGGCGTTCCCTGCCCGATCACACCAACAAGGGCCGCGAGTGCGCCCAGACCGCGTTGGAGATGGTGAATCTGCTCCGTCAGGGCGCCTTCGCGTCGTGACCTTCGAGGCGGTGGTGGTTGCCTTTGACGAGGCCCGCGGTGACGGACTCGTGCGCGACGCGCGCGGGCGCGAGTTCTACTTCCACTGCGTGAGCATCGCCGACGGCTCTCGTCGCGTCGACGTCGGCGCGACGGTGAGGGCCCGGCGCCGGGTGGGGATGCGCGGTTACGACGAGGCGCAAGACCTGGTCAAAGCCTAGGACTGCTCCTCGCCGGACGTTGGCTCGGTCGCGCGCGTGGCGCGTACGAAGACCTGCTGGATCTCGGCGAGGGCGCTGCGATACAGGGGAAGATTCGCCCCCAGCCGTTCGTCGCCGGCTTCGAGCATGGCGGACATGGCGTCGATGACCAATTGGGCGCCCCCGAGGTCGGCGGGAGTGGAGGCCAGGTGCACGGCCGCCCACTGGGCGAGGACGAAGAAGTGGTTGGCGAGCAGGTCCGCCGCGGGGGTCTCGCGCAGAAACGCGATCTGCGCCTCGGCCTCGGCCTCGGCGTCGTGGGTCTCATCGGTCATCCCACCAAGGTAGTGGGCGCGCGCGAGGCGTCCGGTTCGCGACCCCGCCGTGGGGACCCGGGTGGCGCCCCGCGAGGACCTCGAGGGCCCCGGGTGCCCCGGGGTGCCCGGAATGCGTCCCACGCCGAGGGCGCCTGCGCGGTGGTGGGAGCCGGTGGTGCCCCGCCGGGGGGCCGCGGTCTGATAGCCTTGCGGGGCAGTTCACAGCAAGCGAGGTTGGTCGCCAACCTCCACCTGAGCACAGGGGTGCGTCGGGTCAACGGGTTTGTTACGCCTCGCTTGCCGTGGCGACGCCAGAACGGCGTCGCGAAGAGCAAGGAGTCCGCTATCGCAACAGTGCCTGGAGACCACCGCGTCAACGAACGCATTCGCGTCGAGTCGGTTCGCCTCATCGATAATGAGGGGAACCAGCGAGGTGTGACGACGACGCGTGAAGCGTTGACGTTGGCTCGTAGCCTCGACCTCGACCTGGTGGAGATCGCCCCCACGGCGCAGCCACCGGTCTGTCGCATCATGGACTACGGGAAGTTCAAGTTCGATGAGGCGCAGAAGGCGAAGGAGTCGCGGCGCAAGACCCAAAACGTCGGCGTCAAGGAGATGAAGTACCGACCGAAGATCGGCCCCGGTGACTTCGACACCAAGACGCGCCTCGTGGAGAAGTTCTTGAGCGAAGGTCACAAGGTGAAGATCACCATCATGTTCCGTGGTCGCGAGTCCGCGCACCCCGAGTTGGGCAAGAAGATCCTGGACCGCATCGTCGAGAAGCTCGTCGATATCGCCAAGGTCGAATCGGCCGCCAAGCTCGACGGACGCAACATGATCATGGTCCTCGGCCCCGATAAGAAGGCCAAGGCCAAGGCCGAAGCAGTGAAGGCCGACGAGGAGTCGGCCGCAGGAGACACCGCAGCACCGGTGGTCGAGGCGAGCGCCGCGACCCACGAATCGCAAGAGGAGAGTTGAAATGCCCAAGATGAAGACCGACAGTGGTGCCAAGAAGCGCATCAAGATCACGGGTACGGGGAAGTTGCGCCGCCGTCAGGCGTTCCGTGGCCACCTGATGGAGACCAAGTCGTCCACGCGCACCCGTCGTCTGGGTCGCGAGACCGACCTTTCACCCGGCATCGAGAAGAACATCAAGAAATTGATGGGTCTCTAGGAAATCTAGGAAAGAGGAACTCACATGGCACGTGTCAAGAGGGCGGTCAACGCCAAGAAGCACCACAAGGCAATTCTCGAAGAGGCCAAGGGTTACTACGGTGACCGCAGCCGTACGTTCCGCGCGGCCAACCAGGCCGTGCAGCACGCCGGCGTCTACGCCTTCCGCGACCGACGCGCTCGCAAGGGGGACATGCGCCGGCTCTGGATTCAGCGCATCAACGCCGGCACCCGTCTGCACGGCGTGAGCTACAGCCGCTTCATTGCGGGGCTCAACGCCGCCGGTATCGAAGTCGACCGGCGCATGCTGGCTGATCTGGCCGTCAACGACGCCGCCGCCTTCGCCGTCTTGGTGGCCCAGGCCAGCGCCGCGCTGTCGAAGTAGGTCGTCCTGATCGAGGAGTTGGGGTCGACCCACCCGAGTGTGCGTCGACTCCGACGCCTCATCACCAAGCGGCGTGAGCGCTGGGACGAGGGCGTCTGCGTCATCGAGGGACCCGATCTCCTCGAGGCGGCGCTCGATGGTGAGGCGGCGCTCGAGGCCGTGTTCGTCGATGGCGCCAGGACCGAGCACGACGACGTGGCGAACCTGCTCGCCCGGGTTCGACGCGCCCACGTGCGCGTCGTCACGCTGGCGCCGGGGGTGCTGGAACGGATCGCGGACGCCCAGACACCCCAACCGTTGCTGGCCACCGTCCGTTTCACACTGAGCGAGCTGGCCGACGTGCGTGCGCCGGGTCTGGTCCTGGTGCTCGACAACGTGCGCGACCCCGGTAACGCCGGGACCATCATCCGCTCGGGCGAGGCGGCGGGGGCGGTGGCGGTCGTGCTGAGCGGCGACTGCGTGGACCCGTTCAATCCCAAGACGCTGCGAGCCTCGGCCGGCGCGGTCTTTCACGTACCCCTGGTCGTCGCATCGCTCGAGGCGACGCTGTCGCACTTCGCGGCCCGCGGGGTGCGCACCTTCGCCACCGTGGTGCGCGGGGGGACTCCCTATCGAGCGGCCGACTTGTCCGGCGCCTGCGCGGTGGTGATCGGCAACGAGGCGACGGGTCTCGATGAGGGGGCCGTCGCGCGTTGCGACGCGGCGTTGAGCATCCCCATGGTGGGCCGATCGGAGTCGCTCAATGCCGGAGTGGCGGCCTCACTGATCGCCTTTGAGGCCTTGCGCCAGCGAGGCGACACCACTTGCGCCTGAGAACCTCGTAGCCTTGGGCGATATGACGACGTCGCCCCTCGCCGAGCTGTCGGCTCACGCCGCTTCACTCCTCGCGCGCATCGACGAGGTGACCACGTTGGCTGAACTGACGCAGCAGGAGCCCCACATCGTGGGCAAACGGTCGATCCTTTCGGCCCTGCAGAAGTCCCTGGGAGGGTTGGCGCCCGAGGAACGCAAGGCGGCCGGGGCCCAACTCCAAGAGGTCCGACGACGGATCGACGAGGCCTTCGCGGCCCGCCGCGGGGTCCTTGAGGCGCTCGCGCGCGCCCAGGCGCTCGAGGCCGATCGACTGGACCTGGGAGACGTCGTCGTCACGCAGGTCCGGGTCCCCTTGGCCGCGGGTCATCCCGGGATCGTCGCGGCGACCCAGCGCCAACTCGAGGACGTCTTCGTGGCCATGGGTTTCGTGGTCGCTGACGGACCCGAGGTCGAGAGCGACTGGTACAACTTCGAGGCCCTCAACATCCCTCCCGCGCACCCGGCGCGCGGGATGTGGGACACCTTCTACGTCGACCTCGGCGAGCCCGAGACGGTGGTGTTGCGCACGCACACCTCACCGACGCAGATCCATCTCATGGAGCGAGCCGTCCTCGAGGGGGCGTTGCCGATCCACAGCGTGATGCCCGGACGCTGCTACCGGCGCGACACCCCTGACGCTCGCCATCTCGCGGCGTTCCACCAGATCGAGGGGCTCGTGGTCGATCGCGGCATCGCCTTCGCCGACCTGGCGGGCGTGATCGAGACCTTCACCCACGCCTACTTCGGTCCCGACATCTCCTCGCGGTTGCGTCCGGCCTACTTCCCCTTCACCGAGCCCTCCGCGGAATTCGAGATCACCTGCACCATCTGCCGCGGACAGGGCTGTCGCACGTGCTCGCAGACCGGTTGGATCGAGCTCGGCGGGTGCGGCATGCTCGACCCGGCCGTGCTCGAGGCCGTGGGTGTCGACGGTGACGAATGGAGTGGCTTCGCCTTCGGCTTCGGCATCGATCGCTGCGCGCAGATGCGCCACCAGATCGCGGACATGCGCGCGCTCATCGACAACGACGTTCGCTTCTTGAGGCAGTTCTCGTGAAGATCCCCCTGTCGTGGCTCACCGAGTTCGTCGACCTCCCCGAGTCGGTGGCGCAACTCACCGGCATCCTCGACGACCTCGGACTGGTGGTCGAAGGTGTCGAAAACGTGGGGGAGGGCCTCGAGGACGTGGTCGTCGCGCGTATCGACGCGATCCGCGCCATCGAAGGTGCGGATCGCGTGCGCCTGGTCACGGTGGACGCCGGCCACGGTCCCCTCGAGATCGTCTGCGGTGCGACGAACTTCGCCGTGGGCAATCACGTGCCCCTCGCCCCCGTGGGGGCGGTGCTGCCCGGAGGATTTGAGATCGCCGCGCGCAAGATGCGCGGCGTCACGTCCAACGGCATGCTCTGCTCGGCGCGAGAGCTTGGACTGAGTGACGATCACGAGGGGCTCTACCTCCTGGATGACGTGATCGCGCCCGAAGTGGGGCAACCCCTGCTGGGCGCCCTGGGCGTCGCGCGTGACGTGGTGCTGGATATCTCCGTCGAGGGCAATCGCCCCGATGCGTGGAGCGTGCTCGGCGTCGCGCGAGACCTCGCCACCCGCCTGGGACGGCCCTTGCGCGACCCGGCGCTGGCCGTGCCCGACGCGACCGAGGACTCCTCGAGCTTCGCCGCCGCGCGGATCGACGACCCCGACCTCTGCGGACGACTGACCGTGTCGGTGCTGCGACACGTCGTGGTCGGCCCCTCACCGGCGCACCTGGCGCGGCGACTGACCCTGGCGGGGATGCGCCCCATCTCCAATGTCGTGGACGCGTCGAACCTGGTCATGCTGGAACTGGGTCAGCCGACGCACCCCTACGACGCGGCGCACGTCGCCGGTCGCGCCCTGCGCGCGCGACGCGCGCGCATCGGCGAGGTCCTCACGACGCTCGACGGTGTCGTGCGCGTCCTGGCCCAACCGGGCCGAGGGCTGGGCGACACCGGCGAGGACTGCGTCATCGTCGACGGTGACGACCGGGTCCTGGGACTCGCGGGCATCATGGGCGGCGCCGCCAGCGAGATCTCCGCGACGACGACCGACGTGCTGCTCGAAGCGGCGTTCTTCGACCCCATGACCATCGCGCGTTCCTCCAAGCGCCACGCCCTTCGTTCCGAAGCGTCGAATCGCTTCGAACGTGGCGTGGACCCCGAGTTGGCGTTGACGGCGGTGGGGCGCTTCGTGGCGCTACTGCGCGAGAGCAATCCTGACGTGGTGTGGATGGCGGCACCGCTCGACGTGGCGGGCGTGGTCGCCCCCGCACCGACGGTGACGCTACGCGACGGCGACCTCGCGCGTGCGCTGGGGGTGGACCTCGATCCCGCCGACGTGCGCGCCATTCTCGAGGGTCTTCGTTTCCAGGTGAGCGGCGACGGACCGTGGCGGGTGACCGCGCCGAGCGCGCGTCTGGACGTGCGCACCGGCGCCGCCGGGCGCGCGGACGTGATCGAGGAGATCGCTCGCCTCTACGGCTACTCGCGCCTGCCCCGACGCACGCCCGCGTGGTCCGCGCCGGGTGCCCTGAGCGATCGTCAGCGGATCCGGCGGCGCCTGCGCGACGCGATGGTGGACCTGGGGGTGCACGAATCGTGGACGCCCACCCTGGGTAGCGACGACGACTTCGACCTCCTCGCCCCCGAGCAACCCCGCGTGCGGATCACCAATCCACTCGCCGCCGAGGAGTCGGTGATGCGGTCCTCGCTGCTGGTGGGCCTGGTGCGCGCCTGGGCCCGCAACGCCGAACGCGGATTGGGCGACGTGATGCTGGGCGAGTTGGGCAACGTGTTCTTGCACCCCGACGTGGCCGCGGCCCCTCGTCGCACGCGCGGTGGCGTCCGTGGCGCGGTGTCGCTGGCGCTGCCCCAGGAGAACGAACGCTTCAGCGTGGTCATGGGACGCGTCGGTGATGATGCGCGCACCGCGGTCGCGACGTGGGCGGCGCTGGCCGGTCGTCTGGGGATCCACGACGTGGTGGTGCGCTCCTTCGACGACGTGCCGCGCGGATTGCACCCGACGAGAACGGCGCACCTGATCGAACGCGGCACCAATCGGCGGGTGGGTTTCGTGGGCGAGGTCGATCCCGCGCTCGTCGACGCGCTCGCCGCGGCGGCGCCGCGGCGGCGGCTGGGTGTGCTCGACCTCGACCTCGACGTGCTGGTCGACCTCGCGCTCGACGCCGAAGCCGATCAATTCGTCACCGTGCCCAGTCGTTACCCGGCGGCGATCGTCGATCTGGCCTTCGTCGTGGCGCAAGAGGTGCACGCCGTCGACCTCGCCGAGGTGCTCATGGCCGCCTCGGAGTTCGTCGAGGACGTGACCCTCTTCGACGTCTACCGGGGCGAGCACGTGCCGGCGGGTGCGCGGTCCCTGGCCTACAACGTGCGCTTCTCGTCGGCCACCACGACCATGAGCGAGGCCGACGTGGCGCGCGCGCGCGACGCACTGATCGACGCCGCGCGCGCGTTGGGCGCCGAACTGAGGTCCTAGATGGTCCGAGGGGTGAGCGAGCAGCGCGAGTACGTGAGTGAGCCCACGGCGGGGCGGCGCTTCTCGATCGACTCCCTGGTGCGCCTGAGTGAGGCCCTGCCCTCGAGTTCCTGGCGTCTGGACGGCGTGGCGCGAGCCCTCCAAGACGCGGCGACCGAGGACTGGGAGGACTGCGGCATCGTGACGGACGCGCTGTGGCTCGCGCGGCGCACCTCGCTTCGCCGCGTCGGCCCCTGGCCGGTGATCTACGACCGGCTGCGCCTGACCACGTTCTGCTCGGGCGTGGGGGCCGCGTGGGCGGAACGACGGACCAACGTCTACGCCAACGGACACCTGGTCATCGAAGCGGCGTCGCTGTGGGTGCCGGTCGACCCGCGTGGCTTCCCGGTGCGTATCCCCCAGACGTTCCACGAGATCTTCGGTGAGGCCATGATGGGTCGGCGGGTCTCGGGCCGGGTGCCGCTCAGCGCGCCGTCCGAGGGTGCGTCGCGTCGACCCTGGCCGCTGCGCCGCGCTGATCTCGACGTCATCGGTCACGTCAACAACGCCGCGGTGTGGCAGGCGGTCGCCGAAGTGGTCGATACGCCGGTCGACGAGGTGGACGTGATCCACCACGGACCCGTCGAGGAGGGTCACGCGGTCGAACTCGTGAGCGACGAGAACGCGATCTGGCTAGTCGTTGACGGCGAGGTCCGCGTGTCGGCGCGCGTCCTTCGCGCCGCCCACGACGGTGGTCGCTAGGTACGAACCCAGGACGATCAGCGGGAAACCCAGGGCGATGCCGATGGTGAAGGGTTCGTGCAGCCCGACGACGCCGAGGATGACCGCCAGGGCGGTGTTGGAGTAGACCACGACGACCGACCGGCTGGACCCGACCACCTTGATGAGTTCGAAGAACACCAGAAACGCCCCCGCGGTGCAAAAGACGGACAGGACGCCGACCGAGGACCAGGTTTCGCCCGAGACGCGCGTGGGCCAGTGCAGCAGGTCGTAGGGGATCCACGCCAGCGCGACGACCCCCGTGGCCCCGCACACGACGGCCGGTCCGTCGACGTCGCGCAATTTGGTCGCCAGGACGAGGGGGCCGATGGAATAGCCGACGCACACGATCAACATCATCCCGATCCAGGTGAGCGAGCCGCCTCGCAGGTCCAGCCCGACCAGGAGCAGCACTCCCGCGGCGCCCGCCAGGAGCCCGGCGAGGCGTCGCGGTCCGATCGGCTCGTGAGCACTCGTGAAGCGCCCGATCACGACCGAGAACAGTGGGACGGCGCAGATGATCAACGAGGTGAGCGAACTGGTGATGTGGCGCTCGGCGGTGGCCATCAAGTACCACGGGACCCCGAACTCGGCGGCGCCGAAGACGACGATCCACTTGAGGTTCTTGACCAGGGAGGGCCACGAGCGCTGGTGCGTGACGATGGGCACGAGCAACAGCGACGCTGGTCCCGTTCGCGCGAGGACCAGCACCCCGGGATCGAGTTGGCGCACCGCCACGCGGATGAGGAGGTAGGGGATGCCCCAGAGCACCGCCATCGCACTGAAGAGCAGCCAGCCTCGTCGAGTCACCCATCAAGTGTAGACGTCGATTCCGCTGTTGCATTTTTACTTGACGGTATGCATAAAATGTCAAGATGAGAATTGCCGTCATCGGAGCGACTGGTTACGCCGGCCTCGAGGTACTGCGCCTGGCCGGCGCGCACCCGGACCTCGAAGTGGTCGTGGCGACCGGTGAGTCCAACGCGGGCCGCCCCGTGAGCGCCCACGCGCCGGCGTTGGCCGGTCTCTACCCCCGGCTCGTCTTCGACGCCACGTCGAGCGTGTTCGACCACGAGGTCGACGTCGCCTTCATCGCGTTGCCCCACGGCAAGAGTCAAGACGTCGTGCCCGAACTACGCGCCCGCGGCGTGACGGTGGTGGACCTCGGGGCGGACTTTCGCCTGCGCGACGCCGCGGACTACGACGAGTGGTACGCCTCGGCGCACCGGGCACCGGAACTGCTGGCCGACGCCGTCTACGCGCTGGTGGAGCGGCACCGCGACGAGTTGGTGGGTGCCGAATTGATCGCCGTGCCGGGCTGCTACCCGACCGCGTCGTCCCTGGCGCTCGGCCCCTTCCTCGACCGGGGTCTGGTGGCGTCGACGGGCATCGTGGTGAACGCGCTCTCGGGGGTGTCGGGCGCCGGGCGCGCGACGAGCGAGCGCCTGCACTTCGCACGCCTGGCGTCCAACGCCGAGGCGTACGGCCTGCTGTCGCATCGCCACACCATCGAGATACAGCGTGAGATCAACGCCGAAGTGCTCTTCACGCCGCACCTGGTGCCGGTGGCCCGGGGGATGCTCGTGAGCGCCTACGCGCGCGTGGTGAGCGCGATGACCAGTGACGAGGCCCTCGAGATCCTGCGCGACACCTACGCCCACGACCCCTTCGTGGTGGTCACGCCGGAACCGCCGACGCTCAAGGACCCCGTGGGTTCGAACCTCTGCTTCGTCTCAGCCCGGGTCGATGAGCGCACCGGTTGGTTGGTCGCTATGAGCTCGCTCGACAATCTCATCAAGGGCGCGGCCGGTCAAGCCATCCAGGCCTGGAACGTCGCGACGCGCCGCGACGAGACGCTCGGGCTTCCCCTGAGCGGGGTGACGCCGTGACGCGCCTGGTGGTGAAGATGGGCGGGCACGCGCTCGACGACCTGCGTCCAACGAGTGCGCTACTGAGGGCCTTGGCCGACGACCTGGGTGCGTTGGTGTCGAGTGGCCACGAGGTCCTCGTCGTTCACGGTGGGGGCCCCCAGATCGCCGAGTTACTGGCGCTCGTGGGCCTCACGAGTGAGTTCCACGAGGGTCTGCGCATCACCTCGGACGAGACCATGGACTTCGTGGCGATGGCGCTGGCCTCGGTGAACCTGGCGTTGGTGAGTGCGCTCTCTCACGCGGGGCTCGCCTGCGTGGGCCTCAACGGGGCGGACGCGGGACTCATCACCGGTCGATCGCTCGGGGCGCCCTGGGACCGCGCGGCCACGGTGGCCACGGTCAATCCCGCGGTGGTCGAGCACCTGTGGCGTGGGGCACTGGTACCGATCGTGAGCCCCGTGGGGGTCGACGAGGGGGGCCAAGCACTCAACTGCAACGCCGACGTCGTCGCCGGCGCCCTGGCGGGCGCCGTGCACGCCGAGACCCTCGTCCTCTTGAGTGACGTCGACCAGTTGCGCACGGACCCCGACGACGCCGACAGTGTCGTGACCCACGTCAGCGCGTCACGGGTCCAACAGATGATCCACTCGGGCGCGGCGCGCGACGGGATGCGCCCGAAGATGACCGCCGCGCTCGACGCGCTCGGCGCGGGCGCGCAGCGCGTGGTTCTGGCCAACGGCACGCGCCCGCACGCGTTGCGTGACGTGCTCGACGCGAAGGCCCCGACGACGGAGGTAGTGGCGTGAGCCGATTCTTCACCACCATTGAGCAGACCAGTGACGAGGACCTCGCACGGATCTACGAGTTGGCCCGCGGGCCCTTCGACGACACGACGCTGTCGGGTCAGGGCGTCGCGCTGGTGTTCGAACGTCCGAGCCTGCGCACCCGCGCCGCGAGCTCGAGCGCGGTGAGTGAGATGGGCGGCTTCACCACCTTCTTCTCCGATGAGGAGATCGGTCTGGACACGCGAGAGTCGGCCGAGGACGTCGGGCGCACCCTGGCGCAGACCTACGCCATCTGCGCGGCCCGCGTACGCCATCACGAGGTCTTCGCGCGAATCGCGGCGGCCACGCGCGAACAGATGTCGCTGATCAACCTCTTGAGTGACGTCGCGCATCCGACCCAGGCCGTCGCCGACGTGTTGACGTTGGCCGAACACTTCTGCGGCGGTGACGTCGCTGGACTGGCGCAGCTCAAGGTCGCCTACGTGGGTGACGCGACCAACGTCACGCGCTCGCTCGCGGTCGCCCTCTTGCGCCTGGGCGCCGACGTGACGGTGGGCGCACCCGACGGCTATCAGTTGACGCCGGGAGGGCTCGAGGATCCCCACGCGGTGCGCGGCGGGGGCACGCTACGCCTGAGCGACTCGGCGCAGGGGGCGGTAGCGGGGGCGCACGCCGTCTACACCGACGCGTGGGTCTCCATGGGCTTCGAGGAGGAGACGGCCCAGCGGCGCGTCGACCTCGCGGCGTTTCGGGTCACCAGTGAACTCATGGCGCGCGCGAATCCCTCGGCGGTGCTGTTGCACTGTCTACCCGCGCACCGCGGTGACGAGATCACCGATGAGGTCCTCGACTCACCGGCGTCGCTCGTGTGGCGACAGGTGTTTCACCGGCGCTCCGCGATGCGCGGCGTCCTACGTTGGATGAAGGAAGAGAAATGACCAAGACGCAACGACAGCACCGGATCAGCGACCTGTTGGAGAGAGAGGTGATCTCGACCGCGGCGCAACTGGTGACACGACTCAAGTCCGAGGGCATCGTCGCCACGCAGGCCACGGTCACGCGTGACCTCCAGGACTTAGGCACCATCAAGGTGCGCGACCTGCACGGCTCGCGACGCATCGTGATCGCCTCGGCCCCCACCGTCTCGGCGGCTCCCGTGGACCACCTGCGCCGGATGATGGGCGAGTGGGTCGGTTCGGTCGACTGCTCGGGCAACCTCGTGGTGATCCGCACGCCGCCGGGGTGCGCCCACGTGGTCGCCTCGGCCCTGGACCGTAGCGCCCTCGACGGGGTGCTGGGTTCGATCGCCGGAGACGACACGATCCTCGTGATCGCCGACGAGCGCCGCGGCGGGGCCGCGTTGGTCAAGGAATTTCGTGGTTTGGCGGGACTCGAGGACGTCTCGGGCTCGAAGAAGGGAAGAAAGTGATGAAGCGCGTCGTTCTGGCATACAGCGGAGGTCTCGACACGTCGGTGGCCGTGAGATGGATGATCGAGGAGTGGGACGTCGAAGTCGTGTGCGTCCTGGTCGACGTGGGTCAAGACGCCGACACCACCGAGAGCTTCGAGGACATCCGCGCGCGCGCCCTGGCCGCGGGAGCGATCGAGTGCGTGGTGGTGGACGCTCGCCACGAGATGGCCAACGATTTCTGCGCCCTGGCCATCGCGGCCAATTCTCGCTACGAGGGCAAGTACCCCCTGGTCTCGGCACTGTCGCGACCGGTGATCGTGCGCCACCTGGTCGACCAGGCGCGCAAGTTCAACGCGCAGGCCGTCGCCCACGGCTGCACGGGCAAGGGCAACGACCAGGTCCGCTTCGAAGTGGGGACGCACGCGCTCGCGCCCGACCTCGAAGTCCTGGCACCGGCGCGCAACTGGGGCATGACGCGCGCGGACTCGGTGGACTTCGCGATGAAGTGGGACATCCCCATCAAGGCCACCAAGGACAAGATCTACTCCATCGACGAGAACCTCTGGGGTCGCGCCATCGAGTGCGGCGCGATGGAGGACCCGTGGGCCACGCCCCCCGAGGAGCCGATGACGCTGACGCGGGTGCGCACGGATCAACCGGTGCAGTTGACCATCAGCTTCGTGGCGGGCGTACCCGTCGCCATCGACGGCGTCGAGATGCCCCTGGCGGATCTCATCAAGATCCTCAACGACCGCGCGGGCGCCACCGGCTACGGGCGCATCGACATGGTGGAGAACCGTCGCGTGGGGATCAAGTCGCGCGAGGTCTACGAGTGCCCGGCCGCGCTGGCGCTGATCGCGGCCCACGCGGACCTCGAGGACCTCGTGCTCGAGCGCGACCTGCACCACGAGAAGGCCCGGTTGGAGTCGCGCTGGGCCGAACTGGTCTACGACGGCATGTGGTTCTCGCCCCTGAAGGAGGCCCTCGACGCTTTCATCGCCGAGACCCAGACCCACGTCACCGGTGACGTGCGTCTGCACTTCGAGGCGCCGGGCATGATGCGCATCGTCGGACGTCGCAGCCCCCGCGCCCTCTACGACTACGCGTTGGCGACCTACGACGCCGAGGACAGTTTCGCCCACGCCGACTCCGAGGGTTTCGTCAAGATCTACGGCCTGGGCGTCAAGACCTGGGCCGCGCGCCAGGGCGCCAAGAACGCCACGCCGCCGCGATCATGACCCTGTGGGCGGGCCGCTTCTCGTCGGCGATGGATCAGACGCTGTGGGACCTCTCGGAGAGTTATTCCTTCGACCACGTCCTCTTCGCCCACGACATCGAGGGCTCCGTGGCGCACGCGCGTGGTCTCGAGTCGGCGGGCCTGCTCACCCACGAGGAGTGCGAGACCCTGTGCGCGACCCTGGCGACGATCAAGGGGGAGTTCGACCAGGGGACCTTCGAGCGTCACGCCAACGACGAGGACATCCACATGGCCATCGAGCGTCGGGCCACCGAACTCGCGGGCGCGGTCGGCGCCAAGCTCCACACGTCGCGCAGTCGCAACGACCAGGTCGCGACGACGCTTCGACTCTTCACCCGCGACGCCCTCACCGAGATCGCGCGACAGACCCTTCGTCTCGCCGACACCTTGATCCACGTGGGCGAGAAGTATCCCGAGGCGTACCTGCCCGGCTACACCCATCTGCAGCGCGCGCAGCCCGTGCTGTTGAGCCATCACCTCCAGGCCCACGCCTTCAGTCTCGCGCGCGACGTCGATCGCCTCTTCGACGCGCGTCGTCGTCTCAACGTGTCACCACTGGGCGCCGGGGCCCTGGCGGGCACCTCGCTACCCATCGCGCCCGCGGTGACGGCGACGTTGCTGGGCTTTGACGAACCCTTCGCCAATTCCATGGACGCGGTCTCGGACCGCGACTTCGTGGTCGAGTCGCTCTTTGACATCGCGCTACTCGGCGTGCACCTCTCGCGCATGGGCGAGGAGCTCGTCTTGTGGACCACGTCGGAATTCGATTTCGCCACGTTGGGCGATGACTTCACCACCGGCTCGTCGATGCTGCCCCAGAAGAAGAACTCCGACGTCGCGGAACTCGCGCGCGCCAAGAGCGGGCGACTGGTCGGGAACCTCACCGGACTCCTGGTTACCTTGAAGGGCTTGCCCCTCTCGTACAACCGCGACCTCCAAGAGGACAAGGAGCCCCTGTTCGACTCGGTGCGCCAAGTGGTGTTGGTCTTGGCGGCGATGGACGGGGCGTATCGATCGATGAGGTTTCACGTCGAGGCCGCGGCCGCCGCGGCCGACGATCCGTTATTGGTGGCAATCGACGTGGCGGAACGACTGGTGGCCCACGGCACACCCTTTCGCCAGGCCCACGAGATCGCCGGCGGCCTCGTGGGACGTGCGATTCGCGAGGGTCGGTCCCTGTCGGAGGTGGTGGGCGAGGAGCCGTCCCTCGGCGACTTCGACGACCTCTTCGCACGAGGGGCGGCGCTGGCGAACCGCCGATCACCCGGGGGCTCGGGACCCGACGCCGCCGAGGACCAGAGGACCCGCCTGCGCCACCTGTTGACCTCGCTGGCCGAGAAGCTGTAGACGGCCGCGCCGGCGGTCGCGGCGACCGTCCTCCTCGCACTCGGGCCTCCTCAGGGAGCTCCTCTTCGAGCCCGGGGCGCGGCATCGAGCCCGGTGACGCGGTCGTGGGGGTAGCCGTGAGTCACGACGAGGCGCTCGACGTCGTCCTTCGCGGCGACGGACCGCC
Source organism: Acidobacteriota bacterium (assembly GCA_019352075.1). Classification (GTDB taxonomy): domain Bacteria; phylum Actinomycetota; class Acidimicrobiia; order Acidimicrobiales; family RAAP-2; genus RAAP-2. The sequence goes on along the minus strand of JABBOA010000013.1, from coordinate 3,754 downwards.
CTCGTAATGTCATAACCATGGGGCACACTCGGGTGCGTCCCCGCGTCGAAAGTTGCCATGTCCGATCGTCTCCTCACCCCGTCGAAGATCACCGCCTGGTTGGGGTGTGCCCACTACCTCACGCTCAACTCGCGTGTGGAGGCGGGCCAGTTGAGCGTGGCCCCCACCGTGCTGAACTCCTTGGCCGAGATCCTCGTGGAAAAGGGTAACGAGCACGAGGCGAACTGCCTCGACGACTACGAATCGCTCGGCAAATCGGTCTACGAGGTGCCAGGTCGTAATCGGGGGGAATCCTTCACCGAGTGGGTGCAGCGAGTGGGCAATCCACTCGAGTTGGGTTACGACGTCATCTACCAGATGCCCTTCGTCCACGAGGGCATCAGGGGCATCGCGGATTTCTTGGTCAGGAACGAGGTATCGACCAGCGGCTACGCGACGTACGAGCCGGTGGACGCCAAGCTGACCCGGTCCCAGGCCAAGCCCGGGCACGTCCTGCAATTGTGCTTCTACGCCGAAGCCATCGAGGCGCTCGTCGGTGCGCCACCGCGCCAGATGCATATCTGGTTGGGGTCGGGTACTACTCAGGCACTGATGGTCGAGGAGTTCCTGCCCTACTGGCGCCGACTGCGCCGTCAGTTGAGCAACCTCCTGTCCGAGGAAGTCACGGCGGCGACACGGCCCAAGCCCTGTGAGTCGTGTGAGTACTGCGAATTCCAGGGCCACTGCGAACGCCAGTGGCGCGAGGAGGACTCACTGGCCTTCGTCGCCAATTCACGCCCCGCGGAACGTGACGCGTTGGAGAACGCGGGTGTACGCACCCTGGTGGCCCTGTCACGGCGCGAAGAGCCCGTGGCGCAAGTGCGCGACGAGAAATTGTCGCGCCTCACCCGCCAGGCGCTCTTGCAGGTGGTGACGCGCGAAGCCCCCGACGACCCGCCGGCCTTCGAGGTCATCGAACCCGGTGAGGACCCCGTCTACGGACACGGCTTCGAGTTGCTGCCGGCGCCCGATGACGGGGACGTCTTCTTCGATTTCGAGGGTGATCCGTTCTGGTCGGCGCAGAACGAGTTGATGTTCCTCGCGGGTCTCTATTACCGCAGTGACGCGGGCGAGTGGACGTTCGACGCGCGCTGGGCGCACACTTTGGCCGAGCAGCAAGAGATGATCAGTGGGCTCGTCGACTTCTTCGCCCGTCGTCGCGCGCAATTCCCCGGCATGCACGTGTACCACTACAACCACACGGAACGTTCGACGATCGAACGCCTGATGCGCGACGCACCCGACGAGAACCTCTTCGCGTCACTCGTCGACTCGGGGCTCTTCGTCGACCTCTTCACCATCGCCAAGAACGCGGTGCGAGTGGGTACCGAGTCCTACGGGCTCAAGCACCTCGAACACCTCGTGCAGTTCGTGCGCTCCGGTGGTATCGAGCAAGGAGCGGGTGCCGTCGTGGAGTACGAGCAGTGGATGGACAGCGGTGACGACCAGCTCCTGGAGAACATCGCGGCCTACAACCGCGATGACGTGAGGTCCACGATGGCCCTGCGCGACTGGCTCGTCGCGCAGCGACCCGCCGACATGGCGTGGCGTGACGCCCTCGTGGAGCAAGAGGACTACGAACTCGACACGGACGAACTCGTCGAGCGCCTGCACGAATTCGCGCCGGACACGCCCGAGCACCTGTTGGGCGACCTCCTGAACTACTGGCGCCGGGAGCGCTCCGCCGACGTGACGCCCAAGTTCGTGGCTCTCAACGGCGACTACACGATGCTCTACGACAATCTCGACTACCTCACGAACCTGAGTCTCCTCGGGATGCAAGAGCCCGCGGGACGCGAGAAGTTGCCCAAGATGGTCCTGTCGTGGCCCGAGCAGGTCGTCGATCAGGGGATCGAGGCGAAGGACGAGGTCCTCTACGCCGGCGTGGGCGTGCCCTACGGCCACGCGACCGTCGCCGACATCGACTATGAGCGTCGCGAGATCTCCCTGCGCTGGGGCAAGGTCCAAGAAGAACGCGGCGGGGTTCCCGCCGCGTTGATCAAGGACCGTCACTTTCGACCCGGGGCGAAGGCGGGCGCCCTCAAGGACCTGGCGCGACAGGTCCTCGGTCCCGATGAGCACGGCGCCCCGGGACGACTGGCCATGGCCCTTCTCGCGGCGCAGCGACCCCGGTTCAGCCCGGGTCACGGGCCGCGCGGCGGCGTCTTCGACGACGATCTCGAATCCATCTACCGCTGGGTCGAGCACCTCGACGAGAGTTTCGTCGCCATTCAGGGCCCCCCGGGGACCGGTAAGACCTACAGCGGCTCGCACATCATTCACCACCTCATCGGTCAGGGCTTGCGCGTCGGGGTCCTCGCGATGAGTCACGGCGCCATCGACAACCTGATGAGGGCGACGCTGGACGTCTTCGACCGTCGAGGCGACGCGAGCAAACTGCGCGCACTTCGCTGGTTGGACGCGCCGCGCGAGCCCCTGGGGGGAGTCACGTATTCGAAGAAGAAGAGCAGTCTCACCGACGACGACTACAACCTCATCGGCGCGACCGCGTGGTTGTGGGCGAGTCCCGAGATGCGTCAGTTCCCCGTCGATGTTCTGCTGGTCGACGAAGCGGGGCAACTCTCCCTGGCCGACGCCGTCGCGGCCACCGGTGGAGCCCGCAACATGCTCCTGCTGGGCGATCCCCTCCAGCTCGCCCAGGTCGCCAAGGCCGAGCACCCGGGCCGTTCTGGGGCGAGCGTCCTCGAGCACATCCTCGGCGAACACGTCACGGTCCCACCTGATCATGGTGTGTTCATCTCGGAGACGTGGCGCATGCACCCTCACGTGTGCGACTTCATCTCGCGTCAGATCTACGAAGGTCGACTGACGTCGAACCACTGCTGCGAGCAACAGACGACCGAATTCGGTACGGGACTGCGCTGGCTGCGCGCCCATCACGTTCGTCGTGCCACGAGCGCCCCCGAGGAGGTGGACGTCGTCTTGGCGCAGATCACCGCCATGATGGGCACCTCGTGGACGAATCAGAATGGCGACGTCACGACGCTGACGCCCAAGGACTTCATGGTGGTGGCACCCTATAACGACCAGGTCAAACTGATCGACGACGCGTGTGGACGGCGCGACGACCTTCGCGGCGTGCAGGTGGGCACCGTGGACAAGTTCCAGGGTCGTGAGGCGCCGGTCGTCTTCTTCACGATGACCACCTCGAGTGGCGAGGACATGCCGCGTGGTCCCGAGTTCTTGTTCTCGCGGCATCGACTCAACGTGGCCGTGAGCCGAGCACGGTGCCTGGCGTATCTCGTGTGCACCGAAGAGTTGCTCAACTCGCGCGCGCACGACATCGAGGACATGCGCCTGATCAGCACGCTCAGCGCCTTCGTCGAACACGCGAAGGAACACTGAGTCAAATGCGCACTCGGGGTCGCGCGCATCGTGTAAGGTAGCCAAGCCGAAATAACACGGAGACCCACGATCGGGGCGACTGCGAGACGCAATCGTGAAGATTAGGGGTCGAAATGACATTTCGGTGGTGGGAGGCCTGCTACACTGTAAATCCCACCGACAGAGACGGCGGCCGGTTGCATTTGCAACTTGGCAGACCGCGCTGTTAAGGTAGGCATCCCGTCGTTTGGGTCATTAAACGGCGGAATCGACGGAGAAATCCTGAGATGGTGTACTTCACACCTCCGAGCTTGCTCGTGTGTGTCGTCGCTCCTTGAAAACGGAAGAACGAGAGCCAAAAGCCAGTACG
>JABBOA010000131.1 GCA_019352075.1 Acidobacteriota bacterium | reverse complement strand
CGTTGGCCGTCGAGGTCCTCGAAGTGCAGGTACACGGCGTCCAGGGCGACGAGACGACGAGCGCGCGCCGCGAGGAGGGTCCGCGCGCGGGCGTAGCGCGCCACGTCGCGATACGCGCCGTCGTCGTGGCGACTCGAATAACCACCGAGCGCCGCCACGAGGTCCTCGGCGCCCCACATCACTCCCACGGTGTTGGCGCACGCGGCGATCTCCTCGACCGCCATCACCCCCTCGGGCGTCTCGCACAGGGCGATGACGTCGAAGGACGCGAGCGAGCGCACGTCCTCGGCGCACGACGTCTTGGCCAGCATCACGGTGCGGTAGGGGCTCTCGCGCAGCATGGCCACGTCGCGCTCGTGATCGGCCGACGTCACGGGATTCACGCGCACCACGGTGGTGGCGGGGTCGAGGTCGGCGCCCAGGATGTTGAGACGAGCGGCCTCACGGTGCTCGGGCGTCACCGCGTCCTCCAGGTCCACGATCACCACGTCCGCCGCCGCGGCCGCCTTGGCGAATCGTTCGGGTCGGTCCCCGGGGCAGAAGAGGAACGCCGGTCCCGCCGCGGTCCAGGCGGTCATCGGTCGACGGGTCGGCGCAGCACCAGCATGGCGCGGTGACACTGGGCGACGATCACGCCCTCCTGGTTGCGCGCGATGTGCTCGACCTCGATCACGCCTTCACCGGGGCGACTCTTCGAGGGTCGCGTCGAGGTGACCACGGACTCGCCGTAGAGGGTGTCGCCGATGAAGACGGGGTGGGGGAAGGTGACGTCGCGAAAACCCAGGTTGGCCACGAGGGTACCGAGGGTGAGCTGGCTGATCGAGAGCCCCACCAGCGTCGAGAGCGTGAAGAGACTGTTGACGAGGCGCTGCCCGAAGACCTGCTCGGCGGACCACGCGGCGTCGAGGTGTAGCGGCTGGGGGTTCATCGTGAGCGTGGAGAAGATGACGTTGTCCGCCTCGGTCACGGTGCGCCCCGGCCGGTGCCGGTAGAGGGTACCGACCGTGAACTCCTCCAGCCACAGCCCCCGTTGCTCGACGACCTCGCGCTCCTGGGTCATGTCCACCTCCGCCTCGTGGTCGGCGTCGCGTCCCTCGCGATCGCGTGGTCCGGATCACGCCGGGACCGTGCGCGCCGTCACGTCGATAGTACGCCGCCGCACGCGTGGGTTCTCGGTTCGTCGCCGGTCCACCCAGTCCATGGGCGCGTTCCGTCGTCGCGTCGCGACGCGCCGTCCGTGGGGGTCGGCTCGCCAGGGTGCATCAGGGTCACTAACCTGACGAAATGGACCCAGGGCACGAGCGTTCCCCGATCGCGGGCGCTTTGGACGACGACGTGACCTGGAACACGAGGGTCGATCCGCGTGCGGCATCTTTCCTCGAGAACGTGCGCCATCAAGAGGCACTCGTCGCGCAGTTGCGCGAACGACTCGCCGCGGCCGCCCTCGGGGGGTCGTCGGCCAGTCGCGAGCGCCACACCGGTCGGGGCAAGTTGTTGCCGCGCGAACGCGTGCACGCGCTGCTCGACGCGGCCAGTCCCTTCCTCGAACTCTCGCCGTTGGCGGCCAACGGTCTCTACGACGACGAGGCGCCGGGCGCCGGCATCATCACCGGCGTCGGACGTGTCGCCGGGCGCGAGGTCGTGGTGGTGGCCAACGACGCCACGGTCAAGGGCGGCACGTACTACCCGCTGACGGTCAAGAAGCACCTACGCGCCCAAGAGGTCGCCCTGGAGAACCGCCTGCCCTGCGTCTACCTCGTCGATTCAGGGGGTGCGTTCTTGCCCCTGCAGGACGAGGTCTTCCCCGACCGCGATCACTTCGGTCGCATCTTCTTCAATCAGGCCCAGATGAGTGCGCGCGGCATCGCCCAGATCGCGGCGGTCCTGGGCTCGTGCACGGCCGGTGGCGCCTACGTGCCGGCGATGAGCGACGAGGTGGTGATCGTGAAGAACCAGGGCACCATCTTCTTGGGCGGCCCACCCCTGGTGAAGGCGGCGACCGGTGAGGTGGTGGCGGCCGAGGACCTGGGCGGCGGTCTCCTGCACGCGCGCGTGAGCGGCGTGGCCGACCACCTGGCCGACGACGACCGACACGCCCTGCGCATCGTGCGGCGCATCGTCGGCCAACTGGCGGCGCCCTCGCCCTCGCCGTGGGTCGGCGTCGCACCCGAGGAGCCCCGCGCGGACCCGGGCCAGCTCTACGGGGTCATCCCCCGCGACGCGCGCACCCCGGGCGACGTGCGCGAGGTGATCGCCCGTCTGGTCGACGGGTCGCGGTTCCAGGAGTTCAAGGAGCTCTACGGACCCACCCTGGTGACGTGTTTCGCGCACATCCACGGCCACCCGGTGGGCATCGTGGCCAACAACGGGGTCCTGTTCTCGGAGTCGGCCCTCAAGGGCGCGCACTTCATCGAGCTCTGCGACCAGCGTCGCATCCCCCTGGTCTTCCTGCAGAACATCACGGGCTTCATGGTGGGACGCGCCTACGAGGAGGGCGGCATCGCCAAGCACGGGGCCAAGATGGTCAACGCCGTCGCGTGCGCGCGCGTGCCCAAGTTGACCGTGGTGATCGGCGGCTCCTTCGGCGCGGGCAACTACTCGATGTGCGGACGCGCCTACGCCCCGCGCTTCTTGTGGATGTGGCCGGGCGCGCGTATCTCGGTCATGGGCGGCGAGCAGGCCGCCGCCGTGCTCGCGACGGTGCGCCGCGACCAACTCGAAGGCCGCGGCCAAGGGTGGAGCGCACCCGAAGAGGAGGCCTTCAAGGAGCCCATCCGTGAGCGCTACGAGACCCAGGGCAGCGCCTACTACTCGACCGCGCGTCTGTGGGACGACGGCGTCATCGACCCACTGGACACGCGCACGGCCCTGGCCCTGGCGCTGAGCGCTTGCGCGAACGCGCCCCTGGCCGACCCGGCCTACGGCGTCTTTCGGATGTAGGGGGATACGTGTTCGACACCGTGCTGGTCGCCAACCGGGGGGAGGTCGCGGTGCGGGTCATCGCCACCCTGCGCCGACTGGGCATCCGCTCGGTCGCCATCTACAGCGACGAGGACCGCGACGCGCGCCACGTGCGCGCGGCCGACGTGGCGTTGCGCGTGGGGGCGACGCCGGCGCACGAGAGTTACTTGAACATCGAGCGGGTGATCGCCGCGGTGGGGCGCTCGCGGGCGCAGGCGGTGCACCCGGGGTACGGCTTCTTGGCCGAGAACGCCGACTTCGTGCGGGCCTGCGAGGGCGCGGGGGTCGTCTTCATCGGCCCGAGCGCCGATTCGGTGGAGCTGATGGGCGACAAGATCCGCGCGAAGGCCGCCGTCGCGGCCGCCGGGGTCGCCGTGGTGCCCGGACGGGCCCACGCCGCGATGGACGACGACGAACTGGCGGCGGCGGCGGCGGAGATCGGCTACCCCGTGCTGGTGAAGCCCTCCGCCGGCGGGGGCGGCAAGGGGATGCGTCACGTGGCGTCACCCGAGGACCTGCGCGGGGCGATCATCTCGTCGCGGCGCGAGGCGGCCGCCTCCTTCGGCGACGACACGCTCTTCGTCGAGCGTTACGTCGAGTGCCCGCGGCACCTCGAGGTGCAGGTCCTCTACGATAACTTCGCCAACGCGGTCCACCTGGGCGAGCGCGAGTGTTCCCTCCAGCGCCGCCACCAGAAGGTGGTCGAGGAATCGCCCTCGCCCCTGTTGGACGAGACCTCGCGCGCCGCCCTGGCGGCCGCGGCGCTGCGCGTGGGCACGGTGACCCACTACCGCGGGGTGGGGACCGTGGAGTTCATCGTGTCGGCGACGCGTCCCGACGAGTTCTTCTTCATGGAGATGAACACCCGACTGCAGGTGGAGCACCCGGTCACCGAGATGGTGACCGGCATCGACCTGGTGGAGCAGCAGCTGCGCGTCGCCGCCGGTGAACGGCTGTCGTTCACCCAGGCCGACGTGCACCTGCGGGGTCACGCCATCGAGGCGCGCCTCTACGCCGAGGACCCCTCTCGGGACTTCCTACCCACCGGCGGGGACCTGCTCTGGCTGCACGAGCCCGCGTCGGCCGGCGTGCGCGTCGACAGTTCGCTGGTGGCGGGTTCTCACGTCGGTACCACCTACGACCCGATGATCGCCAAGGTCATCGCGCACGGTGAGGACCGCGCGCAGGCCCTGGCGCGCCTCGACGCCGCGCTCGGCGAGTACGTGACCCTGGGGGTGACGACCAACGCCACGTTCCTGCGCCATCTGTTGGCCAACGATGACGTGCGCCGCGGCGCCCTCGACACCGATCTGATCGCCCGGGTGATCGATCAGGGCGCGGGGGGCGAGGTCCCCGACGAGGAGCGGCTGCGGCGCCGCGGTGCGGTCTTCGCCGTCGCGCACCTGCTCGACCTGCAGCGTCGCGCGACGGGCCCATCACGCTTCGACGTCCTCGACGGCTGGCGCGTCGGCGAGCGCGCGGCGACGAGTTTCACGGTCCTCACCCCCGAGGCGGGAGCGCTCGACGTCACGGTGACGGGAGACTTCGCCGGTGCGCGCGTGGCCCTGACCGACCGCGCGGCGTTCGACGTGCGCGGACTCGAGTGGCGAGAGGTCGCTGCGGACGTCCTGGAGCTGCTCTGGAGCGAGGGGGGCCGCGTCACGCGCTCGCTCGTCGCCTTCGACGCTGAACGCACGTGGATCTGCCAGGACGGCGCGAGCACCGTGTGGCGCACGCGGCCGCCCGCGCGCGGCGACGAAGTGGGCGACGCCCACGATGGGCAGATTCGCTCGCCCATGCCGGGTCTGGTGATCGAGGTCGGTGTCGACGCGGGGGCCGACGTGGCCCGGGGCCAGACGCTCCTGGTCGTCGAGGCGATGAAGATGGAGTACGCGCTCGTGGCGCCCTTCGCGGGTGAGGTCGCCGAGGTCCGGGTGGCGCGGGGTGACCAGGTGGAGCTCGACCAGGTCGTGGTCCGCGTGCACCCCGCGAGCGCCGCGACGACGCCGCGAGAAGGTGGCGAGGACGTCGCGAGTGCCAGAGCACCCCGACGCGCCTCGCGC
>JABBOA010000130.1 GCA_019352075.1 Acidobacteriota bacterium | reverse complement strand
ACGCTCTTCCGATCTCTCGTTCGTCACGAGACGTACGACACCGCGCGATAGCGACTCGTTCACGTCGCGGCTCACGCGACGTGCGAGTTGAACCAGGTGTTGATCGTGGGCTCGAGTGTTCCCCACGTGTAGGGGTTCGGGAACGAGAACGGGATCGACGCCACCGAGGGCACGCGCGGACGGGACTTCTCACCGACCATGATCGGGAAGAACTGCGAGTCACCCTGGGGGTCGCCCGCGAGCATCACCTTCTGACCCGCCGGGCTGTAGACGAAGTCGGCGAACCTCTTGGCGTCGGCGATCTCGGCGGCCGAAGCCTTGGCGTCGATGGCGATGGTCGAGGGGAGTCCGGCGGAGGGCTTCGGGTAGAACACCTTGATGTTGGGGTTCGTGTAGGAGGCCCCGATGCCGCTGGTGTTCTGAGAGATGGCCACCTGCACGGTCCCGGCGAGCAGTTCGTCCTTGATGGAGTTCTGCGACACCACGAATCCGTTGGCCTTGAGTTTCGTCATGAACGCTTCACCCTGCGTGACCCCGCCGAGCGAATTGAACAAGGTGGCCAGGATCGGGTAGCTCGGTCCGTCGACCGACGGGTTGTTCATGCCGACCTTGCCCCGCCACTTGGGCAGCAAGAGGTCCTGCCAGGAGGTGGGGGGATGGGGGGTGACCTTGTCGTTGTAGATGAAGGCGCCCGACACGGTCAGTCCGGTGGGGATGTAGCTCTTGTCGGCGGGTACGAGTTGCTTGCCCAGGGCGGTCAGCGAACCGGTCGTGGGCTCGAAGCCCTTCAAGAGCAAGCCTTCCTTGTCGAGTGCGGCGTAGGGGGCGTTGCCGTCGGTCCACGCCACTCCCCAGTGGGGGTTGTTCTTGGTGGCCTGGATCGTGGCCAAGGTCGGACCGGTGGAATTGTCCGACAATTTGCAGACGATGCCCGTCGCCTTCTGAAAGGCGCCGCACATCGCGGAGTCGTAGCCCTCCGACGAGAGCAGGTACAGGGGCGTGGTGGAGCTTCGCGCGGCGTGTGCCGAGGAGTGCGTGGAGGCGCCACTGACCCCCGCGCCCGTCCCCAGCAGAACCACGGTGAGGGGTAGCGCCATCCAGCGGCGCAGGGTGACGACCGACTTCGTCGAGGTGATGATGGTCTTCTTGGTTGGTTGCATGCGGCCAAGGTAGTGAGGGCGAATGTGTCCGTCGTGATGTTCGTGTGACCATCACGAGACGGCAGGTTAAGGACTTGATAAGACGCCGGAGGGCGTGACGTGATCCTCCCGTCACGGGAGCGTCAGCTCGCGGCGCCCACGCCGTTCATAGCCCGGTGGCGGTGTCGATCACCTCGCCCAGCAGGTCGGCGTGGCCGTTGTGGCGCGCGTACCCCTCGATCATGTGGGCGTCGAGGCACCGCAGGTCGATCGTGAAGCGCCCGGTGCGCGGCGTGACGCTGTCCAGAGGGAGCGACGCGGCGTTCTGGTACGAGCGTTCGCACGCGGCGCGGGAGGTCGCGGCCACCTCCTCGGGCGCGGCGAAGGAGAAGTCGTGCAACTCCGCGTCACGGTCGTCGTCGCTGCTGAAGGGCAGGGGCGTCGCGGCGTCGAGCAGGACGACGTCGAACCACCAGACTCCCACCTCCTCAGGTGCTCCAACAGCCCGAGCAGGGTGAGCGCCGAGGGCGCGAAGACCCTCGTGGTGAGCTGCGTCGCGTCGAGTTCGGCGCACTTGGTGGACGAGGTGGCGCGCTGAAAGTCCAGCCAACCCTCCCACGGGGTGCGCTCGGGCCCCGCGACGGGTTCGAGCCCTCGGACGGGTCGTCGGATCACGGTCAACCTCGCGGGTCGCTGGCGGCGTCACGCCCACGACACGCCGCGCGCCGCGCGGTCGTCCCTGCGCTGGCACTCGGTAGAATTGAGTGCCAACAAGGAGGAGAACATGGCTCGTCGCGCGACGCACCCCGCATCGTCGGATCTCGACGCCCGTAAGGCGACCATCTTGGAGGCCGTCGTGTCGGAGCACATCGACACGGCCCAACCCGTCGGGTCCTCCTCGGTCGCCTCGAGCGCCGACCTCGGGGTCTCGTCGGCCACGGTGCGCTCGGAGATGGTGTCGCTCGAGCGCGAGGGCTACCTCGCCCAGCCGCACACGTCGGCCGGACGCGTCCCCACCGACAAGGGGTACCGCTACTTCGTCGACCACCTCGCCTCGGGGGTCTTGGGCACGGTGCAGCAGCACCAGCTCAGCGACTTCTTCGCCAGCGTGCGCGGTGAGGTGGAGGACGTGCTCGAACAGACCTCGACGCTGCTCAGCCGCATGACCAGTTACACCGCCGTCGTCGTGGCCGCCACCCACGCGCACTCCTCGATCCTCTCGGCGCAACTGGTGAACATCGACGCGCGCCACCAGTTGCTGGTGTCGGTGTTCTCCGACGGCTCGGTGGTGAAGCACTCGCTCACGCCGCCCTTCGACGTGGACTTCGAGACCTGCACCGAAGCGTCGCGCCAGCTCAACGCACTGCTGATCGGTACCTCGCTCGAGTCCGCGGTGCAGGTGCCCTCGCGTCAGGACCACGTGGCGGTCCTGGTGCGTGAGGCCGTCGCCGCCCTGCACGCGGCGCCACCCACGGCCGACGGTGAGAGGGTCTTCATCGGGGGCTCCTCACGGGTCGCCGACTCCTTCGACGGCGTCGAGACGGTGCGCAAGGTCCTCTCGATCCTCGAGCAGGAACTGCTCGTCGTGTCGCTCGTCCAGGACATGTTGAACCGCGGACTCTCGGTGGCCATCGGCACCGAGAACGGCTACGAGCCGTTGTCGGCCTGCGCCGTCGTGGTCGCACCGGTCACCATCGACGGCGCCACCGCCGGCGCGGTCGGACTGCTCGGACCCACGCGCATGAAGTACCAAGAAGCCATGGCCGCCGCCAGTGCGGTCTCCCAGCACTTAACACGCCACTTCGGTGGGGATGAGGAAAATGCCAACCACTGACTTGTACGCCATCCTCGAGGTCGACCGCGACGTCTCGCCGGAGGACCTCAAAAAGGCCTATCGCCGCCTGGCGCGCCAGCTGCACCCCGACGCCAATCCCGGCGACGCGGCGTCCGAGGCGCGCTTCAAGGAGGTCTCGCAGGCCTACGAGATCCTCTCGGACCCCGAACGGCGCGCCAATTACGACCGCTTCGGCGCCGACGTCGGCCAGGGGGGCAACCCCTTCGGTGGCGGATCGGTCCAGGACATCTTCGACATGTTCTTCGGGGGCATGGGCGCGCAGGGAGCCCAGCGGCGCGGTCCCCAGCCGGGGCCCGACGCCGAGGTCAACGTCGAGATCACCCTGGACGAGGCCGCCTTCGGCGCGAACCGCGAGATCACCGTCACGCTGCCCCAGAGGTGCGAGACCTGCGCGGGCAGCGGCGCCGCCGCGGGCACCTCGCCGGTCGCGTGCGTGGAGTGCGCGGGCCTGGGCGAGGTGCGCCGCGTGCGCAACTCCATCCTGGGTCAGATGATGACCACGACCATCTGTCCGCGCTGTCACGGGATGGGGTCGCGCATCGAGTCGCCGTGCGCGGACTGCCGCGGCGAGGGTCGACGCGACGCGCCGGTCACCATGACCATCCAGATCCCGGCGGGTGTCGAGGACGGTTCGACGATGCGCTTGAACGACCGCGGCCCCGCCGGCGCGCGTGGGGGCGCCAACGGTCGACTCTTCGTGCACCTGCGCGTCGCCGCCGACGCGCGCTTCGAACGACACGGCGACGACCTGCATCACGAGGCGCACGTCTCGTTCACCCAGGCCGCCCTCGGCGCCCAGATCGAGGTGCCCACCCTGCGCGCCAGCGAGCGCATCGAGGTGGCCGCCGGGAGCGCGTCGGGCACCGTACACCGTCTGCGCCACGAGGGCGTCGAGCACCTGCACGGCCGCGGCCGCGGTGACCTCTTCGTGCACCTCGTGGTGGACGTGCCCACCGAGCTCGACGACGTCGAACGCGACCTCCTGCGTCAACTGGCCCAGCACCGCGGCGAGGAGGTCGCCGAACACCACGGCGGTCTCTTTCGCAAACGAGCCAAACGATGATGATCGAGTGGCCCCGTCGCGTGGCCGCGCTCGCGCAGTTGCGCGTGGACGACATTGCGGCCCCGCTGCTCTCGCGTGACGACGAACACCACCTGCGCCGCGTCCTGCGCGCGCGCGAGGGCGAGGAGGTCGTCCTGAGCGACGGCGCCGGACGGTGGCGCTTCGCCACCGTGACCCCGACGGGCCTCGACGTGACGAGCGCCGTGGCCACCGACCCGGCGCCCCCGTCGACCACTTTGTATCTGTCGCCACTCAAGGGCGAACGCGGCGAATGGGCGGTGGCCAAGGCCACCGAGGTGGGCGTGGCCACGATCGTGCCCCTGGTGAGCGCGCGCCTCGCCCAGAAGTTCCGCGGCGAGGTCCGCGACCGCGTCCTGCAGCGCTGGCGCCGTATCGCCGCCGAGACCTGCGGGCAGTGCCGGCGCACCCACGACCTGGTGCTCGCCGCGCCGCTGCGCCCCGCCGACGTGCCCGCCGACGTGGCCGTCGCCGACTTCGCGGGCGACGGCGACTGGCGCGGGGTGCGGGCGGTCGCGGTCGGTCCCGAGGGGGGGTGGGCCCCCGACGAGTGGGACGCGCCGCGACGTCGCGTGGCGCTCGGACCCACGGTCCTACGAGGGGAAACGGCCGCCGTGCTCGCGGCGGCGCTGGTCACCTTCACGAATGATTCATGGGGATTTACCCTGGGGGTGGGCGCTGATGGGTAATGATGAGAGCAACACATGAGTGAGTGCCTCTTCTGCAAGATCGTCGCCGGCGAGATTCCCAGCGCGACGGTGGCCGAGAGCGCGACGGCGCTGGCCATTCGCGACATCGATCCCCAGGCCCCGGTGCACGTGCTGGTGATCCCCAAGGTCCACGTGACGAGCGCCGACCACCTCACCGCCGCGCACGGCCCCCTCTTGGGCGACCTCATCGAGTTGGCCCAGCGCGTCGCCGAGCACGAGGGCGTGCGCGAGAGCGGGTACCGACTGGTCATGAACAACGGACCCGACGCGCAGATGAGTGTGGCGCACCTGCACCTGCACGTGCTGGGCGGACGGCCGATGGACTGGCCCCCCGGATGAGTTCCGACGCCGACGTGGCCATCGGGACCCTGTATCGCCACTTCCCGACCCGCCTGGAC
>JABBOA010000129.1 GCA_019352075.1 Acidobacteriota bacterium | reverse complement strand
ATTCTCCGACCTCTCAGCACGAAGAGGAAGCGCTGCGCGGGTTGAGGGTGCGCCTCGAACGCGGTCTCATGTTGATGCCCGCGTCGGCCAACGTCGTGATGCAGCTATCGCGACGCGGTGTCGGACGCGGTGTCGCGGAAAGTAGGGTGGCGAACGGTTCGTTGATGAAGCGGCCACTGAAGCGATTGCGCACCACCCTGGCGTACATTTGGATCGCGCTGTACGGGAATGACGATGAACGGCGCGAGATGCGTCGAAGCGTGGATGCCCAGCACCGCCGCGTGCGATCTCGCCCCGACGATGACGTGGCCTATGACGCCTTCGACACCGACTTGCAGATGTGGGTCGCCGCGTGCATGTTCGTGGGATCCCTCCAGGGTTACGAGGCGCTGTACGGGCCCGCGAGCGAGGAAGAGACCAATGAACTACTCGCGCAGTGTGCACGCTTCGCGACCACCTTGCAGGTCCCTGCGGCCAAGTGGCCCCGTGACCGTGTCGCCTTTGACGCGTACTGGTTGAGTGCGACGAAGCGGGTGCAGATCGACACGGTGACCGGGGCGTACCTTCGCGACTTCGTCGATCTCGCCTTCCTGCCGCGCCCCGTCGGGGTGATCCTTCGCCCCCTCAACCGACTCATGACGGGGGGCTTCCTCGCGCCGGTGTTTCGAGAGGCGCTCGGCTGGTCGTGGAGTACACGGCAGCAACGGCGCTTCGACCGTGTGCTTCTCGTCGCTCGACGGTTGAACCGCGTCCTGCCCGGGCCTCTCGCGACCTTCCCGTGGAATCTGGTTCGCTACGACACGCGGCGCCGCATCGCGCGGCGCCGACCGCTTCTCTAGCGGCGTACCGACGGGTCAGTGCGACTTCGTGCGCTCGACGCACCAGTCCCACAGGGCCACCTGATCCCGACCGGGATCGCTCGAGCGCGTCCAGGGGATGCGGTGTTCGTACCGCCGGTGACGATCGAACCAGAAGTCGCCCGACGTGGCGAGCGCATCGCGTGTCCCGGACAACCAGACGAGGGTGTCGGCTCCCTGCTGCGGCGTGCGCAACAAGCGCCGTGCGGCGGTGTGAAAGCGCGGAAGGGACGACGCGAGTCCCGGTGTGTCGGTCCATCCCGGATGCATCGCGTGAAAGACGGTATCGGTCCAGGCCACGCGCCGCGCCCATTCGTGGGTGAGGACGAGTTGGGCTCGCTTCACCCGGGCGTAGGTCGCGACGCCGTCGTAGTGGTCATCGGCCTCTTCCAAGGAAGGCAAGTCGAAGCGTTGGGTGTACATGCCCCCTGAGGAGACGGTGAGCACCCGTCCCGGTGATGCGCCGCACAACGCGGGTAGCAGCAATTGAGTGAGGAGAAACGGACCCAGGAGTTGCACCGCTGTCGTGGTCTCGAATCCCTGCGGACTGAGAGATCGCGTCGCCGCGAGGGCGCCCGCATTATGGATCAACACGTCCAAGGGACCGCGTTGGCCCACGATGTCGGCGACCCGGCGTATGGCCACGAGGTCCCCGACGTCGCCCACCAGGTAGTCGATCCGCTCATTATGACTGCGCCGGGCCAGGGCTGCGGCGGTCGTCTGCGCCCTGGCCTCGTCACGGGCCACGAAGGTGAGCGTCGCGCCCAGTGAGGCCAGATGCGCCGCCGCGGCGAATCCGATGCCGGAGGTCGCTCCGGTGATGAGAACGCGACGGCCAGCCAGTGAGGGGGGGTCGATCCAACTCTCGAGGCGCGAGCGGGTCGCGTAGCCCACTCGGGAAAAACTCAGCCCCACGGTGGCCTCGAGCACCTTGTCAACGACGAGGGGTAGAGGGTTTGTCATCGGTTGAGTTCTCGTGCGAGCCCGGCGCGAGCCCGTTCGCCGATGCCCCGGAACATCACCGAAACCACCGGTGCGACGAGACGAAGCCAACCCCGGGTGCGCAAGGTCGCGTCGTAGGTGACGTCGCTGGCGCCGTGCGTCGACGCGACGGTGATCTCATCGAGCGAGACCACCAGCGGGGTCTCGGCACGAAGCACCACCCGCCGCGGCGGGTCGAAGGCCGTGACCTCGTACATGAGAGGCATCGAGCGACCATTGAACGTGGCCACGAGGTCGAACTTGCTCCCTAGGCCGACCTCGCCCGTGGAGATCTTCTGCGCGCTCGTCACGCCGGGGTCCCAGTGGACGGCGTTGGAGAAATCCGACATGTAGCGAAACGCCTCCTCAAGTGGCCATTGTGAAGGAACGGTGGTGCGGTAGCGGGCCATGGCAGCTCTCCTGTCGAATTGGTGCCACAGTACCGGTAGTGTCGCCCCGTTGACCCGGCGGAGGTCGACGAGGGCCAATTGACGATCAAAGGAGCGGCGCCAGTGCGCATCGCCATCGTAGGGAGTGGGGTCTCGGGCCTCGTATGTTCACATCTCTTGCGTCAGCGACACGACGTCACGCTCTTCGAGTCGGACGCGCGTGCCGGCGGTCACGCCCACACGCAGTCCGTCGTCCTGGACGGCGTCGTACACGCCATCGATACCGGCTTCATCGTGTACAACGAGCGGAACTACCCCATTTTGACGAGTCTCTTCGAGGAATTGGGCGTACCGACGCGCCCGAGCGATATGAGCTTCGCGATGGCCGACGACGTGGCCAATGTCGAATGGTGCGGCACGTCGCCACGGACCATCTTTTCACAGTGGCGCAATCTGGTACGCCCGCGATTTCTTCGGATGCTCGGTGACATCCGGCGATTTAACCATTCGGCCCGCCGCTTGCTCGATGAACCCGAGAACCTGGGCTACACCCTCGAGGAGTTCCTCGCGGGCGGCGACTACAGTTCCGCCTTCATCGAATGGTACCTGGTGCCCATGGGCGCGGCCATTTGGTCGGCCAACCCGCAGGAGTTCCTGCAGTTCCCCGCCGCCGCGTTCATCCGATTCTTCGACAATCACGGCTTGTTGGGAATTCGTGATCGACCGCAGTGGCGCACGGTGCAGGGGGGGTCGCGCGAATACGTCGACGCCATCGCCGCGTCGCTCGGGCCGGGTCTGCGACTCGCCACGCCGGTGCGATCGGTGTCGCGCAGGACCGACGGTGGCGTCGGCGTCATCACCGACGACGGCGCCGAGCTCTTCGACCACGTGATCGTGGCCACCCACTCCGACGAGGCGCTCGCCCTCATCGACTCGCCGACGGCCGCCGAGACCGAGATCCTCTCCGCGATCCGCTTCTGCGTCAACGAGGCGACATTGCACACCGACGGTCGACTCATGCCACGGCGACCGCTCGCTCGGGCCAGTTGGAACTGGCGTCATCATCACGGGGCCCGCGCCGCGACGCTGACCTACGACCTGACGCGGCTGGAGGGGTTGGGTACCTCGCGGCCGGTGTACCTCACGCTCAACCAGACCGGCGCGGTCGACCCCGACCAGGTGCTGGCCCAGATGACGTACCGACACCCGGTGTTCGATTCCACCGCGATGGCGGCACAGCATCGCCACGGTGAGATCAGTGGGCGTGATCGCATCTCGTACGTGGGAGCGTATTGGGGCTACGGCTTCCACGAAGACGGTGCGCGCAGTGCGGTACTCGCGTGTCGCGCACTCGACGCGACCATATCCGAGGGGGTGTCGTGAGAAGTGCACTCTACGAGGGGACGGTGACTCATCGTCGATTCGCCACCGAGGCGACGGGTCAGGTCGGACACGACTTCCGGTACTCCACGGTGATGCCGTTGCTGTTCCTCGACGAACTCGACGAGGTGATGTCGTTGCACCCCCGGTGGTCGCGGACTCGACCCGACGTCGCGTGGTTCCGCCGCCGCGACTATCTGGGTGAACGTGGGGTGACCCTTGATGTCGCCGTGCGCGATGCGGTACACCAACGTTCGGGTCGCCGACCCGTCGGACCCATCGCACTGCTGGGTCACGTGCGACTGTGGGGCTGGCTCTTCAATCCCCTGTGCGTCTACTACTGCTTCGACGAGTCCGGCGTGCACGTGGACCAACTGCTGCTCGAGGTGCGCAGTACCCCTTGGCACGAGCGTCACCTGTACGTGCTTGACGGCGCGTCGAGGACGCAGCGATTCGCCAAGGAGATGCACGTGTCGCCATTTCTCGCCATGGACCACGACTACGTCGTCAACTGGTCCGTGCCGGACCAGCATTTGTCGTTCCATCTGGGCAATCGCCGCGGCGAGGAGAGGGTCTTCGACGCGTCGCTGTCGCTACGTCGTCGTGAGATCACCCCGACGAGTCTGCGCCACCTCATCTGGCGTCGACCGTGGACGACCGTGAGCGTCAGTGCGGGCATCTACCGTCAAGCGTGGGCGCTGTGGCGCAAGAAGGCACCTTTTCATCCCCGTCCCCGCCGACTCGCTGACGAGGCGTCGTCCGCCCGTGCGCGCGCGGGCTCGCGTGACTGAGTCCATCGTCCCCGTCGACGGCGTGGCTGCGCGTCGTGCGCGTCGAGAGCGACGTTGGTCGCAGTTCATCATCCACGTCCTGCTCTCTCGGGCCCGTCACGGCACGTTGATCCTGAGCGACGCGACGGGGATCCGTCGCTATGGTCGCGGCCTGCCCGAGGTGAACGTTCGTATCCACGACGCGAGGACCTATCACGCTCTCGTGCGCGGCGGTTCAATGGGATTCGGCGAGAGTTACACCGACGGATGGTGGGAGTGCGACGACCTCACTTCGGTCGTACGATTCGTGATCCGCAACCTGAGCCCCCTGATGCGTCGATTCGACGCCCTCGCGAGGTTCTGCGCTCCGCTCGATCGGCTGCGACAACGGGCGGTCCGCGTGGACAAGCAACGCGATCGGGCGAACATCCGCGCCCACTATGACCTGAGCAATGAGTTCTACTCGCTCATGCTCGACGAGACCATGATGTACTCCTGTGCGTACTTCGTGAACGAAGGGGTATCGCTCTACGATGCGTCGGTCGCGAAGATCGAGAAGTTGTGCCGCAAGATCAACGTGGGTCCCGCGGACCACGTCGTCGAGATCGGCACCGGTTGGGGTGGTTTCGCGCTGCACGCGGCCTCGCGCTACGGATGTCGGGTGACCACGGTGACGATTTCGGACGCCCAGTTCGAGTACGTGTCGGCTCGCGTGACCCAAGAGGGACTGGGACACTTGGTCGATGTTCGCAATGAGGACTATCGTGACCTCACCGGTACCTACGACAAGTTGGTGTCCATCGAGATGATCGAGGCGATCGGCTGGCG
>JABBOA010000012.1 GCA_019352075.1 Acidobacteriota bacterium | reverse complement strand
GGAGGAAAGTTCGGTGGTGAGGGCTACAAAGTGTCCGGCGGCCTCCACGGCGTGGGGGTCTCGGTGGTCAACGCCCTCTCCACGCACCTGACCCTTGAGATCGATCGTGACGACCAGCGACACCAACTCGACTTCGCCGACGGTGGTAAGCCCCAAGGGAACATGAGGGTCACCGGTGCGGCGCCCCGAGGTCGCACCGGTACCACGGTGACGTTCACGCCCGATCCGAGCATCTTCGACGACGTCGAATTCCGGGCCCAGACGATTCTCGAGCGTATGCAGATCATGGCGTTCTTGAACCGCGGACTGGAGATCAAATTCGAAGACCAGCGTCAGGGTCGCGAACTCAAGGAGACCTTCAAGTACAACGGCGGTATCGTCGATTACGTTCGCCACCTCAACAACACCAAGGAGTCCCTTTTCCGCAAGGTGGGCTACTACGAGCAGTCTGAAGAAGGACAAGAGGTCGAAGTCGCGTTTCAGTGGAACACCGGGTACTACGAGAGCATCCACTCCTTCGCCAACGGCATCTCCACCATCGAGGGTGGCATGCACGAAGAAGGTTTTCGCAAGGCCATCACCAATGTTGTGAATCGCTACGCGCGCAAGCGCAACCTCCTCAAGGAGAAGGAAGAGAACCTCACGGGTGACGACGTTCGTGAGGGCCTCACCGCAATCATCTCGGTGCGCCTCGCCGAACCCCAGTTCGAGGGGCAGACCAAGGGAAAACTCGGCAACGTCTCTATCCGATCACTGGTCGAACGCGCGACGAACGAGAAGTTGGCGGAATGGTTGGAGGAGAACCCGAAGGAGGGTGGCCAGATCGTCGCGAAGGCCGTTCAAGCGTCGCGCGCCCGGATGGCGGCGCGCCAGGCGCGCGACCTGACGCGACGCAAGAGTGCCCTCGATGGCGCGGGACTTCCCGGCAAGCTGGTCGACTGTTCGTCCAAGGATCCACGGGAATGCGAACTCTTCATCGTGGAGGGAAATTCAGCCGGGGGGTCCGCGAAGGACGCGCGCAATCCCAAGATCCAAGCGATTCTGCCGATACGTGGCAAGATCCTCAACGTCGAGAAGGCGCGGACCGACAAGATTCTGAAGAATACCGAGATCCAAGCACTGATCTCGGCGATCGGCGCGGGGGTGGAGGCGGACTTCGATGTGTCCAAGGTTCGCTACGACAAGATCATTCTTCTGGCCGACGCCGACGTCGACGGTAGTCACATTCGCACACTGCTGCTGACCTTCTTCTTCCGGCAGATGACCGAGATGGTCAATAACGGACACGTCTACGTCGCCCAACCGCCGCTGTATTCCACGTTGGTCGGTAAGGAGAAGGTGTACCTGCGCGACGACGCGGCGAAGGACGAGTTCCTACGTGCCAATCCGAACCACAAGAACGACTTCCAGCGCCTCAAGGGTCTGGGGGAAATGGACTTCGACGAGTTGCGCGACACCACGATGGATCCGACCAAACGCGCGCTGCTGCAGATCACCGTGGAGCAAGCGGCGTTGGCCGACGAGGTCTGCTCGATCCTCATGGGTGACGACGTCCCCCAACGCCGACACTTCATTCAAACCAATGCGAAAGACGTTCGTTTCCTAGACATCTAGGAGAGAAGGATTACATGGCCCGATCAAACGGTAGTGAGACCCCTAACAACAGCGACGACGGCGTCGTCGGCTTCGTCGAACCCATCGAGATAAATCTGGAGATGGAGCGCTCCTTCTTGGAGTACTCCATGTCGGTGATCGTCTCGCGAGCGTTGCCGGATGCGCGCGACGGACTCAAGCCGGTGCACCGTCGAATCTTGTACTCGATGTTCGATCAGGGTTTGCGCCCCGATCGCCCCCACACCAAGTGCGCCAAGGTGGTGGGTGAGGTGATGGGCACCTATCACCCCCATGGGGACAGTGCGATCTACGACGCACTGGTGAGAATGGTGCAGGACTTCGCCATGCGTCACCCCTTGATCAGTGGACACGGAAACTTCGGGGGTACCGGCCCAGACGAAGGCGCCGCCGCGATGCGATACACCGAGTGCCGCTTGGCGCCCCTCGCCCTCGAGCTCCTCGATTCGATTGACGAGGAGACGGTCGACTTCGAGCCCAACTACGACAACTCGACCCAACAGCCGACCGTCCTGCCCGCGCGGTTCCCCAACCTGCTCGTCAACGGCTCACAGGGCATCGCGGTGGGGATGGCGACCAAGATCCCACCCCACAACTTGGGTGAGACGATCGACGCCACTCTTCATCTCCTGGCTCACCCCGAGGCGACCGCCGATGACCTGATGGCTTTCGTCAAGGGCCCTGATTTCCCCACGGGCGCCCAGATCCTCGGCCGCCAGGGGATCCTTGACGCCATCCGGACGGGGCGCGGCTCGATCAAGATGCGCGCCGTCGCCGAGATCGAGGAGACGTCGCGCGCCAGCCGTATCGTCGTCACGGAATTCCCGTATGAGGTGTCGGTCGAGTCAATCGAGGAGAAGATCTACGATCTCGTCAAGAACGGGGAACTCGAGGGAATCTCCGGGGTTCAGAACGACTCCGCGGGGCGCCAGGCCCGGCTCGTGATCGAGCTCAAGCGTGACGCGAACGCCAACGTCATCTTGAACAAGCTCTATAAGAACACCTCGCTGCAGACCACTTTCGCGGTGAACATGCTCGCCTTGGTCGACGGCGTGCCGCGCACCTTGAACCTCGCCCAAGCGCTCGGCCACTACATCGCTCACCAGGTCGACGTGGTCACGCGTCGCACACAGTTCCGCCTGCGCAAGGCTGAAGCGAGGGCGCACATCGTCGAGGGGCTCCTCAAGGCCATCGACATGCTGGACCAAGTGATCGCCACCATTCGGGGTTCCGACGACCGCGGGGCGGCACGCACTGCATTGATGACGAGTCCCTTCGACTTCTCCGAGGAGCAGGCGAACCACATCCTCGACATGACGCTGGGACGATTGACCCGACTCGGCCGGTCCGAACTCGAAGACGAGATGAACAAACTGCGTCAGACGATCGCCGAACTACGAGCGATCCTGGCCGATGACGAGAAACTGCGGGCGGTGATCGCCGAAGAGATCACCGCGATCAGGGACAAGTACGCCACCGAGCGGGTCACGCGCATCGTCAACGATCCGGGCGAGCTCGGGATGGAGGACCTCATCGACGATGAGGAGGTCGTCATCACGATGACCCAGGCCGGCTACATCAAGTCGGTGTCGGCCGACGCGTTTCGCACCCAGGCCCGTGGAGGGCGTGGTGTCCAGGGGGCGAAGCTCAAGGAGGAAGACTTCGTCGAACAGATCATTCACACCACGACGCACGCGTACCTGTTGATGTTCTCGAACCTCGGACGGGTCTTCCGACTCCGTGGACACGAGATCCCCATCAAGGAGCGCACCGCGAAGGGCACCGCGATCGTCAACCTGCTGAACCTTCAACCCAACGAGTCGGTCCAGGCGATCGTGGCCACCAATGATTTCCCCGAGGACAAGTTCCTGGTGTTCGCCACGGCGAACGGTACCGTGAAGAAGACGCCATTCTCGGAATACGACAAGTCGCGTCGAGAGGGCTGGATCGCGATCAAGCTCCGCGAGGGCGACGAAGTCGTCCGGGTGGTTCCCACTAGTGGCGACGACGATCTCATGATGGTGACCTTCCGTGGCATGTCGATCCGCTTCAACGAGGGCGAAGTGCGCGAAATGGGACGCGACGCCACGGGCGTTCGTGGGATCAGGCTGCGCGCCGACGACAAGGCGATCTCACTGGATGTGGTGCGCGACGAAGCCGATCTGTTCCTGGTGACCGACACGGGCTTCGGTAAGCGCGTCAAGACCGAGCGATTCAATCGACAGGGGCGTGGTGGACAGGGGGTTCGCGCGATCAAGCTGACGGCCGCGCGGGGCTTCGTCGTCGCCTCGTTCATGATCCGGCTCGATGACGAACTGCTGCTCGCGTCGAGTGGTGGTGTCTTGATCCGCACGTCGGCTCGCGAGGTCTCTTCACAGGGTCGCGACGCCACGGGTGTGCGGGTGATGAACCTCGACGAAGGTCACTCGGTGGCCACGGCGGCAGTGGTGCCCGTCGGCGAGGAGATCTAGGCCGATACCTCGGAACGTGCCGACCACGCAGTACTCAACGCGTCCGCCATGGCGTCGGATCCCCGTGCTCCCGACACGTGGACGAGGCCATTGAAGATGAGGGCGGGCACGCCCGTGATGCCGATGCGCGCCGCCAGGTGTTCGTCGTGGCGCACCGTGTCCGCGTCACGGTCGCTCGCCAGCAGTTCGGCGACGCCGTGGACACCCGTTTCGCGAGCGAGGTCCACCAGGGTGTCGTGATCGCTGACCAGGAGTCCTTCGCAGAAGTACGCACGAAAGAGGCGCTCGAGCATCGCGTCTTGACGATCCTGGCGGGCGGCGCAGGCGATCACGCGGTGCGCGTCGAAGGTGTTCGTCGGTTTCGCGGTGGCGAGGGACCACTCCATTCCCAGTTCTCGCGCACTGTCGTGCACGCGCTGGTTCATGGCCGCCGCCTGCTCGACGGGAATGGCGTACTTGGTGGCCAACATCTCATTGAGGGGTGTTCCGTCGGCTGGGGGAGCCTGGGGGTCGAGTTCGAAGGCGTGGTGGCGAACGACCACGTGCTCACGGTGTGCGAAGCGGCTCAGCGCGTCGTGAAATTGGCGATAGCCCAGATAGCAGAAGGGACAAACCACGTCACTCCAGATATCGACGAAGAAGACGGAGGACACCGAACCATGGTGCCATACCCGCGTGTCGTGCAGCGGCTTATTCGCGGACCCCCGCCCGTCGTGACGATGTCTCGATGATTCACCCCTTCGATTGTTCTCACGTCAGCCCTGAGCATCACGGCACGGTCGGTCGCGTCAATCGACGTCGACGTCGACGTCGAACCGCGCCACTGGGTCGTTCCCCGACCGCGGGTCATGCGGCGCGAACCGGGGCATCCGGGCGTCGGCCGGGGGGTACGCGCCAGCCCCGTATCATTAATGCCATGATTCCCTTCCGTGCCGCGCCGACCTCGCGTCTCCAGACGCACCGCGCGGCCTCCGTCGCCCGCCGCAGTGGCGAGTGCCGTGTGAGAGCAGGGACCCGCATCACCCGGCGTCACCCGCGTCACACCGGCAACGAGTCGCCGAGCCGCTAAATGCTGATTGTTCGAGACTTGGGGATTGAGATCGGCGCACGCCGTATCCTCACGCCCGTTTCCTTCACGGTGGGCAACGGGGAGAAGGTCGGACTGGTCGGTCGCAACGGTGCGGGAAAGTCGACCCTCCTCTCGGTGCTCCTCGGTCACACCCCCGAACACCTGAGGATCAGTGGCACCGTACAACACCAGGGTCGCGTGAGCCACTTGCCCCAGGAGCCAGTACCGGGTGGTCTGGGTGTCGAACCCATCGGCCTGTCGCACGTCCTCTCCGCCCGTGGGATCGACCAACTCGACGCGGACATGCAACACGCCCGTCACGCGCTGGCCGCCGATCCCACCGAGGAGACCATCGAACGATTCACCGTGCTCGAGGAAGCGTTTCGTGAGCGCGGTGGTTACGAGGCGGAGTCGGAGGTGGCGCGACTGGCCGCCGGTCTCGGCCTGGCCGAGGACCTCCTGCTCGAGGACCTCAATTCATTGTCGGGGGGCCAGCGCCGTCGGGTCGACCTCATGCGGGTGCTCTACGAACAACCCGAGACCATGGTGCTCGACGAACCCACCAATCACCTGGACAAGGCGGCGAAGCGCTGGCTGTTCGACGAACTCGACCGCTTCCGTGGCACGGTACTGGTGATCAGCCACGACCTGCCGTTGCTCGACAAGTCGATCGACCGCGTCCTCGCGTTGCGCGACGGCCAATTGCGCGAATACAAGGGAAATTACACAAAGTTCCGCGAACAAGAGGAGACTCGACGTCTCAGCGAAGAGAAGATGGCGATGCACCAGGGTGAGCAGATCGACCGGATGAAGACGTTGGCTGACTCGATGCGTGGCCAAACGGCGGCGCGCGCGCGTCTGGCCAAGGTTCTCGACCGCAAGGTCGAGAAGCTCGAGGACAATCGCGTGGAGGTCACGAAGAAGGAGAAGAAGGTCACCTTCCGGCTGCCCCCCGCCCCACGCAGTGGTGACGTGCCGATGACGGTGGAGAACGTGGCGGTCCGCTACGGTTCACTCACCGTCCTTAATGACGTGAACTTCATCACCCGACGCGGCGACCGCATCGTCATCGTGGGAAAGAACGGCGCGGGAAAGTCGTCACTCCTGCGCTGTCTCGCTGGTACCCAGACCTCGCAGAGTGGCGTCGTCAAATTTGGCGCGAACGTCACGGTGGGGTACTTCGCGCAGGAGCACGAGCAGTTGGACTTCTCGAAGGATGTCCTCTCGCACCTCGACAACGCCACCGTCGTCACCGAAGTGCAGCGGCGCGCACTCCTGGGTGCGTTTGGCCTCAAGGGGTCGGCGGCGCATCAGATGCCGGGCACCTTGTCGGGCGGCGAGCGGGCCAAGTTGGCCCTGGCGATCCTGGCCGCGTCGGACGCGAACCTCCTCCTGCTCGACGAACCGACCAACAACCTCGACCCGGCGAGCGTTCTCGCCCTGGGCGAGATGATGGGTCAATGGACCGGCACCATCGTGGCCGTGAGCCACGAGCGCGAGTTCGTAGAGGCGATGCGACCGACGCACGCCGTTCTGTTACCAGAAGAGTACTTCGACCTGTGGCGCGACGATTACATGGACCTGATCGAGCGTCGCTAGGGGCGAAAACGATATGGCGCTGAAGTACCCCGGTACTCGTCGCTGCGACCATGAGGGTCGAGTTCGGACGGTCACAAGAGGTGCGACGTGAGTCAGCGACCGCAGAGAGTCTCCTCTTTTCCCCACGAGGGGATGGCGCGTCCCGCGAGCTCAGCGGTGCGCGCCCATTCACGCGTGGCCTTGTGGACGTTCGCGGCCGCCTGGGAGAAGTTATTCCGCCAGCGGACGGTGGATCACGCCCTCAAGGAACTGTGCCGGGTGTACGTCGCGCGCTCGGTCGAGTGCGAGTACCGTGGGAACCAGCGAAGCGACCTGGGGCGAGTGTCGGGCCTCACCGAGGGGGGATCGACGCCCGGGGCCACCGTATTCCGTTGAGAATAACAGCGATGTGATTAAGGCGCGCACCAGGTCAGTGATCCAGCCAACGTCATTTGCACCGCTCACCTTGTGCGGCTCCGCAACTACGTTCATTGGGTGAGGTGGTCGATGCGACCTCTTCGAGGAAGCGAGGACCGGTGGTGGTGACCACGTTCGATCGCATTCGTATTGTTGCGGCCCTCGTCATGATCGCCGCTGCCTGGCTGGTTCCGTGGACGACCTTCTCCGATCCATCGGCCCACGTGTCCCTTTCGTATCACGCGGGCAAGTTCGAGTGGCCGCTTACCGCAATGGCCGTCGCTATCTTGGTGGTGCAGACCATTCGCGACCGGGGCGCCGTGCGCGGGACCTATCCGTTGCTCCTGGGTCTCGTGATGCTCATCGGAGCGATAAGCGCGGTGACTGCGCTGAGCAACATGTCGCACGCGAACGCGAACACGGGCACAGGGTTCCAGCAGTCCCAGTGGAGCTACGGCATATTTCTGGCCGTCGTCGCGTTCGTCTTGTTCTTGGCAGCGACTCTGAGCGAGCAACCTCGCCGGCACTAAGGGTCTCCACGCCATAATGACGGCAGCATGTTCGAGGGCTGGCTCGTCATATTCCGGGTTCTCGGGTCCAGGCATTGGAGTTGGTGTGGCCGCGCTACGCCGGCCTCGAGACTGCGTCGCAGTGTGCTTGCGACGACGCCTTCACTCGCGCGGTGGTTGATGCGCACGCCACAGCGCGAAGAACTGGTTGGTGCGGTACCTGTTGCGCAATGACAACTGGCGTCCCTCGATGGCGCCGGCGGAGTAGTGAGGCGGGAGGTGCGGGCGCCAACTCAGTTGAGTGCCAATGGGGGTGTCATTTCTCATGCACCACTGGATCAGAGCCTGATAGTTCTGCCGGGCCACCCCTAGTCCGAAGGCATCCCTGTCGGCCCACCCATCAACGCAGCGTCGGCCAACGGCGCGAACGCAGGAGCCATCAACGGGTATCTGGTGGTGCAACCGTCGGTTCAGGGTTTCACGCAAGTGATGTTCGCAGCGCCCGACGAAGGGCTCCGACGCCGGCGTGGCCCACTGAGCCCGTGCAGAGATCCGGGGCCACTTGGCGACAGCGGCCCTGTCGCACACCGAAGCCACCACGAGGCGACTCGGGCCCGACGACGCGTTCTGGACCCGACTCCACGAACACTTCAGCCAAGGGGAATTGGTTGAGTTGGCGTGCTTCATCGCTCTCGCGATGGGTCAACAGCGTGGGATGCGACCGCGGAACATCGACCACCACCAGGTCATGGCCGACACTTTCGTGGCCACGGCACCGGGCGGCCACGCCGCACTGAAGGCCCAGCGGGGCGCTAGCGCACCGGGGAACCCTTCGCGCCCCGCGCG
Source organism: Acidobacteriota bacterium (assembly GCA_019352075.1). Taxonomy (GTDB): domain Bacteria; phylum Actinomycetota; class Acidimicrobiia; order Acidimicrobiales; family RAAP-2; genus RAAP-2. The sequence goes on along the minus strand of JABBOA010000012.1, from coordinate 20,958 downwards.
CTGAGCGTCAGTCGATTCTGGCGTAGAGGGCGACGTCGCAGTGTTCGCCGCGGTGCCAGGCCGCTCTCCTCATGACGCCCTCGAGCGCGAAACCCGCGTTGGTGGCGACCTTGCGCGACGCGACGTTGTCCACCTCGATGCGCAGTTCCACGCGGGCGAGACGGCCGGTGGTCAACGTCCAGGCACTCAACAGGTCCAGGGCTCGAGCGGCGAGTCCGCGCCCACGTTGGTGCGCGTCCATCCAGTACCCGGCCTCGCCGAGGTGATTCGATCGATCGATTCGTACGAGTCCCATGGAACCCACCACGACGTCCCTCGCTCCATCAACGATGGCGAAGGAAGCACCGGTGCCGGCATTCCATTGATGGGGCGCCCAACGCGCGACGAAGCCGGTGGCGTCGTCCAGGAGGCAAGGGACGCCTATTCGGGTCCAGCGCTGGACCGCGTCGTCCTGGCAGGCCCGAAAGACGAAAGCGTCGTCGCTCGCTCGCCACGGTCGCAGGGTGATCGTTCCGTCAGTCAACTCAGGCTGGGTGCGGGGCCACGCATCGATGTCCACGACGACTCCCTTGGATCGGGAGAATCGTAGCGCGTCGCGCGCACGTGGCCTCGCCGAGGGAAGTGGGATCGAGAACCCCGACCCTATTCGATGCCGGTGTACCAGGGTGAGGTCCTCGGCGGATACGCCAACTGGAACAGTCCGTGGTTGAGGGAGAGATTGGGGTTGTAGTAGGGGTCGCGCGCGATCTCGAGTCCCCATCGGTCACGGACCATCAGGACCTCGTTGATGAAGCGCACGTACTTCTCGCCGTGCTGGTCACTGCCGCGCGACACCGACTCGTAGTGCAACAACTGCGCGAGCGGGGTGTAGGTCACCTTGTGACCCGACGCCTGAACCCGCAGGCAGAAGTCGATGTCGTTGAAGGCGACCTTCAGGTTCTCGTCGAGACCGCCGACGGCCTCCCAGATGTGGCGGTGCACCGCGAGACAGGCCGCGGTGACCGCTTGGTACTCCGACGCGAGAGCGGTGCGCCCGAAGTAACCCATGTCGGCGGCGGGGCGGAACTGACCGACGTGCGACGCGAGTCCCTGGGGTCCGAGCAACACGCCGGCGTGTTGGATGCGCCCATCGGGGTAGAGCAATTTCGCACCCACCGCACCGACGCCCGGTTGGAGCAACTGGGCGACCATGTGCGTCATCCAGTCACCGTCGATGATCTCGGTGTCGTCGTTGAGCAACAACAAGATGTCGCCGCGGCACGACGGGACGGCGCGATTATGGAGGGCCGAATAATTGAAGGGACTGTCGTCGTGCACCACCGTGATCTTGTCGCTCAAGACGTGGAACATCGCCTGGGTGAAAGGCTTGACCGAACCATTGTCGATGACGACGACCTCGAAGTTCGGATACGTCGTCTTGTCGAGCAACGACTGCAGGCAGTCGGCCAGGTACTTGCCGTCGCGGGTGGGGATCAACACCGAGACCAATGGCGGATTCTCCGGCAGGGCGAAGACCACGCGGTTGAATCCCGAACCAGGCACCCGGCGCACCTCCCCCTTGATACCGCGGCGTTCGAGGGCGTCGGCGACCGCCCGACGTCCGGCGTCGACCGCCCAGGGCTTCGCTTCGGTGGCCAGTGACGTCGAACCGGCGTGACTGCGCCAGTGGTAGAGCACGTGGGGGATGTGCACGATCGACCCACGATTGACCCGTTCGGTGACGCGCAGCACCAAGTCCCAGTCCTGGGATCCGTCGAACTCCGAGCGCAGACCACCGACCTCGGCGACGAGGTCGCGGCGAACGGTCGTCAGGTGGCTGACGTAGTTCTGGCCGAGCAGCAGAAGCGGATCGAAATCGCTCTTGAAGTAGGGCGTGAAGGGCTCGTTGGCCTCGTTGATCTTGTCCTCGTCGGAGTAGATCAAGGTCGCCTGGGGGTGCTCTTGGATGGCCAAGACGACGTGTAGTAGCGCGTGGGGCACGAGGGTGTCGTCGTGGTCCATGAAGACCAGCCAGTCTCCCGTCGCCTCGGCGATGGCCGAGTTGGTGGCGGCGGAGATGCCACCGTTGGTCGCACGGCGCACCAGTCGGACGCGGGAGTCCTTCGTGGCGTACGACTCGACGATCGCGCGCACCTCCGCGTCGGGTGAGCAGTCGTCGGCGATGAGTAACTCGAAGTTCTCGTAGTACTGATCGAGGACCGACTCGATCGCCTCCTTGAAGAATTGGTGGTCGGGGTTGTACGACGCCATGACGATGCTGAGCAGGGGACGTGGATTAATCAGGGCGATCCGGCGCTTGAGATGATTGCGAACATGTTCGTTCTCGAGGCGATAGGCGAGTGTCCAGGCGAAGTAGGGATTCGCCTCCAGACGGGGACTGGTGCGACCCTTGCCGTTGCCCACGATTGCCACCTTGAGCGAGTGCTTCAAGATGAAGAGTCCGCGCTTGAACTTGATCACGCGCGGGCTCTGGTGTTTGGTGACGACGACTTCGACCTCCTCGGAACCAATCATGGGCAGGTTGGCCTCGTCGGGCACCTCGTCGGGCTCCTCATCAAGGCCGACGAGGAGCAGGCGGGGATCGAGGGGCGGTGCGGGCGGCGCCTCGGGTGCGGGCGCGGGCGGGGGCCCCACGTATTGAGAGGCCATCGGAGGTCGGTGCAGGACACGGCGTACCCATCGCTCGAAGGTGTTGGCGACTTTCAGGGTGAGTATGGCGAGGGGGTAGAGGCGAGAATCGGTGATCTCGCGAAACTGCGCGGCCACGATCTCGTTGTTCGCCGCTTCGAGTTCGTAGATCTTGACGATTTCTCGAAGAACCGTGACCTCGTTGCTGCGGAGCGTGTGCGCCTGGTGGGTCGTCGAGACGGGTTCCGACGAGTATGCATCAGACATCGTCTTCGCCTCTCATTCCTTGATTTGTAGCGACCGGTGGGCAAGAAGTGCCTGGCTCATCTTACCGAAACACACTGATTAAGGGATTCGGTGCGAATCCGGTAGTGGCTCACGGGGGCGAGGAGAATTCCAGAGCCACCACATCATGACTCCCGCGAAGGCGGCCGTGGTGACGCCGTACGCCGCGAGGGTGAGCAGTTGGCCCGTGGGCGGTGACCATCCCTGGTGGTGCAGGAAGAATAATTTCGGACCGTAACGGCCTACCGCGTAGCGACGCAGGTTGATGTAGAAGGACACCATGTTGGCCAGTGCCAAGACGGCGATGACGCCCACGAGGCTGAACCGCGCCACTCTTGCGCGAAGGACGGGGTCGAAACGTTCGACCGAGCGCCGCGCTCGTCGTCGCACTGGCCCGCCCGCGACGGCGGCGGCGATGATCACGGCGCCGACGGCCAGGGGCAGTGAGTCGCGGCCCTGCCACACGACGCCGAGCACCTTGGCTTGTCGGGTGACGATGGCGACGGGGACGAGGACGGTGAGGGCGGCCAGGCCGGCAACCGCGATTCGTTCACGAGCGTTGCCGCGAACCAGCGCGACCACGACCACGCCGATCACGATCGCGTACCAGGATCGGTACACGAAACCATTGAGTTCGGTGTCGAGCCACCCCAAGATCCCCACCGACTCGCGCAACCACCCCTGCGCGAAACTGGCGACCAAGCGCAAGACGGCGAACATCGAGTCACCCTTGGGCACCGCCGAGCCGACCGGCAGGACATTCAGGGTTCCTTGGGTGAAGATCCACGTCGCGGCGAGCAGGCCGGCCGCGACGACCCCGCCACCGGCGAGCTGTACGTCGCGGCGTACCTTCACCTTCTCGAAGAGCTCCCGAGGTCCCCACAACACCAATAGGGTGAGGGCGGCCAGAGCGACCCACAGTGGCGAGAGGCCGCGAATCAAGATGAGAATCGACGCGACCGCGCCGACGAGCAGCACCAGGGCCCGTGGAGGCTCGTCACGATGTTCGAGACCCAGTATCCCCACGAGGGTCCACAGGCAGATCGCGGTCGTGATCTCGAATCCACTGGGATTGACCGACGACGACAGGAAGTACACCTCGGGGGTGAGCGCGATGTACAGACCCGCGTAGAGGGAGCGGCGCCCGCTCCACCGCGCGATCGCGTAGGCGGCCAACGCCAACATCAGCGCGCTCATGAGCGCGCTGATGAGGCGCATCAAGTAGATGCCGCTTCGCTGGTGCGACACGTAGGTAGCGGCGCCGACGAACAGGTAATACAACGGCGGGTAGTGGTCGACGTAGGTGGACACGGTCTGGGGCTGTGAACTGGTGGGCCACGGCGCCGAGCACGAGGCCGAGACGTTGGCGTGTTGGTGCCAGCAGATGGGGTAGATCGCCGAGTAGTAGATCGACATGGGTACGGTGACGTTGGCGTTGACCTTGCTCGGTGGGGTCGTCGGCGAACCCATTTGACCGTGGTCGAGGGCGTAGGCCCTGAGGATATGGGCCTGTTCGTCGGGCGCCGCCACCAGCGGATCGGCGAAGGACCAGCACGCCAGGGAGACGAACGCCAGGCTGAGGACCATCAACAAGACGCTTCTCGGCGAAATGAGGACACGCGGAAGTATCGCACTTCGCTCTCGCCAATTCACCGCATCAGCCTACCTTCGGACCCGGCGTCGAGCTCTCTGGCACATCTTGACCGACCCGTGTGCAGCGACGGTGAGATTCTGACTCTCATTAAGAACCGGGGGTCCGGTGGGGCCGTTAGGCTCCGACGAACAAACACAACGTACGGGGAGGCTTGATGCGGTTCGCGGTCCGACGTCGCTGGTGGAGTACTCGAGTTGCCCGGGCCGTGCTCGCGGTCATCCCCCTCGCGGGTCTGGGAGGCGTGTTCCAGGGTTCCTCCGCGGGCGCGACGTCGTCGGCGAGCGCGACGATGCTCAAGTGGACGAGTGGCACGACGCTGAGCGACGCGATGGGCGGGGTCAATGCCGTGTCGTGCGCCACGTCGACGTTCTGCGTCGCCGTCGACCGTAGTGGCGCGGTGAGTCGATTCAATGGATTGACGTGGTCGGCGCCCCAGACGATCGATGGGACCACGTCGCTCACGGCGATTTCCTGCCCGACGTCGACGTTCTGTGTGGCCACGGACGTACGCGGGGACTACGTGATGATGGAGGGCGCCGCCTGGGGCCAGCCCACCCCCTTCGCGAGCCTGAATTCGCCCGTGATGCAGAGTGTGTCGTGTCCCACGTCGAGTTTCTGTCTCGCCGTGGGACAGACGGCCAATTTCGCGCCGATCGATTACTACTTCTACAACGGGGTCTGGTCCCCTGACGCGGTCGCGTTCTCTCCGAGCGACACCAGCTCCTTCAACGCGGTCTCGTGCACGGCGAGCTTGACGTGTCTGGCGACGGACCTTGGTGGCGGGGTGATGACCTTTTCCTTCAGTGCCACTCCGACACCGACGTTGTCGCACGCCCCCGCGCCCACCCCCATCGATGCTGCCGTCATGGGCTTCGCCGCCGCGTCCATCGCCTGCGTGAGCGCGACCAGTTGTGTGGTCGGTTCGAAGACCAACCAGGTCAGCGTCTTCAATGGCACGAGTTGGACCACGAGCACCGTGTTCATGGCGGGCGCTACGGGTGTGCAGGTGTCCTGCGCGCTGGCCACCTGCGTGGCCAACGATTCGCTGGGTCAGGGTATCTCGGCCGTCGCACCCTTCGGCACGTGGTCGAACACGGGTCAGCTCAACATGCTGTCGCAAATCGACGGCCTCTCGTGTTTCGCGCTCACGACCAGCGTGGGGTGCCTCGCGGTTGACAATGACGGCTTCTCGGTGGCGATTTCCCTCGACGCCAACGGTGTGCCCACGTACACGCCCGCCGCGTCGTTTTTCGATCCCCCCCATACCCTGACGTCCGTCTCCTGCGCGAACCCGTCCTACTGCATCGCGAGCGACGCGGCGGGCGAGACCTTCACCTTGCGCAATGGTTCGTGGAGTCCGGCCAAGGTCGTCACCACCGTTCCGTTGGGGATCCGCGAGGTGCGCTGTGGGCCGTCCGAGCGTCCCTACGCCTCATTGGCGTGCGCGGCGATCATCGGCGACTTTCACGCGCTCTCACTTCGTTCGTACCGAGCGGCCTGGAGCCCCGCGCTCCCGTCCGCCACCCAGACCTACGCCGTGAGCTGTGCGAGTCGGTGTGAATATTTGTCGCCCGCGGGTCGATCCTCGGGACTGGTGGGGGGTTACCTCCCGCGATTGCCCCTCGGTGACATCGCGACCGACGTGTCGTGTCCCGCGACCACCACGGACTGCGTGGCGATCGACAACGCGGGTCAGTCGTACGTATCACAGAAGGGAAGATGGCACCTGGGACCTCGGGTGGAATCGAATCGCGCACTCGAACTGTGGTCCCTGTCGTGCGCCACGATGAGTTTCTGCGTGGCCGTGGACATCCAGGGACACGCGTACACCTTCGACGGGACCAAGTGGAGCGCGGGGGCCAAGGTGTCCAAGCTCGGCCTCTACGCGGTGAGTTGTGGCGCGACGTACTTCTGCGTGGCGAGTGACCTCCTAGGCGGTGCCTTCGTCTACAACGGTGCGCGCTGGCTCGCGACGGCCAACGTGTCGGGCTTCAACATTCTGCACGGCGTGTCCTGCGCGAGTGCGACCAGTTGCGTGGCGGTCGATTCCACCAAGGCCTACCGCCTGACGGTGCCGACCGCGCGGACCACGATCGCTTTTGACGCACCCTCGCGCGGCGCCAGTGTCGTGGGGCGCACCGTCATCGCCGTGAAGGTGTCCTCGACGACGGCCCCGCGCGGGGTCATCACATTGTCGGCGGGTACGAAGGTGAACGCGCCTTCGTGCACGGCGACGTTGAAAGCGGTCAGCGCCACGACCTCACACGCGCACTGCACCATCGCCACCACTCGCACGGGCGCCACACTCTTCGACGCGACGTTCAGCGGTTCCTACGGGTTCGCGCCTTCGCTGGCCCGGCCGTTCCTCGAAATGATCGTCGCCCGGTAGCTCCTGGTGCTCGACACCCTGGAGCGGGCGTACGGGGGTGACCACTCCGTGCTCGCACTGCCGTCGCCGTCGAACGACGGCGGTGAGTGGCTCAACGCGGCGGATCATCGGCGAGGCCCTTGAGGACCTCGCCGGCGATCGTGGCCAGTGTCTTCACCTGTTCGCCGGTGAGTCGACGAAAGAAGTAACGCTGGACGTCGTCCACGTGACCCGGGGCTGCGAGCCGCAGTGTGTCACGACCGTGGTCGGTCAGCGTGACGTAGGTGCCGCGCTGGTCGCTCGGGCAGGGGGCCTTCGCCACCAGTCCGCGAGCGCTCATCCGTGAGATGTGATGTGACAAGCGGCTCTTCTCCCAGCCCAGTTCATCACTCAGCTCGACCACCCGCCGGCGCCCGCCCATCTGATCCGAGAGCGTGGCGAGAACCAGATAGTCCTGATACGACAGTCCGTGCTCGCCCAAGCGACGGCTGAGGCGCGCCTGGAGTTGCAATTGCATCAACGACAAACCTCGCCACGCCCGCAGTTGATCCGCGTTCAGCCACGGGGTCACGTTCGCCACCGCACCAGTCTAGCTATTTTCTGTTGATATTTCATCTACAACTGCTACGCTCGTAGATGTATCAACTACCTCGAGGAGAACCCATGTCCGCGATGCCGGCCGCATTCATCGGTCACGGGAGCCCGATGAACACGTTGGAGTACAACCGCTTCACCGACGCGTGGTCCGTTTTCGCGGCCTCGTTCGAGAAGCCGCGCGCCATCTTGGCGATTTCGGCGCACTGGTACATCAACGCGACGGTGGTGACGTCCATGGCGACGCCGCGCGTCATCCACGACTTCTACGGTTTCCCCCGGGAGCTCTTCGACTTCGATTACCCCGTGGCCGGCGACGTGGCGCTCGCCCGGCACGTGGGCGAGATCGTCGATCCCGTGTGGGTGGGACTCGATGACGACTCGTGGGGGATCGACCATGGAACGTGGTCGGTCCTGGCGCACATGTACCCCGACGCCGACGTGCCGGTCGTGCAGCTGGCCATCGACGCCACCCAACCCCTGGCCTATCACCTCGACCTGGGTGCGCGTCTCGCGCCGCTGCGCGACGAGGGAGTGCTCGTTCTCGCGAGCGGCAACGTCGTGCACAATCTGCGCGCGATCGATTGGAGTATGGGGGAGCGGGGCTTCGACTGGGCGCAACGTTTCGACGACGATGCCCGAGCCACTCTGTGCAACGATCCGGGGGCGCTGGGAGATCTCGTCGAGAGCGACGACTACCGTCGAGCCGTGCCGACACCCGACCACTTCCTGCCGCTGGCCTACATCGCCGGACTGGCGGCGCAGGGGGCCGTCACCCCCACCGCGTTCGCCGAGGGCTGCACCATGGGTTCGCTCTCGATGACCTCGTACGCGATCTGACCTCGACACCGACGAAGCGCGCGACTCGAGAGCACAGTCCCGGTCGCTTCGGAGACGAGGACGCTGGCCGTGCCTCCTCGCGCTGGCCGTGGCGCCCGAGGACGGTCGTCGCCCGCGTTGAGGCTACCGGCCCGACGACGTCGCGACGGGGTGTCGACGTCGAACCGGGCGTCGGGCGAAGTGGTTCGTAGGGCACGGGTGTGAGTTCCAACGCTGGTGGGTCACGCACGGAGAACGAACACATCGAGAGCACGCCGGTGTGCGGGGTCGCTCGCGGGTCGCCGCGACGCAAGGCTGGAGAACATGGATACTTCACCCACGCCGGCGTCGGCCGGTGAGGCCGCTAGAGACCCGAACGTTGTCGGATGCTGCGGGCCAACGCAGAATTGTCATCGTCACCGTGACCCTGCGCGATCAGTTCGTCTTCGAACGCGGCGGCCAACGTGGCGACCGGGAGTTCGGCACCGGTCTCGTGGGCCAACGCCAGCGCGATGGCGAGGTCCTTGCGGTGTAGCGCCAGCTTGAAGCCCAGCGGGTAGTCGTCGTCGATCATCCGGCCACTGCGATTGCTCAAGATCCACGACGCGGCGGCGCCCCCGGAGAGGGCGCTCACCACCTTTCCCATGTCCAGTCCGGCCTTGAGCCCCAGGGTGATGCCTTCGGCGACGCCGAGGTACGTTCCGGCCAGCATGACTTGATTGATGGCCTTCACCCACTGGCCCGCGCCCAATTCCCCCACGTGGGTGATGGTCGTTCCCATTGCCCCCAGGATGGGTTGGGCCCGTGCCACATCCTCCTCGGCACCGCCCACCATGATGGACAAGGTGCCCTGGAGGGCGCCTTCGGAGCCACCCGACACCGGGGCGTCCACCCACTTGACATCGATCGATGACAAACGGGCCGCAAAATCGAGGGTCGTCAGCGGTGAGATGCTCGAACAATCGATGATGAGTGATCCCGCGCGAAGTCCCTCGACGAGGCCGCCCTCGGCGAAGAGGACCTCGTCGACCTGGGGCGAGTCGGTCACGCACAGCACGATCACGTCACTGGCGGCGGCGACTTCGGCCGGGACCGCCGCGCGCCGCGCACCCAGGGCGAGGACCTCGTCATCGCGACCAGGGGTGCGGTTCCAGACGATGAGCTCGAAGCTGGCGCGCGCCAGATTGGCCGCCATCGAGGCACCCATCGTCCCGAGTCCGATGAAACCCACTCTCGCAGTGGCTACGTTGGTGTCGATGTCCACGGATACTCTCTCTCACTGGTCGCGCCACGGGCGTGTCGGCGTGGGAGTCACTCTAATGTTAACGACGTCGAGGTGAGGGGGCCCCGGTGAGCGTCGCTCGACGACGACAAGATGGACGCCCGTCGTGATCGATGCGTATCGACGACGTCTGGCCCTGCTGGTGGCGTCGTGCTACTTCATGGAGAACCTCGACGGCACCATCGTCACCACCGCGGCCCCCAAGCTGCGGGCGGCACTGGGTGTCTCCTCGACCGCCATCGGTCTCTTAATCTCTACCTACCTGATGACCTTCGCCGTCGTGATCCCGGTGGGCAACTGGTTGATGTCCCGGCTCGGCGAGCGCCGCCTGTTCCTGTCGGCGATCGCGGTCTTCACGGCGGCGTCCTTGTTGTGCGCCGTCAGTCAGCACCTGAGTGAACTGGTGGTCGCGCGTTCATTGCAGGGGGTGGGGGCGGCGCTCATGGTCCCCGTCGGACGCATCGTGGTCCTGGCCAACGTCGACAAGACCGACATCATGCGTCTCGTGGCCTACATCGTCTGGCCGAGCCTCCTCGCGCCGGCCGTTGCGCCCCTGGTGGGCGGCATCATCGTCACCTTGGGGAGTTGGCGATGGTTGTTCTTGCCCAATGTCCCCCTGGGCGTCATCGCCTTCAGCGTGGGCGCGATGATGATGAAGCCGTCAACGCGCCGCGACCCCCGCGTCAGCGCCCTCGATTGGCGAGGGATGATTCTCACCGGCGCGGGCCTGGGGGGGCTGGTCTACTCGGCCTTCGTCGCGGGCGAGCTCACGTCGTCGTGGGCGCGAGTGAGCCTGGGCCTCGGGGGATCGTCGGTGCTCCTCGGCGTCGCCGTGATGTACCTGTCACGGCGCCGCGAGCCGTTCCTGGACGTGGGCCTCCTACGCGTCGCGACCTTTCGACAGTCGTTACGCGGCATCATTCCCTTCACCATGGTCGTGGGGTCCATCCCGCTGCTCTTGCCGCTGATGTTCCAGGACCGCTTCGGCTGGAGTCCCATCAAGTCCGGGGCCATCGTGCTGTTCGTCTTCATCGGCAACGTGGTGGCCAAACCCGCGACGACGCCCTTGTTGAACCGGTGGGGCTATCGACGCGTCCTGCTCTCCGCCACCGCGGCGGTGACCCTGACGATGCTCGTGTTCGCACTCTTCGACGCGACGACGCCCGTCACGTTGATCGCGGCGACGGCGTTCGTCAACGGTGTCGTGCGTTCCATTGGCTACACCGGATTCCTGACTCTGGTCTACAGCGACATCGACGAGCGTGACATGGCGCACGGCACCACCCTGGCCGCGACCGTGCAACAGGTGGCGACGGCGTTTGCCGCCTCGGCGGGCGTCGTGGCCCTGCGAGTCGGTGGCGCCCTCAGCCACGGCGACACCGTTCACTCCCAGAGCGGGTACCGCATCGCCTTCGTACTACTCGCGGCGTTGGGGGCCACCTCGACGCTCAACGCCTTCATGATGCATCCGAGTGCCGGCGACGTCCTGAGAACCGTGCGGGCGTCGCGTGACTAACCCTCGGTGAGGGTGCCGCCGGGGACGATGGCTAGTTCGGCGTGGTTGAGGTGATGCTCGTGGTCGGGTGCCGCTGACGGGATGAGGACGGCGGCGAGCACCGCGAGCACGGTGCAGGCCCCGAGGAACACGAAACCGTGGGTGTAGCCCGACTCGGCGGGCGCGCCCGAGGTCAACACCTTGGACGTGACGATGCTCGACATGACGCCCGCGCCGACCGCGCCACCGATGGTGCGGATGTTGGCGTTCATCCCGCTGGCGACTCCGGTCTGACCCGCCGGGACGGCACGGACGATGAGATTCGACATCGCCGAGAAGGCGAGGCCGAGGCCGACGTAGCCCGCGGCGGAGATCGCCGAGCCCACGACGACCGCTGATTTGGAACCGTAACGGTCGGCGATCTTGCCCGAGTAGATGCCGACCAGGAACATGCCCAGGGAGAGGGGGATCAAGAACAGCCCCGACGCGGTGGTCGATGCGCTGAAGCCGTAGCCCAACCGGCGCGGCGATTGGACGAATTCTGGTAGGAACGCGAAGATCGAGTACATGCCGATACCGAAGAGGAAGGCCACCAGGTTGTTGGTCCACACCGCCGGGACGCGCATCATCCTCATGTCGACCACCGGGTCGTTGACCCTGAGTTCGACCAGGACCCAGACGACCAGGAGGATGAGCCCCCCACCACCGATCCACAAGGTCTTCGGCGCCAGCCAGCCCCACGTGGGCGCCTCCGAGACGGCGATCAGGAGGGCGACCAGCCACGCGGAGAGCAGGAGGACCGCCGAGATCGAGATCCGCCCGGGTGAACGCTCGGGTGATTCGGGTACCAAGAAGTACGTGAGCACCGCAGCCACGGTGGTCATCACGAAGGGGATCCAGAAGAGCCAGTGCAGTCCGAGTCCTTGTAGGATCGGCCCCGCGACGATCAGGCCGGCACCGCCACCCACCGCCGTCGTGGCCGCAATGGTGCCAATGGCTGTCGCCAGTCTTTCCGGGGGGAACTCGTCGCGAATGATACCGAAGGCCAGCGGGATGACGCCGCCACCGATGCCCTGGACGGCGCGTCCGATGATGAGGACGGTGATGTTGTTGGCGAGACCGGCGACGACCGAACCCACCGACAGGGCCAGAAGGGCGGCCACCATCACGTGCTCCTTGCCCAGGATGTCCCCGATGCGTCCCATCACCGGCGTGAAGATCGACGCCGACAAGAGATAGGCGGTCACCACCCAGGTCACGGTGTTCTGGGAGGTGTGCAGCGAGGACTGGATGGTGGTCAGCGCGGGAATCACCAGCGACTGCAGGAGGGCGTACGCCGAGACCCCTAGTACGAGTACTCCGAAGGTCACCTTATGGTTCGCGCGTTCGATGGTGGTGGTCACGGGATCCTTTGTGCGGGGCGGGAGCTCAAGGGTTGATCGGTCCCTTCTCGATGCCCTGGCGAGGGGAGTCGGTCGGGTCACTGTCGCAACACCGACGTCGTCAGTCGTCGGTACGGCGATGGAACGACATCAGTCTACGAGGGTCCCCCTCGTGGACACCTCGCGTTCGACGGGGACACCGTGAGCCACCCGGTCGTGACCTCGTCGAGGATAATTCTCATTGCGCGCCGTCGCCACACGACGCTTCCGGTCACGACCAGCGCGCGTGACGGTCGCTCACGCCCGTCGCAACTCATGGGGCCGCCGATCGTCGCGGCTGGATCGAGAGGAAGGCACCGGAGAGGGTATCGGGGGTGGCTCCGTGCTGGCGCAAGGTGTCGGCATTTAGCGTCCCCTTAGTTTCTCCTTACTCGCCTCTGGAGGGTCTGGCCTACCGTGGGGAGTCTCGAGTCCGTGACGGAGCCGAGGGGAGGCTGACGACAGTGATAGTGATGGCAGCCTCCTCGCCGAGGGCCCTGATGGTGACGTGTCTCGTCTAAATGCCCGTCGCGCACGCCGCCGTCGACGCCGCCGAGTGACAACGGCCGCCGCAGCCGCCGTTCTCGGTGTGGTCACGGTCATGACCGTCGAGTACGCCAGCCACCCGATCTCGGTGATGGCCGGGCAGGCTTCCTCGCACCAGTCCTTCCCCGAATCTCCCGCGGCAACGGCGTCACCCCAGACTCGCGCGCGCATTGTCGCGTTGGCCCAAGGACAGGTGGGGTACACCACGGCTCCGGCCACGAGCTACTGCAACAAGTTCAGCGCGTACTGGGTCTCGGGGCCGGCCGACTGCGGCAACGCCAACCGGGATCAACCATGGTGCGCCGATTTCGCCGCGTGGGCCTGGCGGATGGCGGGTGTGCCCCTCGTCTATCGATTCGTCAACGGTGACCTCAACTCCTCGTCGGCGAGTTTTTACGAGTGGGGAGTGCGGCATCACACGTGGCACCCCCTGGGTTCTGGTTACGTACCCCAGCCCGGCGACGTGGCGGTCTACGGGCTCGACGTCAAGTCGCTGGTCGCCCAACACGTGGCCATCGTGGCTAGTTACACACCGGGGGCGGCGGGTCCCAACGCCATCAACGGTGATGGCAGCCTTACGGGTTTCAGCCGAGTCGAATACCAAAAGAATGAATATAACGCCGATGTGTCCGGCCCGGCTACCGTGCCTCTCGCCGGCTACGTCTCGCCCAGCGGGTCGGCCTGAGTGAAGGAGCACGAGATGACCGAGAGACGTGCGCCGACCGCGCGCCGACTCCCGCGCAGCGGGGGGGTCGACGGCAACGAACGACTCACCGCCATGGTGGCGGTACTCCTCCTGGTCCTCCTCTTCTTGGTGGGCCTCACCGTACCGGTCGCGAACACGCAGACCCGGTTGCACGTCTTCTTGGGCGTGGTGGTGATCCCTCCGGTTCTGTTGAAGGTCGCGAGCACCACCTGGCGATTCGTTCGCTACTACTCCGGCAATTTCTCGTATCGCCGAAAGGGTCCGCCGTTGCCGCTGCTGCGCCTGCTCGGACCGGTCATGGTCGTCTTGACCCTGGTGATGCTGTTCTCGGGTGTCGGACTGGTGATCGGGGCGCCCATATCGCTGCACCCGCAGCTCTCACAGATCCACCACGTCTCGTTCTTCTTATGGTTCCTCGTGACCACGGTTCACGTCTTGGCGCACCTTAAGGAGACCGCTACGTTCGCACCGCGCGACTTTTTGCGCAACACCCGACGTCAGGTGCGTGGCGCGCGCCGTCGCGCCGTGGTCACGTTGGTGAGCGTGGCGCTCGGCGTGGTCAGCGCCTGGGCAATATTGCCCTACGTGAACATCGTCACGATCTTCAGCCACTGAGGTGATCCGCCCGGCGGGCGGCCGGTGGCTCTCGTGCGCGACCTCGTTCACCGACGGGCTTGCACTCGCGAACGTCCGTCGTCCGGACGTCGTTGGGGGCCACGTCCATCGTGGCGGCGCCGCGGGGACGACGTGCGCCACGGGACTCGTTGTCTATAGTCACAGTCGTAACTACTGCACTCGGTACTCGTTTGGACTTCCGTATGTCACGCCAACGTTCGTTCTTGCGTCTCGTCGCCGTCGCTCTAGCGGCGGCGGTGACCATGCTGATGCCACTCTCTAATGTCGGTGCGGCGGCGCGGGTGAGCGCGCCCCTGGCCACCACGTGGCTGCCCTGCGGACCGCTGACCACGTCACCCTCGTTGCGAAGTGCCGCCTCCATGGCCTACGATGCGGCGACCGGTACCACGGTCCTCTTCGGTGGCTTCAATGGGGGATTCCTCAACGACACGTGGACGTGGAACGGTAGCGGGTGGACCGAGATGACGCCGCTCTCCAGTCCGTCCCCTCGCGAGAACGCCTCGGTCGCCTACGATGCCGCCACTCACACGGTGGTGCTCTTCGGCGGGGTCGGTCCCTCCGGTCACCTGGGCGACACCTGGACGTGGAACGGCAGCGCGTGGACGGCGTCCACCACGGCGGGCCCGCCGCCACGCGCCGCCGCGTCGATGGCCTACGACGCCGCCACGCACACGGTGGCCCTGTGGGGCGGTCAAGGCGACGGCGAAGTGTTGTCCGACACGTGGACGTGGAACGGGACGACGTGGAGCGCGGCCCCGGCGAGCCCTATCTCACCACCGCCGCGCGCCGACGCGTCGATGGCCTACGAGGCGTCGGCCCACGACCTGGTGCTCTACGGAGGCCGTGGCGCGAGCGGCACCCTGGGCGACACCTGGACGTGGAACGGCAGCGCGTGGACGCAAGAATTGAGTGCGAGTCCACCCGCCCGATACGGAGCCTCGCTGGTCTACGACAACACCATCGGTGGGTTGGTCCTGTTCGGCGGCACCGACGGTGTCAACAGTTTCGCCGACACCTGGCTGTGGAACGGTACGTATTGGGTCGTCGCGACACCAGCGACGCAACCCGTGGCGCGGTCCTTCGCGGCAATGACCTACGACCCGGGCGCCCACAACGTGGTCCTGTTCGGTGGCACCGACGGCGTCAGTGACTTCGCCGACACCTGGTCGTTCGTCACGTCGGCGTCAACCCCGCGCACCGTCAGGGCCACCTCGAACGCCGACACCGCGTCGGTGGTGTCGTGGACCCCGCCGGTGTCCGATGGCGGCAGCGCCATCACGGGGTACGTCGTCGTGGCCCAGGGTGCGATGACGTCAGGCACCGGTGCGCCGACGTGCAGCGCCACGGGTATCACGACCTGTACGGTCACCGGTCTCGCGAATGGTGATCACTACACCTTCGTCGTCACCGCGACCAACGCCGTGGGCGCGGGTGCGCCGGGCACCTCGAACGTCGCGATACCCGCGACGGTCCCCGGCGCACCCACGATCACCGGCGAGGTCCCCTCGCGGGGAGCGGTGACGCTCTCGTGGGTCGCGCCCGCCTCGACCGGCGGCATTCCCATCGTGAGTTATCGCGCCGTCGCTCATCCTGGTGGCGCGTCGTGCCACGTCCCGGGGAGGTCGACGGGTTGTGTGATCCGGGGGCTACGCGACGGTTCGCGTTTCACCTTCATCGTGTACGCGACGAACGGCGCGGGCAACGGTGCCCCGTCGGGTCCGTCGGTGGGCCTCGTCGTGCATGCCGTGCCCGGACCTCCGATCATCAGGTCCGTGCGAGTGGTCAACGGTCGAGTGACGCTCAGTTGGCGTTGGCCCGTATCCAACGGCGGGAGTCGTGTCGTCGGCTACAACATCTACGTCGGGCCCGTGCCCGGCGGCGAAGCCACTAGTCCCCTGAACTCCCGGCTCATCAAGGGGCGCCGGTTCAGTTTCCGCGGGCGTAGGGGTTATCGAACCTTCATTGACATCCGGGCGCTGACCGCGGTCGGAACCGGTGCGCCGTCGCGTGAGGTGATGGTCATCACCCCATAGGGTCGGGCGAAAGGCCCGTCATCGTGGTGCCCGTTAGCGGCGGGGGCACGCTGAGGATCGGATGCACGCGACGGCGTCGCACTACCTTGACACCAGATTTTCATAAATTGTCGCTGTCCTTAGACTATCTAGTGAATTGGCTGGAGCACCCTCCCTCCTCCCTAAAGTGGATTTGAGAGTCGTCGATCTCGTCACTCGTTCGGAGGATATATGTTGAAAACTCTTTCCCCTTTGCGCCGAACGGCCGCGGCCCTTTCGGCCGTGGCGCTCGGTGCCCTGTCATTTGTCGGATTCATGTCACCCGCGAACGCGACGGTGAGCGCGCCGGCGCACTGGTTGCAAGTGGGAACGACGGTCAGTGGACCTTCGCCGCGCTACGACGGCGCCATGGTGTACGACGCCACCACGGGTACCACACTCTTCTTCGGAGGGTTCAACGGCACCGAACTCAACGAGACGTGGTCGTGGAACGGTATCGTGTGGCAGAAATTGTCGCCCACGGTGAGTCCGCCCGCGCTACGAGGGGCCAGCATGGTGTACGACCCGGCGACGCACAACGTCGTTCTCTTCGGGGGACTGAGCGCCAACGGCCCGGTCGCCGGCACGTGGACGTGGGACGGCACCAACTGGACCCAGCAATTGGTGTCGGGACCGGCGGCCCGCTCGGGCGCCAGCATGGTGTACGACGCGACCACCAACAATGTCGTCCTCTTCGGCGGTAAGGGCACCAATGGCCTGCTGTCGGATACCTGGTTCTGGAACGGGACCTCGTGGACCTCGCCGACGCTGACCGCGCCGGGGCCGACCCCGCGTTATGAGCAGGCCATGGCCTACGATCCGACCACCAAGAGCGTCGTGCTCTACGGGGGTATGGGCGTCTCGAGTCCGATCTCGGACACCTGGACGTGGAACGGTACCCAGTGGACGCAGGAACCCGCGGCCAACCCCGCGGCGCGGTTCGGTGCGTCGATGTTCTACGACGCCAACACCGGCAACGTCGTCCTCTTCGGCGGTAGTAACGGTACCGCCAGTTACTCGGAGATGTGGAACTGGAACGGGACGTCGTGGAGCGCGCTGCAGTCCTCCACCGCGCCCTCGGCTCGTTCTCTCGCCGCGCTGGCGTACAACACGTCGACCAACAGCGCCATCCTCTTCGGCGGCTACTCCGGCACGGCCGGGCTGTCCGACACCTGGAGTTTCGTGGAGACACCCGGCGGGCCACTGAACGTGCGCGCCACCTCGAACGCCAATGCGCAGTCGGTCGTCACGTGGAGCCCCCCCACCGGGAGCGGGGGAACGGCGATCTACGGTTACACCGTGACCGCGACGGACGTCACCGTGGCCAGCCGAGGCGGGCAGACCTGCACCACCATGGGCACCACGATAGTGACCGTGTCGAGTACGACCCCCGTCGCGACCACGTGCACCGTGACTGGACTGACCAATGGTGACCAGTACCAATTCGCCGTCTCCGCCATGAGTAGCGTGGGCACGGGTCCGGCGAGTACGTCGAACGTGGTGCGACCCGCCACGGTGCCCTCAGCGCCGGTTATCACCAAAGTGGTGCCCAGCGGCGGCGCCGCGGTGGTGTACTGGAACGTTCCCACGGACACGGGCGGAACTCCCGTGGCCAGTTATCGGGTGATCGCCTCGCCGGGCGGAGCGTTCTGCCACGTGCCCCGGAGCATGACGAGTTGTCGGATCGGCGGACTCCAAGGTGGGGTGACCTACACATTCACGATGACCGCCACGAACGCGGCCGGTACGAGTGCCGTGTCGGCGCCCGTCGCACTCGGCGCTCCCGCGACGGGGCGTCAGGTGACGCTGCCCGGTTCGCCGTTCATCATCGCGAAGAGCGTCGTGGGTAACCGCGTCACCCTGCGCTGGCGTCCGCCGGTGTCCAACGGCGGCGTTCGACTGAGCGGCTACAACGTCTTGGTGGGAACGTCCCCCGCGAGGGCCGCGTTCCGACCGGTCGTGCGCGTACCCTTCAACCAGTTCGTCTATTCCTTCAACGGGACCGGCGGTCAGACCTACTTCGTCGTCGTGCGAGCGGTGAACTCGGCCGGTGTCGGACCGTTCTCCAATCAGATAGGTGTGCGCGTGGGTGGCGCGGCTCCCGGTACGGCGGGTGGCATCACGAAGCCTGGTTCACCCTTCATCACGTCGAGGACCGTGGCCGGGACCCGGATCGTCCTGCACTGGCATCCGCCAGCGTCCAACGGCGGCATCCGACTGAGCGGCTACAACATCTACATCGGTACGTCGCCCAACGGTGCCGCGTTCCGCCCTCTCGTGTCGGTGCCCTTCAACCAGTTCGCCTACGCCTTCAACGGGGTCCGCGGGGTGGTCTACTACGCAGTGGTGACCGCGGTGAATTCGGCGGGAATCGGACCGTTCTCCAATCAGGTGGCGGTGGCCGCTCAGTAGTTCTCGCGGCCACGCGCCGTTGACGGGTCGTGCGGAATCCACTCGCGGTTCCGCAGTCGAAGACCCGTCGACGGCGCCTGGCCGCGTTTTCTATCATCCATGGGAATGCTCGGACGCCGCGTTTCCCGCCGCGACGTGGTGACGCGGGGTGGCGGTCCCTTTAGTTCCGACGCGATCCACTGACGAGCTGACGAGAAGTACTGTGGTCTTCTCGCCGGACCACTTGCGCGTGAGCCCTCGAGGGCGGCGACCCCGGCGGGCGATGGACCGGTTCGCGCCTCAGTGGGTGGGACCAACGCCTCCATCACTACCTCACCACCCTCCGGTACCCTGCTGATATGGCCCCTCACTCCGAGTTGCACCGCTCGGGACGCGCCGGTTGGCTGCGCGCTGCGGTGCTCGGCGCCGACGACGGCCTCGTCTCGACCGCGGCGCTACTGGTCGGGGTGGCGGCATCCGGGGCGGGTCGCAACGCGATTCTGACCGCCGGGGTGGCTGCGGTGAGTGCGGGGGCGATGTCAATGGCGATCGGTGAGTACGTCTCGGTCAGCGCGCAGGCCGACACCGAGGCCGCCGACCGGCGACGCGAGGCGGACGAACTCGCTGCGGACCCCTCGGGCGAGTTGCGCGAGCTCACCACGATCTACGAGAGCCGTGGGCTGCCGCACGAACTCGCCGTCGAAGTGGCGGCGGCACTGCACGCTCAAGATCCCCTCGCCGCTCATCTTCGCGACGAATTGGGCCACACCGAAGCGGGCGCAGCGCGACCGATCCAGGCGGCCGTCGCATCGGCCGCGAGCTTCGCCGTGGGCGCCCTCGTTCCCCTGCTCGCCGCCACCCTCGCTCCCGCCGGGCTGCGCACCGTGGTCATCGCGGCTATCACCCTGATGGCGTTGAGCGTCCTCGGGGTCGTCGGGGCCGCTCTCGGTAGCGCTCCTCGCCTCCGCGGTGCCCTGCGAGTAGGGGTCGGAGGTGCGTTGGCCCTCGCACTGACCTACGGCATCGGAGCCCTCTTCGGTGCGACGACGTAGCGACACGACCGTGCAGCTTCATCGACGACCACGCGCGTTCTCCGTCGCGCGGATCGCTCGACGGGGATGTCACCGCAGAGATTCGACGCCTTCGCCCCTGCCGTCACCCTCGCTCTCGCGGCGCCCCGCAGCGCGCTGCGGCGGTGGTGTCCACTCGATCTCTTCGGGGGTGTGCGGAGCTGGCGTCCGAAGGACCAATTCGACGCTACGGCCCATCGAGTGGGATGTGCTGGGACGTTGGCGACGATTCCGGAGATTCTCCATCTGGAGACACTGATCTGAGTCTCGATAGTCCGTCTCCGGTCCGGTCGTTCTGCCAGCCAGGGTGTCCTCTCCACCGCGGCACGAAGGTCGGATTGGCGTCCGACCTTCGGCTTCGTTTCCAGGATCGACAGGGGCGAAGTGCCGTCACGATATCGGGCGTGGGACCAGGGACGGGTGCGAGACATACGCCACCGCCCACCACAACATTCAAGGCGTATCGGCTCCATCAACGACGGTGCGCACGAAGCACTCGCGGACTCGACGCGTTCTCGTCGTCGCGGTATCTCCTCACGGCCCCGTTGGTGGTGGCGGCGAACGTTCGCATGGTTGGTGCAATCATGCGGTACCTCGAGGTTGCTCCGTAGGATAGGTAGCACAAGTTCCAACGCCGTCAGAATTGCCGGCGTGAGTCGATCACCAACTATCTGTCAGGACTAGTCCGACCACCAGACGATGAGCGGACTATCGCTTCGCAGTCAACTCAGAATCATGACCCACGGGTCCTTGACCCCGGTTCGACCGACATCTCGAGGCGTTGTATCGATTCGCCTCGATTGGTCGCGACGACAACCTCAGTGGATAGCGCGACGCAGTCCTGATTGGACACCCTCGACGGTCAAGACGGCAGTAGCGCGATCAGAGCGGTCAGTTTTCACGAGCTAGCCGTGGTGGGTGAGGCGGGACTAGTGGTCCGTTAATTAAATAACTAAGGGGACTAAAGTGGGTCCATGACCCACTCCCTGGCCGCGCCCCCTCTGCCCCTCAC
>JABBOA010000128.1 GCA_019352075.1 Acidobacteriota bacterium | reverse complement strand
TCCCGAATTCGCCTTCGGGTAGCGACCGCCCGTTGCGACGACCTCGTCCTCGAGGCCGCCATTGACCAGCGCGCGCCCACATCGCGACTCGCGTCACAACCGGAGTCCGCAACTCGAGGCGGACGAGCGATCGCCTCGAGGATCAGTGACCGCCCGCGCGACCCGATCCGCCGTCGGTGGATTGACGTGCGCTCGACGAATAGCCACCCTCGCCAGCTGACGAATTTCGGTTGGTGCAGCGCACTCAGGCAGTCCGCGTTGGCGCGACCGAGGCGTAGGTCCGGTTCGCCGTCCCTTCCGCGACGGGGGTCGGCAGCGTGTTCAAGTGGTCGCGCGAGTCGCTTCCCCACTGGTGGCCCCCGCAAGCGTCATGTTCATCGTCGGCGCCGCCCAATCATCGTGCCACCACCCGCGGCTAGTCGACGGGGCCCCGCGTCGCACCGCGAGACTTGCGCCGTTCACGCGGCGTCTCGGCGTTCTCCAGCGTCGCTGTCGCGCGTATCGTGCGCCAGGCATTGAAACGCTGTCGAGAGAGTGCGCCGGACCGCACGGCCGCCGCGATGGCGCATCCCTCGTCACCGTCGTGATGACAATTACGAAAGCGACAAAGCAACGACAACTCCTCGACGTCCTCAAAGAGCTGCTCGAGACTACGTTGATCAGCCACCACTTCGGGCAGGCGGATCCCGGGGATGTCGAGCAGGACCCCGCCCGCCGTCAATCGATAGAGCTTGCGGGTGGACGTCGCGTGACGCCCCTCGCCGCCGCGACTCACCGTCCGCGTCAGTTCATCGGTGCCCTCGAGGGCGTTGAGTAGCGACGTCTTGCCGACGCCCGAGGCCCCCAGCATCACCGCCGTGATGCCCAAGGGCAATTGAGCGCGCACCACGTCGATGCCCTCACCCGTGTACGCGCTGGTGACGATCACTCGCACGTCGGGAACCTGCTGCTTCACCGCGGCGCAGAAATCCTCGACGTTCTCGGCGTCGTCGACCTTGCTCACGATGACGAGAGGTGTCGCGCCCGAATCCAGGGCCATCATCGACAACCGTTCGAGCAGGCGCTGATTCAGATCCAGATTCACGGCGATGATGATCAGGACCAGATCGATGTTGGCCGCCATCACCTGGGGCTCGCGACCGTAGGGATGGGGTCGGCGAAGTTCATTGCGACGGTTCCGCACGTCGACGACACGTCGGTCGGCGATCACGACCCAGTCACCCGCCACCGGCGTCACCGGGAGCCCCTTGGCCAGGGAACACAGTCCCGCGTCCTCGCCACCGTCGACCGTCTGCCAGATCACGTTGGCGCTCGCCCCGTGCATGATGACCACGCGGCCGATTCCCGCTCCGGTATCACCCCGGAACTGGTCGCGCGCGCTCAAACCCAATGACTCGAGCACGCTCACCATCGCGGCGTCGTCATCGTCGAACTTTCGAGTACGGAGTAGTCACTCGTTCCATTATGCCGGTCACGCCGCCCCCGCCCTGACCTGGCCTGGCCTGGCCTAGCGTGTCACACCTTCACGAAGGGGGGACTGGAAATCGTCGCATCCCGTTAAGGTCGGTTGTGAACATCCGCACCTGGTCTCGTTCTCATCTGGATCCTCGTGGATCGAATGGAAGGTGGAGTGATATGGGAAAAATAGGCATGGCGTTCAGTGCATCATTCATCGTGGGGGGTTTGACCACCTACTGGATTAGGAATCACGCCGCGACCGGTTTCGCTCTCGGCGGGGCCGCGATCGTGTTGCTGGTAGTGGCGATCGTCATCTTCGTGGTCTCGGCGATCGTCACATTGGTGTCACGTCGGCCCAAGGAGACGTCGGCGCAGGCGATTGAGCGTCAAATGGTCGAACACCAGAAGAAAGTCGCCTGAGCCCCGACTGACGAATTCGTCACCGTGGCGCCCCACGATCGACCACACTGGCGGGGGCGGGCGCCTCCGGCGCTCGCCCGGGGCGTAGCGCGACGACCATTCTCGGTTCGCCGTTCGACACGATCACGAGGTCGCGGCGCGGCGTCGGGTTGCCGTGCCGCGAGCGTGACGACGGGTGGGGCCGAGTGCTCGTCCCCTCGCCAGAGCCTCTAGTGATGCGATTCGTGCCACAACGTATACCAGACCTCGAGCAGCATCTTGAGCGTGGACCGTCCCGTGTCGACGAGTGACACGATCACCGGTGTCTCCCCCGGGTGTGGCGACCGTGGCGGTCTCACCACCAGCCGCCCGCGAGCACGGCGCGCAATCGTCGTGTCGTGGTCGAGGGCCGCCGACGCGTGAGCGACCCGGCGGATGCGACCACCCGCGCCCAGGGCCGCAAGGCGTTGACCACGGTCATCCTCATCGGGCGATGCTCGAGTGCGGTGAGAGGCGCATGCTCACGGGGCGAGGGTGCCCGCGAGGTGGCGGCCGTGGTTGGCGGCACGAAGCTCGGCGTCCGCGCGCATCGGCGCGGCCAATTCCTTGAATTGGTCGAGCGCGGGATTCACGCCCACGAGGGTGAACTCCGTCTCGACCACGCGAAGGTCGAGTCCCCATACGTCGGTCAGGATTCGGCGCATCCACCCCGACGCGTGGTCCCAGCCCTCACGAGGGGTGCCGGCTCCATACGCACCGCCGCGCACGACGACGAGCACGGCGCGGCGACCCTGCAGGGGCTGACCCGCAC
Source organism: Acidobacteriota bacterium (assembly GCA_019352075.1). Classification (GTDB taxonomy): domain Bacteria; phylum Actinomycetota; class Acidimicrobiia; order Acidimicrobiales; family RAAP-2; genus RAAP-2. The sequence continues at coordinate 2,630 of JABBOA010000128.1, read as the reverse complement.
TCGCGGCCATACGGGGATCGGTGATGACGAGGTCCACCCACGCCTTGAAGTGTTGCGAGACGCCGAAGTTGTACAGCGGCACCGCGAACAGCAGCGCGTCGGCGTCGAGCAACTCATCGACCAGTGTGCTCGCCAGGGCCACCGCATCCTTCTGCTCACCCGTCATCGACGCGAGGTCGCCACGATCGGCGACGACCGACGCGGCCCAGGCGGTCGCGGGAATGGGATCGAGCCCCACGGAACGTCGCGTCACCGACGCGTCCTCCGCACCGTCGCGCCACGTGGCTTCGACGATGTCGGCGATGGCGCGACTGACCGAGCCCTCGCGGCGGATACTGGCGTCTAAACGGAAGAGGGACATCGGGACTCCTTGAGGGTCTGGGGGTATTAACTAACATAATACGTGTTACTACGAAAAACAAAGCGACTCGTCACAAGCGAGTCGCTGGTACGATTACTGACGTGGAAACGGACCTGTCGGTGGGCGCGCGTGCCGAGCCTGACGCGGCGTCGCGCGCGCTCGAAGGGACTTGTCCCGAGTACTCCAAGTCGTGTGACGGCGCGTTGACCCGGGCCTTCAAATTCTTGGGCAAACGCTGGAACGGCGTGATCCTGGGGACGCTGGCCAACGGCTCGTCGGGCTTCGCCGAACTAAAGCGCAACGTGACGGGCATCAGCGACTCGGTGCTCTCGGAGCGACTCAGTGAATTGCACGCCGCGGGACTCATCGTGCGCACCGTCGATCCCGGACCCCCGGTCGCGGTGTCCTACGACCTCTCCGGCGCCGGTCGGGCCCTGATCCCCGCCATGGAGGCGCTGATCGCGTGGGCGACGGCGAGTTTTCCCGATACCGAATCATCCTGCAACTGAAAGAAGGCAACATGTCAGAACGACTCGACGCGCTGCGCGCCTCGGCGGCCCACCTGCGTGACATCGTCTCCCAACTCGAATCCGATCAGTACGTGGCGCCGGCCTACCCCACGGAATGGACCATCGCCGACACGATGTCACACGTCGGTTCCGGTGCGGTCATCCTCCAGGCGATGTTCGAGAGCGCCCTCCTGGGCGTGCCGACGGCCGACGGCTTCAACCAGTCGGTGTGGGACGCGTGGAACGCCAAGACGCCCGCCGAGCAGATCGCCGACGCCCTGGTCGTCGACCAGCAGTTCCTCGCCGCGATCGACGCCACGAGCGACCAACAGCGCTCTTCCTTCTCGGTCAGTTTTGGGCCCCTGCAACTCGACTTCGAGCGATTCGTGGGCATGCGCCTCGGTGAACACGTCCTGCACACGTGGGACGTCGAAACGACGATCAATCCCGCCGCCGTCCTCGCGATGCCGGCGGCGAGCCTCCTACTCGACCAAGTTCATTTCGTCGCGGGCCGATCCGCTAAGCCCACCGGCGACCGCACGACGATCAGCGTGCGCACCAACGAACCGACGCGCGACTTCGACGTGGTCTTCGAGGAGTCATCCGTCAACCTCGTCGACGCCACCCACGACGGTCCGGTCGACGTGGAACTCCCCGCGGAGGCGTTCGTCCGACTGATCTACGGCCGCCTCGATGCCGTCGCCGGGCTCGACGACGGCGCCGAGGTCCATCTGGAACACCTGCGTCGCGCGTTCCCGGGCTTCTAGGTCCCCGGACCCTCGCGCCATGGATGCCGCGCGGCATCCCGGGCGTGCTCGTCGTCCGGCGAGCACTTAACCTCAATCCACCGTCGGCCTTTCCTAGATACTCAATTTCGAACGTCGTGTGAAGTGGGGATCACCGTTCGTTGCATCTCGCACATTTGATTGACACGCGCACGTGACGGGCCGTACTTTCGCGAAAGTTTGGATCTTGTCGGCACTGGAAGTCGCCGGGTAGTCCGCGAGCGACCTCGAGACTGACCGGTCAGGTCTGCAGTTTGACGAGGCGCGCGAAGCAGTTGCTCCACTGTGTGGCCCAGAGCCAGTTTGTGGGCAGGTGAAGATGTCGACGACGTGCGGAGGTGTTGAGACGACCGGGCACCGTGATGAACTTGCGACGCACTGTCTTGACCACGAGCGGTCCGCTGAATCCAAGACCGAGAGCTGCGACCCAGCGCACGAGGTTGTGGGCGATCGACGCCAGCGCCGCCCAGGCGCGAGTGGGCAGTTGCCCAGCGACCGCGTCGAGTTGGCGCACGTTTCCGAAGGTGAAACCGCGCAGGAACGTGCCCCGTGTCGAGGGTGCCATCACCCGATGCGACAACACCGCTGCGGTCGATCCCGCGCGCAGCACTTCGGCATCGTCGATGCAGGTCCCCCCGATGACCAGAGAGTGCACCAGGGTCGCGGCCCGTCGTCCGGGGAACGGCGCGATGGAAATCGTCTCGTCGCAGCGCTACTCAAGACCCAGCTTCTCGCTCAAGAGTCCCGCCAACGCGAGTCCCGCATTGGCGACCGCGTGGTCGTCGTCGAACATCACCGACAGGTCCGAGGGAGTGTGCAAAGATTGCATCGAAAAGGTGTCCTTCTCTTTGGTTGAATTTGTAGCTTGGTAACTCGAATTCTACCTGATGGGGACACTTTTTTCGCGTATGGTCAGCCCTTCAGACCAGCGCTTTCACGGTGGATCCAGGCTTAAATGAAGTCACGATTCGTTTC
>JABBOA010000127.1 GCA_019352075.1 Acidobacteriota bacterium | reverse complement strand
CCTCACCCATCTCGAAGGAGCGCATGCCCTGTGCCGCCATCCACGCCAGGGTCTCGGGCTCGGGCCAGTAGCCACGCAGGCCGATCTGCAAGAACCGATCGCCGCGGCACGCGCCCGACTCGATGAGCCGGCGCATCGGCGTGCCGTGACCGTAGAGCGATCCCCACTGCGTATCGCCGGTGTCGGCGTGCGCGTCGAAGTGGATCACCGCCACTCGCCCCCAGCCGACGTGGCGAGCGACGCCGGTCACGTCGGGCAGGGCGATGGTGTGATCGCCCCCCAGGATGACCGGCACCACCCCGGACGAGGCGATCTGACTCACGCGTGCGTCGAGGGCCGCCAGAGAGCGCTCGGTGTCACCCGAGGGCATCTCCACGTCGCCCAGGTCGACGACCCCCAGGTCGAGGAGCGCGTCGACGCCCAACGCCAAACTGGGACGGCTCCCGTCGTGGGGTAGGTAATCGGCGGCGCGCATCGCCTGCGGCCCAAAACGACACCCGGCGCGGTGCGACGTCCCTCCGTCGAAGGGCGCGCCGAGGATCACCGCGCCCGCACCCGACCACTGGGCGGGGTCGTCGGGGTCGGCGGCCGGAACGCCGAGGAACGTGTGGTCGGGCCCGTACATGTTCCCCAGTCGCACGATGCCCCCTAGTGCGTCACGGTGACGGGGGCACCGTTGTTGAGCAGCTCCACCCACGTCTGGCCGGGGGTCAGACGGATCGCCTTGCCCTTGGCGTCGAGATACTCGATGGGCGTGTTCTTGGAGTGACGCGCCCACGTGCCGACGATCTCCTTGCCATCGGTGAAGACGTCGGCGACGCCGCCACTCTGCATGTTCGCGTACGAGGTGAACGCGCCGACGCCGTTGACGTAGTTGACGTAGTTGACGATGACGTTCTTCGGGGACTCTCGCACGTGGTTGGCGGTGTAGTCAGGACCCGCGAACTGCGTCGAACGGTCCCAGGAATGCGTCGTCGTGTCCCACGTCCAGGTCATGGGATAGATGCTGGGGAAGTTCACGACGAACTTGCTCACCGGGACGCCCACGGCGCCCTGTCCGAGGGGGCGGTACTGGAAGAGCGGTGTCGGGGGGACCGGTGTGCCCCCACCGATCGCGAAGAGGGCCGCGGCGCTGCCGAAGAGGTTGTAGGGAGCGGGCCGGTTGGGGTCGCGGAACATCGCGCTCCCCGCCGTCGACTCGTCCACCTGCTTCACCGGCGCGGTGGAGATCGACGCGATGGCGTAGGGGGCCCCACCCGAGAAGGCGAAGATCCCGCCAATGGGCCCGACGATCTGGGTGTCGGTGGGGCGAACCGAACGGATCGGCCCGACGCGCGCGGGCGCGTTCTGGTTGAAGATCGCCGCCAAGCGCGGGATCCCGCCGTTGATGATTTCCTCGTAGACGACGTCGGCTTGGTCGATGCCCCACTGCGGCAACGAGTTAGTGTCGTCTTCCACCTTGATCACTAGCGCCGGGCGCTTGAGCGCCGTACCCGACGGGTCGGGTAGCCCGGTGAGGGGGGCGATGGGACCACCGGGTCGTGTCGTGGTCGTGGGCGGCGCGCTCGACGGGTGATTCTTGGACGATCCCTGGGTCGCCACGATGACCACGATGCCGATGACCACGACCACGGCCGCGACTATGTAACGGATTTGATTTCGCATCTCACCAACTTACCGCGTCGCCCAATTTGAACCCACCCGTCCGTCTCGGCTACCTGGTCCCAGTGGCCCGTCAGTGCCCGATCACCGCGTGATTTCGACTTCCAAGACTGGTCCGGATGCTCGATGGCCATCCGCCGCCCTTGTCGCGGAATCGTGACGAGAGCACCGATGACGCTCGGCCCCTGGGGCGTGCCTCGCGGTGCCGATCCCCGCGTGGTGAGGTCGATCAGAGTGATGGAGCGCCCGAACCGCGACGATGGCCCCGCGGTGGTCACGGGCGACGGACCGGACACTGGGATCGGTCAGAACGCGGTGGTGTCGGGCGCGGCCCCGCGCGCACTCGCCGAATCGTCCACCCGCACGTGGTCAGCGCGTGGTCGGACTCGCCGCCACGCTCCGATGAATGACGACGTGGTCGATGCCCGTCTCAGCGCTCACGTGCAGGGAGCCCTCCAGAACCTGCCAGCCGGTGGCGAGGTAGAAATCGACAGCGGACGTGCGCGCATTGGCCCACAGCAACGTCGCGCCACGCCCCGCCATCTCCGCCACGGCGTACGCGAGCAGTCTCGAACCCAGCCCTCGACCCTGGACGTCGAAATCCGTCGCCATGTAACGAAGCTGGTAGGCGCCCTCGGCGTTTCCAAAGGGCGCGGGCGCCTCGAAGAATGAAGCGCCCACCACGAGTCGATCGGCGAGGGAGCCCCCGAAATGCACGGTGGTGTCCAAGTGGTCACCCGGATTCGCCACGTTGACCGTCGGGTCGTCCCCGCGCAACACCCGTCGACGCAGATCGTGCAGCGCGCGCGCTTGCACCGGTGCGATGCGCAAAGCCGCGTCGTGGAGGGGGCGGCGCAGCTCCTCGAACAAGCGCGGATCCTCGTGGTCGTCGTGCGACACCGTGAGTCCGGTGGCGACGAAGCCGCACTTGGCGTAGAACGCCTTGGCCCGCGACATCGACGACGAAACGTAGAGGTACAGCGCGTCCACCCCCTCGGCGAGTGCCCACGCGCTCACCGCGTCCACCAGTCGGCGCGCCGTGCCGTCGCCGCGGGCCACCGGTGCGACGTACATCGCGAAGAGCCACCGGGTGTCGGGACGCGCGTCGTGCGCCTCACCGCGCGCCATCCCCACGACGCGTCCGTCCACCTCCGCCAGGTAGAAGTTCCACTCGCTCGCTCGCCGCCGCCATTGCTCGTCGTCCCACGCGGCGCACTGCGCGTACGTGTCCCCGAAGGCGTCGGGGGAATCGGCGAGCGCGGCGAGGCGGATGTCGCGCAGTGCGCCCGCGTCGGCGGCCCGACCGGGTCGAATCCGCCACGAATCGGTACTCATTCGTGGTGGCGAGGTAGGCGCGCTGAATAGATCGAATACCCGTCGATCTGGCGCCCGAGGAGGGTCGCGATGGTGGTCGCCGTGATCATCGGGATCATCAAGTTGAGGCCCGTGTGGGTCAGTTCGACCACGAGCACTAGCCCCACCAGCGGGGCCTGCATCGCGGCTCCGATCATCGCCGCCGCGCCCACTAGGGCGAAGGCGCCGACGGGGGAGCCCGGCCAGAAATGGGTCCACACGGCGCCGAGGAACGCGCCGAGCGACGCGCCGATGGCGAGGAAGGGCGTGAAGACGCCACCCGATGCTCCCCCGCCGAGGCACAGCGCCGTCGCGATGGGCTTCAGCGCGAAGAGGGCCAGGAAGAGGGCCAATCCACCCACGCCCAAGAACGCGTCGTGGGCCATGTCCTTACCGTTCCCGAAGAGTTGGGGGTACCTGAATCCCACCACACCCACCAGAGCGAAGGTCAGCGGCATCATCCAGATCATCGAGACACCCGACGCGCGATGCACCGAGACCCAACCGAGCAGGCGCACGTAGACCACCGCGAGGAGGCCGATGATGATGCCCGCCACCACCGACCACACCATGATCGAGGCGCTGAAGGCGTAGTTCGGGACGTCGACGTAGGTCGACGAACTCGGCAGGAACAACCAGGCCGTCAGGGTCGCGATCAGCGAGCAGGTCAACGCGGCCAGCACCGTCGGCAGGGCGAAACTGCCGAGCATGATCTCGGCGGTGAAGACGGCACCCCCCAGGGGCACGTTGTAGACCGCCGCCAGTCCCGCGCCGCCGGCGCAGGCGACCAACAGCCGCTTCTGCGCCATCGTGAGGGCGAACCAGTTCGCGATCATGCTCGCCGACGCGCCCCCCATCAACTTGGGCGCCGCCTCGCGACCGATGGACGCCCCCATGCCGACCACCACCTCCGACAGGATCGACGTGGTCAGACTGCGACGGACCCCCAGCTCACCGTCGCCGTTCCACAAGGCGTCGTCGATCTCGGACTTCTCGTGGGGGAAGTAGCGCCGCACCAGGTACCAGCCCACGCCGCCGATGAGCCCCGCGATCACCATCGACAAGAAGCGGCGCAGATTGGACGTCGCGGCGACCGCGTTCTGGTAACTCCCACCGTGATAGAAGAAGGCGAGTTTCTCGACGAACTGCAGCAGAGCCATGAGCCCCGCTCCGAACAACCCCGTCGCCACAGCGGCCAGGACGACGGCGAGCCAGAACTTGAGCGTCAGGCTCGCTTCCCCGTCGTGCGTCGCGTTGGGCTGCTCCATGGCGCCGCGACCCGACGCAATCCGCCTCTTGATCAGTGGCGCGGGAACCCTCAGGCGTTCATTATCCCCGCCGCTGTTGTGATCCATGGTCCTCTCACCGTTCGTGACAGTCAATCGTACCGTGGCCCGGGTTCATGAATTGTCGTTCCCCAGTTCTCCCATCGACTCGATGGAGCACTCAGCGTCCTCGGGGCGAGCGGACTGCGGTGGTCCATCGGCGCCGCCAGGGCGCATCACGCGCTACCCCACCGGGGGCTCGTGGCACGTCGTCGCGTGTGACCGGTCCATGACGGCGCCGCAGACGTCGCACACCTCGTCGCGGTAGCACACCGCAGAGCCGCCTTGCTCGTGGTCGTCGAGCAATCGCTGCGGCCGCGTCACGAGCCAGTGTGCTCCGGCCGTCGTGAGTTCGTCCGCACTGCCAAAGCCCCACAAGGCGCCTACGGCGCTCACGTCGTGGCGACGCGCCGCCGCCATGTCGTAGTGTCGGTCCCCGACCATCCAGACGTCGCGCGCAGCACCGAGGTCCCAGTGTTGGAGTACTTGGGCCATGATGTCGTACTTGGTCGTGACGCGAAGGTCCACGCTCGCGCCCGCTATCTGGTCGAATCGATTCGCGACCCCGAGCGCGCTCAACATCTGCTGGGCGAAGTCGACCCGTTTCGCCGTGGCGACACCGAGGCGCACGCCTCGTTCGGCCAATTCGCCCAGACATTCGACGACGCCGTCGTAGAGTCGCGCCGCGAAGACGCCGTGCTGGGCGTAATACTCGCGGTAGAGCGCCACGACCCGATCGACCTCCCCTTCCTCGACACCAAGGATGCGAAATGAGTCACCCAACGGCGGACCGATCAGTTGTCGCAGCACGTCCGGCGTGGCCTCGAGCCCGATCTCGTCGAGCGTCGCGCGGAAGGACCACATGATCCCCTCCGAGGAATCGGCCAGGGTTCCGTCGAGGTCGAAGAGGATATGACGAGGAAGGAAGCGCACTCCACCATTGTGACCGCTCTTCGCAATTCGCGTGCGCCGTCGCT
>JABBOA010000126.1 GCA_019352075.1 Acidobacteriota bacterium | reverse complement strand
CTAGGAGCGTGTGACTAGCCTCTACCCATGACCCGACACGTTGATCTGCGCTCCGACACCGTCACCCAGCCAACCCCCGAGATGCGTGAGGCGATGGCCCGTGCCGTGGTGGGTGACGATGGCTACGGCGAGGACCCGACGGTGCGCGAACTCGAGGAGAGGTTCGCGGCGCTGATGGGCAAGGAGGCGGCGATCTTCGTCCCCTCGGGCGTCATGGCCAATCAGATCGCGCTACGGGTGTTGACCCGTCCGGGCGACGTCGTCGTGGCCGGCCGCCACCAGCACGTGGTGAGTTTCGAGCTGGGGGCGACCGCGCGCAACTCCTCGTTGCAGTTCGCACTCGTCGACGACTCGTCGGGGGAGCTGGTGCGCGAGGAGGTGATGGACCTCATCGACGCCAGCGCCGACCACCAGGTGCCCGTCGCGATGATCACGGTGGAGAACTCGCACATGTTCTCCGGCGGCACGGTCTGGGACCCCGACCGCTTCGCCGCGCTCGCCCGCGCCGTCGGAGACCGCCCCATCCATCTGGACGGGGCGCGACTCTTCAACGCCGCGACGGCGTCGGGGCGGCCGCCCAGTGAACTCGCCGCTCCCGCGACCACCGTCATGGCCTGCCTGTCCAAGGGTCTGTGCGCCCCGGTGGGATCGCTCCTCGCCGGGCCGACGTCCTTGATGGCGACGGGCCGCATCGAACGGAAGCGACTCGGGGGAGCGATGCGCCAAGCGGGCGTCCTCGCGGCCGCCGGTCTGGTCGCACTGGACACCATGGTGGGGCGACTGGCGCAGGACCATCGTCGCGCGCGGACCCTCGCCGAGATGCTGGCCCGCGCCTTCCCCGAGTCGAACTATGACCCGGCGACCTGCGTGACCAACATCGTCTCCTTCGACCATCCCCAGGCGCGACAGATCGCGCACGAGCTCACCGAACGCGGGGTCTGGTGCGCCACCGTCGCCCCGCGTCGGGTTCGACTCGTGACGCACGCGGGCATCGATGACGCCGACCTGGAATTCGTGGGCGAGGTACTGGTCTCCTTCACCCCGGCGGCTTCGACGCGGTAGTCGCGTCGAGCGCTCGACGTCGCCGCAAGTTCATCGGCACCGGCTGGTCGCTGCGCGGCGATGGGGGTAGCCTTATGGGCGCTTGCGAGCGCAACATGACCGATATCCTCCACCTCTCCACGTTCCTTCGCCGTCCGATCTTCGACCAGGACGGTGACCGGATCGGTCGCGTCCAAGACCTGGTGGCGCGCCTCGGCGACGATCCGCATCCGCCGATCGTGGGAGCCGTCATCAAGATCGAGGGTCGCAACCTCTTCGTCCCGATCCGAAAGATCGGCGGACTCGCCCAGGGCCGCATGACCTTCCAGGGCAAGCGCGTCGACTTGCGTCGCTTCGAGCGACGCCCGGGCGAGTTGCTCCTCGCCGAGGACCTGCTCGCTCGCCACCTGATCAATCTGGTTCGTGGTCGACTCATCATCGCCAACGAGATCGAGATCGCCCAGATCGAGGGGCGATGGGAGGTGGTCGGCGTCGACCCCGGGCGCCGGCCGTTCCTGCGCCGTGTCCTGGGTGCTCGCATGGGCCAGCGCCTTCGGACCGACGCCATCGTGGACTTCGCGTCCATCGAGCCCTTCGTCTCGCACGTGCCCTCGGCGCGCCTGCGGATCCCCTATCGCAAGTTGTCCAAGCTGCACCCCGCGCAGATCGCCGACCTAGTGGAGCAGGCGAGCCACGAGGAGGGTGAGGAGATCATCGAGGCGGTGGGTCTGGACCGTGAGCTCGAGGCCGACGTCTTCGAGGAGCTCGACACCGAGCACCAGCTCGAGTTCCTCCAGTCGCGATCCGACGTCGAAGCCGCACGACTCCTGACGCGCATGGAGCCCGACAACGCCGCGGACTTGATCAACGAGATCGACCAGGACCGGCGCCTGCCCATCCTCGAGGGTCTGCCCGCGCCCCAGCAGGTCAAGGTCCGTCAACTGCTGTCCTACAACTCCGACACCGCCGGCGGATTGATGAACACCGACTTCGTCTCGCTGGGCGACCTCGCCACCGTGGCCGACGCGATCCAGGCCATTCGCACCTCCAACGTGCCCGCCGAGTCGCTGCACGCGGTCTTCGTCACTGACGACGTGGGGCGCCCCCTCGGTTCGGCGTCCCTGGGGTCGCTCGTCAAGGCCCGCGAATCCGAGCTGGCGATCAACGTGGCGCGCACGCAGCTCGCTCACGTGCACCCGCACTGGGACCTGCACCGCGTGGCGCGCAAGATGAGCGACTTCAATCTGACCGTGGTGCCGGTCCTCGACGAGGACCACGCCGTCATGATCGGCGTGATCACGGTCGACGACCTGCTCGAGGAGTTGCTGCCGCAGGGGTGGCGCAAGGAGTTCGGAATGACGGCGGCGGAGGAATAGTGCCCATGTCGAATCGTCGGATCGTTCTAAGGGGGCTCGTCTGAAACCCCCCAGTACCGGCCACACAGAGATTTTTCACACGACTCAACCACTCGTGAGAGGCGGCGCGCGCGCCTAGCCCCCTTCGCTCGTGCGTGGTTGCGTCGCCCGCGACCACGAGAGAACGAGAGCGAGAGGAGGTGCCGCAGTGAGCGAGAAGTCGACGGATAATCAGATCAGTGGCGCCTTCGGCACCATCACCTCGCACGACACCGGCGGCCGTCGGGGGCTACGCGCTCGACTGTTGACGTTGCTCGCGATCATCGGACCGGGGCTGATCGTGATGATCGGCGACAACGACGCGGGCGGCGTGTCCACCTACGCCCAGGCCGGCCAGAACTACGGGTACACGCTGCTCTGGACCCTGCCCCTACTGATCCCGGTCCTGATCATCATCCAAGAGATGGTGGCGCGACTGGGCGCGGTCACCGGCGTCGGCCACGGCCGACTCATCCGTGAGCGCTTCGGCCGCTACTGGGGCAACCTCTCGATCTACTCGATCCTGTTCTTGAACTTCCTCATCATCGTCACCGAATTCATCGGCATCTCGTTGTCGATGCAGTATTTCGGCGTCGCGCCGATGTGGTCGGTCCCGGTCGCGGTGGTCATGCTCTTCGCGGTCACCGCGACGGGCTCGTTCCGCCGCTGGGAGAGGTTCATGATGATCTTCGTCGTGGTGAACCTCTTCGTCATCCCGCTCATCGTGGTGGCGAAGCCGCAGTGGCATTCGGTCGTGGTCCACGCGGTGAGCCCGGGGATTCGCGGGGGTGCCACGTCGAGCGCGGTGTTGTTGATCATCTCGATCATCGGCACCACGGTGGCCCCGTGGCAACTCTTCTTCCAGGAGTCCAACATCGTCGACAAGAAGATCACGCCGCGCTGGCTCAACTACGAGCGCGTCGACACCATCATCGGATCGTTCATCGTGGTGATTGGGGCCGCGGCCCTGCTCTCGGCCGCCGCCGCGGGGCTGTCAGGTCACGGGGGGACCAACGCCTACACCTCGACGCTCGCCGTGGCGCGCGGGCTGAACCACTACATCGGCCACGGCGCGGGAGGGATCTTCGCGATCCTCCTGTTGAACGCGTCGGTGATCGGCGCGGCCGTGGTCACCCTCGCGAGCTCCTACGCCATCTCCGACCTGTCCAATTCGAACCTGGGTCTCAACGCGCGTTTCTCCGAGGCCAAGGGCTTCTACGGGGGGTTCGCCGCCTTGTTGGCCCTGGCGGGGACGGTGGCGGTGATCCCGCACGCGCCGTTGGGCCTGATCACCCTCGCGGTCCAGGCCATCGCGGGACTGATGCTGCCCTCGACCACGATCATCGTGCTGCTGCTGTGCAACGACCGCGCCATCATGGGTCCGTGGTCCAATCCCAAGTGGCTCAACGCGCTGGCCATCATCATCGTGACCGTGCTGGTGGTGCTGTCGATCGGCTTGATGACCTCGACGCTGTTCACCTCGCTCAACGTGATCGCCCTGCTCGAATGGCTGGGGGCGATCGCCGTGCTCGGACTGTTGATCGGGCTGCCCATCGGCCTGCGCAAGATGCTCCCGGTTCCGACCGTCGACATGGACCGGCGCGACTGGCGCACCCCGCGGCTCAACATGCTCACGCCGCTGCCGTCGTCGCGCGCGCGCCGCTGGCTGATGCGCGGCCAGAGCGCGTATCTCTTCGTCGCGGGGGCCCTGCTGGTCGTGCGTATCATCCAGTTGGCGACCTCCTAGTCTCGACGGATGAGTCCTCGCACGCTCCTCTGCGTCCACGCCCACCCCGATGACGAATCACTCTTCACCGCCGGGATCACCTCGCACTACGCCGAGCTCGGTGTTCGTAACGTGTTGGTGACCTGCACCCTGGGCCAACTCGGGATCGATCAGGCGGGGCACACCGGGGAGGACGCCGGCCACGATGCCGCGGCCACGAGCGCGACCCGCGCGGCCGAATTGCGGCGGGCCGCCACCCTGGTCGGGGTGGCGCGCCAGATCACCCTGGGCTTCAAGGACTCAGGGATGGTGGGTTGGGAGAGTAACGCCGACCCCGACGCCTTCATGAATGCCGACGTCGAATCCACCGCGAAGCTCATCGCCGACATCATCGACCAGGAGAGCGCTACCGTGATCGTGACCTACGACGAGAATGGCTTCTACGGTCACCCGGATCACGTGATGGCTAACGCGGTCACCCGTCGGGCCGTGCAATTGAGCACGAGCGCGCAGCGCCTGTTCTATCCGGTCGTCCCGCGCGGGGTGCTACGCACGTTCATCACGCGAGCGCTGGCCCAAGGCGTCCACTTGCCGGCGTGGGTGCAAGACGCCGTGGCCGACATCGATGACCAGACGGTGGCCAGTGTGATGGATGTCGCACGTTTCAGCGCCCGTAAGCAACGCGCCATCGCCGCGCACGCCTCCCAGACCGACAACGCCGACCTGGTCAGCATGGACCCCGAGTTGTTCGCCCTGATCTTCGGCACCGAGTACTACCAGCTCGGTTGGCGGCGCGACGACCCGTCGCTAGCCTGTGGCGATGATTTGTTTGGAGGACTGCGGTGAGTGATCTGACTTTCTTGGCGGTGCACGCACACCCCGACGACGAGGCCACCTCGACGGGTGGTCTCTACCGCCTGTTGGCCGACCAGGGGGTGCGCACGGTACTCGTCACGTGCACCAACGGAGAATGCGGCGACACCCCCGACGGTGACAAACCAGACGCCGACCACCACGACGGCGACGTCGTCGCCGCGATTCGCGCGCACGAGCTCGACCGCGCCGTCGAGGTGCTCGGCATCGACCGCCTCGTGCGGCTCGGCTACCGCGACTCGGGGATGATGGGTTGGCCTCAGAACGACGATCCCGAGAGTTTCTGGGCGACGCCGGTGTCCGAGGC
>JABBOA010000125.1 GCA_019352075.1 Acidobacteriota bacterium | reverse complement strand
CGAGGGGCTCACGGGATCGGACCACTGCCCCGTCTCGCTCACGCTGGACCTCTAAACGTGGCGGGCCCACCCGTCGACACGACGTCGACGAGGCGCGCCCGCCGGACCGTGCTCCGCGTGACGACGACGATCCAGTGAGGGATCGGGTGCAGACCACTTCAACGCGGCGGAGCCGACCGGGGCCCCTCACGACCGCCCGGTCCGCGACACGGCGAAAACTGGTCGTGGCACGGGTCACTCGCACACGACCCCGCGACACGGTGGGATGACCCGCGTAGGGGCGGAGGGACTCGAACCCTCACTGGAGGCGGTTTAAGCGCCCTGCCTCTGCCAATTGGGCTACGCCCCCACGCGATGGCCGCGACCTAACGCTAACCCAACAAATCGGCGACAAATAACGATGGGGGTCAAATCGTCCTCAGTAGGATTGTGCAATGAAGTCCGTGCATGGTCGGGGCACGCCTCCCCTCGTTGCGCTCGTCGTGAGCGCCGTCGTCGTGATGGCCACCCTGAGTCCGCTCGCCGATTCGATCGCCGCAGCACAGACGATCGCCCAGACCAAGTCGGAGATCGCCAATCTGTCGGCGCAGTTGTCGCGACAGGAGAAGTCGAGCGAAGTCACCTCCAACGCCTACGACGCCGCGAAGTCGCAGCTCAAGCACCTCACGGCGAACATCTTCGCCCTCCAGGGCCGTGAACTCGCCGAGCGCCAAGCGGTGGCCCGCACGACCACGTCGATGGTCAAGGCCGTCGTGCAGTCCTACGTCTACAGCACGGCGGCCACGCAGTCGGTGGCCGTCTTCAACCAGGACGTCACCCGCTCCGACTCGCGCGCGGTGTTCGAATCCCTGGTGGTGGGCAATCTCAACGCCCTGCGGGCCAAGTTGAACGCCCAGCGCTCGCAGCTCTTCAGCGCCATCGCCCAAGTCGCCAGTGAACGAGCGCGCGAGGTCACCCAGACGGCCGACCTCCAAACGATGCTCGCGAACAACATCGCCGCCGCCGACCAGACGCGCAACACCCTCAACGCCGTCACCGCCGCCCTCAAGACACAGATCATCGCTTACGAGGTGGCGGCCGGCGCCGCCGCAGCGCGCGCCGGCGACACCGCGGGCGAAACCTCCGCCGTCCAGGCCGCCTCGGTGGTGGGCGGACAGTCCGCCGCCAACGAGGTCCTCGCCGCCATCGCGGCCAACACGCCGCCGGTGGTCACCTCGCTCATCTCGGGGTCCCCCGCCGGCTCGGCCGCCGGGGAGCTCGCCGTCAGTTACGCCAAACAGCAGGAGGGTGTGCCCTACGTCTGGGGTGGCGAGACGCCGGGAGCGGGCTTCGACTGCTCGGGGCTCGTGCAGTGGGCCTGGGCCCAGGCGGGTTACTCGATGCCGCGCACCACCGAGGAGCAGTGGGCCACGTTGCCCCACGTGCCCCTCAACCAGTTGCAGCCGGGCGACCTCCTGTACTACTACAACCTCGACGGGGACAACGCGGTCGACCACGTCGTCATGTACGTCGGCGCCGGCCCGTGGGGCACCAACACCATCATCGCGGCGGCGTACACCGGTACGAACATCAGCTTGGCGCCGATCTTCACGGCTGGACTCGTCGGCGCGGCTCGACCCTAGCTCGATGGCGTCACCCACGCAGTCGCTGGTGATACCGGCGTTCAACGAGGCGGCCCGCCTCCGGGCCGGCTTCGAACGCCTCCGGCCGACGTTGGAGGAATTGGGCGACGGCGCCACCGAGGTCGTCATGGTCGACGACGGATCGAGCGACGAGACCATGCGCGTCGCCCACCAGGTCTACGGGCACCTCGAGCATTTCCGCCTGGTCCAGCACCCCCACAACCGGGGCAAGGGCGCGGCGGTGCGCACCGGACTCGCCCACGCCCGGTACCACCGGGTGATCGTGGCCGACGCGGACATGTCGATCCGCCCCGAGCACTTCCCGCGCGTCCTCGACGCGCTGACGCGCGCGCCGATGGCGCCGGGGTCGCGCGCGCGCGACGGCACGATCCGCTACGACACCCTCACGCGCTCGGTGTCGGGCACCGGATTCCACCTGCTCGTGCGCCACTACACCCAGTTGAGCGAGCGCGACACCCAATGCGGCTGCAAAGGGTTCCAGCTCCCCACCGCCCGCCTGCTCGCGCACCTGGGGATGATCACCGGCTTCGCCTACGACGTCGAACTCTTCTACCTCGCCCACCAGTTGGGGGTCGACATCGAATCGGTGCCCGTGACCTGGGACGACATCGCTGGCTCGACGGTGCGCTTCGCCAACGCCACTCGTCAACTCCTGCACGACCTGCGCGCCATCGCGCGCACCAGGTACGAGTGTCCCGTGGTCGAGGTCGACGCCGGCGTGAGCCTGGACGACGTGCGCCACGCCGCGCTCGAGGCGCGCGCCGCGGGACTGGTCGTGGCGCGCCACGTCGACCACGCCCTCGTCGTCACCGCGCGCGCGGACGCCGTGGCCGCCATCGGCGTGGCGGCGTCGCTCGGTGGACGCGTGCGCACCGCGACGTTGGCCGAGTTGCGCGGGCGCGACCTCGAGGCCGTGTAGGGCGATCAGTCGCTGCGCGGCAGGAGCCAGTCGGCCACCAACTGGGGGGCGCGGTCCGACCACTCCTCGGCGGTGATCGCGTAGTGCGCGTGGTCCTCCCAAGCGCCGTCGATCTCCAGGTAGCGCTCGGCGATGCCCTCGAAGCGCAGGCCGAGTTTCTCCACGACGCGACGCGACGCGGCGTTGCGCGGGATGATGTTGATCTCCACGCGGTGCAGGCGCAACGTGTCGAAGGCGTATTGCAGGACCGTCACCACCGACTCGGGCATCAATCCCCGCCCGGCCACCGCCTCGTCGATCCAGTAGCCCACGAAGGCCGACTGCAGCGGACCGCGCTGGATCGACGAGAGGGTGATCTCGCCCACGAAACGACCCTCGAAGAACACCCCGAAGCCGAAGCCGGTGCCCATCTGGCGCTCGCGCTCGCGGATGGCGCAGCGACTCGAGAAACTGCGCTCGTCCTCGGCGAGGTGCGCGGCGTGCGCCGAACGCGGCTCCCACTTGACGAGCCACTCGTGGCAGCGCTGGCGCACCTCGAGCCACGGCTGGTAGTCCGAGTCGTTGAGCGTGCGCAGCACCACCCGCCGACCGTGCAGGTTGATCGGCGAATGGACGTTGGCGCGGGTGCTCACCACGGGCGATTCCTCACCCCACTATCGTTACAGGTTCGTCGTCGCGGCGCACATCACAGTAGCGAGGCCGCCACGCCGTCGAGGATGTCGTCCTCGGACGTCAGTAGTTCATCGACGTCGAATCGCTCCATCACGGCGTCCAGGATGTAGAGGCCCGCCACCAGCACGTCCTCGCGGCCGGGCACCATCGCGGGCAGTTCGAGTCGCTGCGCGGGCGTGAGCGCACCCAGGCGGTCGCGCCATCGCACGACGGCGGCGCGTGACACCATCCGGTGGTGCACCGCGTCGCGCGCGTAGTGACGCAATCCGGCCTCGAGTTGCGCCAGGGTCGACACCGTGCCCGCCAGGCCCACCAGGCGCACGTCGCCCACCAGGGCGCCCAGGCGGGGCTCGGCCGCGAACGCCTGGTCCAATTGCTCGTCGATCATGGCCCGGGCGGCCGCGGCGGCGCGCGGCGTCACGACGCCGGTGCCTAGGGCGCGCTCGGTCACGCGCACGCAACCCAGCTGCATCGAGTGACCGTGCACCGCACCCTCGAGGCGCACCGCGATCTCCGTGGAACCACCGCCGATGTCCAGCACCAGGGTCGCGCGAGGGTCCTGGCCCAGGCCGTGCGTCGCGCCGGCGTAGGAGAAGGCGGCCTCCTCCTCGCCGCGCAGGAGCCGTGCGGGCACTCGGGTGATCTGGGCGGCGCGAGCGAGGAATTCGCCACCGTTGGTGGCGTCGCGCACCGCGGAGGTCGCCACCAGCAGTCCGCGCTCGACGCCGTGCTCGTCCATCACCTCGCGATAGTGCGCGAGCGCGTCGTAACTACGCGCGAGCGCGTCGGGTCGCAGGTTCCCCGAGGCGTCGACGCCCGCGGACAACCGCGTGATGCGCATCTCGCGCACCCGGGTGGCGCCGCTTGGACCAGCGATCAGGAGGCGCGTCGAGTTCGACCCGCAGTCGAGCACGGCCACGTCAGTCGTCACGCACCACCACGTTCACCAGCTCCGGGACGCCGACCTCGTGGGCCACCAGTCGCCCGACGGGGTCCTCGTGGCCGGCCAGGAAATTGGCGAGGTGCGCGTGCAGGCACTTCACGCCCACCCGCGTGCCACCCACTCCCCCGCTGGCCGCGACGGCGTCGCGACGGACGGTCGCCGCCTCGCGTCGGCGTCGGTAGTCGTCGTGGGTGCGCGCCAGGACCGCGGGGTCCACGAGGTCCTCGTAGCGATGCACGCCACCGGCCCCCTCGAGGCGACTCACCGCCTCGTTCAGTTCGGGGTCGATCAGCCAGTACAGCGTGGGCATGGGGGTGCCGTCGCGCAGGTGGGGCTCGTTCTCGATGACCACAGGTCGTCCGTCGAGGCGACGCACCACGACGGCGCAACGTCCCCGCAGGGGGCGACCGACCACGGCTTCGAGGTCCGCGAGCTCGGCGTCGGCGGCCTCGCGGAAGGTCAACGCCAGAACTCGAGGGTCCGCACGAAACGCGCCATGAACCCGTGCAGGCCCGACATGGGGCGCGCGGCGGCACTCACCGCGCCGGACGCGGGGTCCGCGCCGGACGAGGGTGCCGCGCCGGACGCGGCGACCAACCCGTCGCCGGGATTCACCAGGGGCTGGAACCCGGGGTCGGTCGAATTGGCCGCGACGTACCCGTCGCCGTTGCCGGGCAGGACCTGGATGAGGCTCTGGCCCGGTAGCACGAGTTGATACTGCTCGCGCGCCAGGGCGATGGCCGCCGCTTGGCTGGACACGGCCCGGGCCTGTTGGGCGAGGCCGGCCGACTGACGGTTGATCTGGGCGATCTGGCTCTGCGCCGCGTCCAGAGCGACCTGCTGGTGCCAGAGCGTCTGGAAGGGGAAGGCGACCGCCACGATGGAAATCCCCGTGAGTACCGACAGCGGGAGCACCCACCGTGGGTACCTCGTTGATCTACTTCGTATAGCTGACACCGGCCGCCCCCGACAATGACGTGGCCCCCATGAAGCGAGCCGATTCACCGAGCTGCTCTTCGAGCCTCAGTAGTTGATTGTACTTCGCCACCCGGTCCGAGCGCGCCGGGGCGCCGGTCTTGATCTGACCGGCGTTGGTGGCCACGGCGAGGTCGGCGATGGTCACGTCTTCGGTCTCGCCCGAGCGGTGCGAGATCACGGCGCTGTAGCGCTGCGACGTGGCGAGCCGCACGGCGTCGAGGGTCTCGCTGAGCGTGCCGATCTGGTTGAGCTTGATGAGGATCGAGTTGGCCACGCCGCGGTCGATGC
>JABBOA010000124.1 GCA_019352075.1 Acidobacteriota bacterium | reverse complement strand
CGGCGGCGCGGCACGTCGCCACGGTCGAACCGAGGTCCTGACCCGACACGGCGCGCAGGTGATTGGCGAACTGACTGGTGACGGTGCCCTCGATGGTCCAGTGCCCCGAATTGTGGGGCCGCAGTGCCAATTCATTGATCAACAGGCCGCGGGGGGTGACGAAGAACTCGACGGCCATGACGCCGATGAGTCCAATGTGGCCCGCGATCTCGGTACTGAGTTCGCGGGCCCGGGTCGCGACGCTGCCCGCCACCGCGGCGGGGAAGCGGACCTCAGTGCACATTCCCTCGGACTGCACCGTCGTGACCAGCGGGTAACTCGCCACGTCGCCGTCGACCGAGCGCACGACGACTTGGGCGACCTCGCTGAGCAGCGTGACGCGTTCCTCGACCACGACGGCGCCCTGGGAGAGGAGCTCGCGCGCCATCGCCAACGCGTGGGCGTCGTCGTCGGGGAAGAGCACGCCGCGCCCGTCGTAACCACCTCGGGCGAGCTTGAGGACGGGAGGGGATCCGTGAGCGTGCGTCCAGTGATCCACCAGGGCCAGTTGGGCGCTATCGCGAATGACCACGAAGTCGGGGACGGGAAAGCCGGCGTCCGCGAAGTCCACGCGCTGCAACGACTTGTCGACCGAGAGGCGCAGTGCGGCGGCGCTGGGACGCACGACGGCCCCGGCGGCTTCGAGTCGCGCGAGGACGTCGAGGTCGACCAGTTCGTGGTCGAAGGTGATCACGTCGGTGCCACGTCGAAGCTGCGCGAGCGCGCTCTCGTCGTTGGGGGCACCCACGAGGACGTGATCAGCGGTCTCGACCGCTGAATCGTCCCTCGACGTCGCCAGTACCGTGAGTTCCACGCCGACACCGTGGGCCTCCTCGCCCATCATGCGCGCGAGCTGCCCGGCGCCCACCACGCCCACGCGCACCGGGGGTGTCGGGGTAGTCGCCACTCGTCCACGCTACCAACGCGTCGGCCACAGCGAACTGACCTGCGGGGGGTCCGGTACAGTTGACGGGTCCACAAGGAGTACACATGAGAGCAGTAGCCAGCATTCTTTCGATTATCCTCTTCCTCGCCTTCGCCACGTCGGGCGCGCAGAAGCTGATCTTCAACACCATGGCGTCGCAGTCGGCGGAGCACCTGGGGTTCAAGAAGAAGCCCTTTCAGGGCGTCGGTCTGGCTGAGGTTGTCGGTGCCGTGGGGGTGTTGATCGGGATGGCGGCGAAGCACGGGTCGCTACTGGCGTGGCTCAACGTGGCGGCCGCGACCGGGCTACTCGTGACGATGGTCGCCGCGACCGTCCTTCACCTTCGCCGTGGTGACGGTCTCAAGGGTGCCACGCCCGCGATGGCGCTGGGCGCCGTGTGCCTCCTTGAGGTGATTTTTCGCCTCGCGTGACCGCGTGACCGCGTGACCACGTGACCGCGTGACCGCTGGCATCGTCACCGGCGGCATTGTGACCTTGCGCGTTTCGCTCGCGCCGTGTCTCTAACTCCGAGTCGCAACGCACCCGGTCGGCCCGTCACGGTCGAAGAGGGTGGAGGCGAAGGAGGGGTTCAGTTGGGTACGCGGGTGTGCTTGAATTCGTTGAGTTGAGGCTGGTGAGCCATCAACGTGACCAGTGATTCGATGATCCTCGCTGAGGCGAGGCCGTCGTCGGTCGGTGGTTCCATGTAACGCACGAACGTGGCGTCGGAGCCCACGACGAAGGTGGGAACGCCGAATGCCTCATACGCTTGCATCGCGAGGAAACTCTGCGCGATTTCACGATGTGGCCGACGTGATGCGACGTCGGCGAGCACCTTGTCGGTGTCAATGCCCAAGGGCGTCAGGACCTCGACGATCTCAGAAGGCGACGCCAGGCGGATGGCGCGTTCGTGGCGGGCACGGAAGAGCGCCTCGTGGGCGGCCAGAAAATGCTCGGGTTGTTCGTCGCGCACCGACACACTCGCCGCGAGTGCCAGGAGCGCCGCGTCGTGGTCAGGGTCGTCCCACACGTCGGGAGCGCCGGGTGCTCGATGACCTTGACTCATGGTCCACGGGATGAACTCCACGTCGAAGTCGGCACCGGCGTTGAGGGCGGCGAGGACGTGCAGATGGATGTTCTTCGCGAAGGGGCAACGGTAGTCGTAGCTGAGTCCGAATGTCGTCATGTCACCAGCCTAGGGATTAGCGCGGCGGCACCGGTACGCCTTGGGCGCGACAGAGATCAGTGAACGAGCAGAAGCGGCAAGCGTTCTTCGACGGCGTCGCCGGAAACTCACCGTCGGCGTAGTAGCGCTTGATCTTCGTCCAGGCCGTCGTGGCGGCGCTCGCCCGGGCCCTGATCACCGGTTCTGAGACCCGGCGCTCGATGGCCTCGCCGTGGGCGACGTAGAGCAACCGGATTCGAGCCGGTCGCTCGCCGAACTTCTGTTCGCAGAGCACCGCATAGAGTTCGGCGTTGGCGAAGGTCTGCGAGTCATAGTCACGATTGGGCAGCGCCCCCGTCTTGTAGTCCACGATCACCAGATCGCCGTCGGGGTCGCGGTCGAGTCGATCCAGAATCCCGAAGAGCGGCGTATCGTCGACACTCGTCGCGATGCGCATCTCGATCCCCTCGCTGGTGACCGTTCGAGGGTCTTCGAGTATGAAGTAACGCTCGAGGATGACCTGGGTCTCCGCCAGCAGTCTGGCCTCGTTGGCGTCATCGAGGCCAATCTCCTCGCGGACCTGGGGCGTCAGGATCTGGCGACGAGCGGGTTCCACGAAGCGCTGCGCGGCGTCGATGGTTCGCTCCGGCGCGTCGAGCTTCATCAGTTGCTCGAAGATGTAGTGCACGAAGCGGCCCTTGGCGCTGGCGTAGCTCGCGGGTTGGGGAATCCGCTCGACCGACGCGTGTTGGTAGCGGCGCGGACATACCTGGAAGTCGGCCAGACGCGAGGGGGAGAGGGATTTGGGCAGGGGTTGTTCGAAGGCCATGGCGTTAGGGTACGCGACGACCATGACATCACAATCGACTTCGCCCTGTACGAAGGATGGCGACCACCTGGTTGACGATGGCGTTTGGTTCGGCGAACATCAAGCCAACGTTGGTAACCGCACAAACTTCACACGACTCTGGTGTTGTGGCCGTTCGAGACGTTGCGGCGCGTCAGTCCGTGACAATGGATGGCGAATGCGCCCGTCACGGCGCCCCCGATGTCAAGGAGGGTGCGTCATGCGTCGATCAAGGGTGTCGGCGGTGGGAATCCATGTCTCGCTCGGCGTGCTGACGTCGGCGTCGAAGGTCCCTGCGGTGGCTTCCGCTGGGGCGTCGACCTCGCATCGAACCCCGCTGAGCGCCGTACGCGCCGGCGGATTCCACGAGAGTCCACCGTTCCTCACCGACGGTACCGTTAACACGGGACCGACCGGACCGACCGGACCGACTGGACCGACTGGACCGACTGGTTTCACGGGGGTCACGGGGCCGACGAGTTGGACTGGAGTGACCGGAGTGTCGGAATGGACCGGCGCCATGGGTGGCACGGGGGCCACCGGTCCGACCGGTCAAGGGCGGGGCCACAAGGGTCGCACAGGGTCAAGGTCGCCGAAGTGGCGATGACGGCGACGCGCTCGGCGGGCCCGTCGTCAGATGGGATAGGCATTTGCAGTCGACGGTGTCGGGTGTCGTCAAACTTCGCGCCAAGTTGTCGCGTCGGGGATTCGGTGCCGCGCAGATGCTGACGTGGTGCGTCAGCGACGATGGACAGGCGTTGACGACGGGTCTGGGTCGGTCCCCCAACCGCGGCGGTGACGTCAGCGGCACGTCGGCGAGTCGCGGTCGCGGGACGAGCACGCACGGGCAGCATTCGCTGGTCGCGACGGTGACCGACCCGGTGGGACGGTGGCGACCAGTGCGCCGTGGTCGTTCATGATGGTCAACAGTTCGAGCCCGACGGGTGCGACCGGACCGACCGGCAACGCGGATCTCCAGACTTCCACCACCCCGGGCCGCGATACGACTGAGCGGACGACAATTCGACGTGGCGTCGATCTCACGTCGGTGGACGCGATGGACCAGGTTCCTCGACGTGCGTCGAGCCGAACTGCACTCTGGTCAGAACGAGACGACGGTATAACCAAGAAGGGCGAACTGCTCGACCTCGGCGCCGGCCGACAACAACTCGATCGGCCGTGCGGCGATCTCGACGGCGACACCGTAGTTCTCGACATTCGCCGAACAGGCCTTCGTGGCGATGCCGGCATCGCGGAGGTCGCGTAACTGTTCGTCGATCCTTCCGCTCGCGGCCAGTTGGACACCGGGGCCGAAGAAGAGCACGCGCACGTCGGCGCCGCGGTTCATCTTCATGCGTGTCGCCATCACTAGGCCCGGCACCGCCCGCGCGGGGTCATCACTAATGATCATGAAAGCCACCCGGGCCGCCAGGTCCGGTATCACGAGACGGACTCGCGTTGTTCGAAGTCCGGGTAGCCCTCGGTCTCATCGACGCCGACGGCGACCGACGACGGCAGTGCGCACGCGGTGACGCTATGTGAGACCCACCGACGCCACGCGAGCGTGCCCGCGACCGCCGCCGCGGCGCATACCCAACTCACGGACACGCTGTTGAGGGGACTCGCACCGATGTAGCCGAGTGTCGCGGCGGTGAGGAGTCGACTGGTCGCGCACGTGTATCGCATGACTCCAAGTTAGCGGCGCGCCAGGTGCACGCGACGCGCGAAGGGCGCCACGCTCGCTCGTGCTCGCACCCCCGTGTCGCCCGTGTCGACTAGAACAGTTGACGTGAAGAAGCGCGCGGTGGTGACTCGTGAGGGCCACCTCGTTCGTTCGACCAAATGGGCCGGTCTCAGTACCGGCGACGTCGTCGTGATCGACGGGGTGAAGGAGCGACGCCAATCGTGGGTGTTCGTGGCGCACGTCACCAACGCGATGTCCGGTGAGCAGTGGATCGAGGTGCGGGGCGGGCGACAGGGCGAGGCCAAGGGCCGATCGTTCCGGCCCGAATTGGTCTACCCGGCAACGGCCAAGAAGGGGGGCCGGATTGTGGGTCAGTCGCTCGCGGACGCGCCGCAGCTGCCGTTCTGATCATTCCTCGGCGAGCATCAAGACGTAACCCACGCCGGGTACTGAGACGATGAGTTCACCGTCGTCGTCGTGGAGTTTCTGGCGCAGACGGTGGACGTAGGCGTGGACGTACTGGGCCTCGTGCGCGTAGCCCGACCCCCACACCGCGCCCAGGATCATCTGGTGGGTGCACGTGCGGCGTGCGTGGCGCGCGAGGAAAGCCAGTACATCGAACTCCTTGGAGGTCAGGGTGAGCGCCTCGTGCGCGAGGCGCACCTCGTGGTGCACGAGGTCCAGGTGCAGTTCTCCGCGGTCGATCGTCGACGAGACGGCCGCGTCGGCCTCGGGCGGGCGGTGACGCACGACGACCCGGATCCGTGCTTCCAACTCGGCCATCGAGAACG
>JABBOA010000123.1 GCA_019352075.1 Acidobacteriota bacterium | reverse complement strand
GTTGGTGGCGCTACCCAGGATCTGGGGGCCCGAGACGACGAAGCCGACCGACGCCGCCCCCATGACGAGCGCCGAAGCCAGTCGCGCCCGTTCGGGTCCCAGTCGCCCCAGTAGCCGCCGCGTCGTTCCACGAGCGTCGCGACTCTTGACGACGGGGCCGGGAGACCCCCGCAGCGCCCCCATTCCCATGCTCATCGCTCGACGCCTTCACCCAGTTGCGATACGACGATCTCGCGGTAGGTGGCACAATTCTCCATCAAGTCACCGTGCCGTCCGACGCCCACGATCCTCCCGTCGTCGAGCACGATGATCTGATCGGCGTCCATGATCGTCGATACCCGCTGCGCCACGATCACCACCGCAGCGGTGCCCACGCCCGTCTTGAGCGCTCGTCGTAACCGGGCGTCGGTGGCGGCGTCGAGGGCCGAGAAGCAGTCGTCGAACAGGTAGGCGTCGGCACGTCTGACCAAGGCTCGAGCGATGCACAGACGCTGACGCTGTCCACCGGACACGTTGGTCCCACCCTGATCGATCGGCGCGTCGAGTCCCCCGGGCATCGACCGGACGAAGTCGGACGCCTGGGCGATGTCCAACGCTCGCCAGAGTTCCTCGTCGGAGGCGTCCTCGCGCGCGAATCGTAGATTACTGGCCACGGTGCCACTGAAGAGATACGACGTCTGCGGGACTATCCCGAGACTTCCCCACAGGTCGTCGAGACCCTGCTCCCGGACGTCGACGCCATTGACCACGACACGCCCCTGCGTGACTTCGAGGAATCGCGGAATCAGGTTCACCAAGGTCGACTTCCCACTGCCGGTGCCGCCGATGATCGCGTTGGTGGCGTGGGCCGCCAACGTGAAATCAAGACCTTCGAGCACCGGTCGTTGGCTGCCGGGATAGGCGAAGGCCACGTCATCGAAACGGATCTCGCCACTGTGTGCGGCGATGGCCACCGGGTGCGGCGGGCTGGTGATCACGGGCGTCGTGGCGAGAACCTGACGCAATCGCTCCGCGCTCGCCGCGGCACGCGGCACCAGAATCGCGACCATGACGGCCATCATGACCGACAGCAGGATCTGCATGATGTAGGTCAAGAACGCCGTGAGGTTGCCAATGGGCATGCCCCCCTCACTGACGAGTCGACCCCCGAACCAGACGACGGCGACCGACGAAAGGTTGAGGATCACCATCATCACGGGCAACATGACGGCGAAGATGCGGTTGACGCTCAACGCGGTGCTCGTGAGGTCGTGGTTGGCCCCGGCGAACCGCTGCGCCTCGAAATCCGTGCGCACGAAGGCGCGAATCACCCGAACGCCGGTGATCTGCTCGCGCAACACCTCGTTGAGCCGGTCAATCTTGACCTGCATGGCGCGAAACTTCGGAATGACCTTGGTCATCACCGCCCCGAGGAACACCGCCATCACGGGCAGGGCGACGAGGAGGAGGATCGAGAGCTTCGCGCCCTCGTGCAGGGCCATCGCGACGCCACCCAGGCCCATGATGGGGGCCACGACCATCATGGTGAGGGCCATCTGCAGGAAGATCTGTACCTGTTGCACGTCATTGGTGTTGCGGGTGATCAGCGACGCGGTGCCAAAGACGTTCATGTCGCGGGTCGAGAACTTCTGCACGCGAGCGAATACCGCCGATCGGATGTCGGCGCCCACCCCCATCGCCACCCTCGACGCCCAGTAGATGCCCGCGACGGCGAACAGGCCGACCACGAGCGTGAGTGCCAACATCCATTCGCCCGTGTGAATGATGTAGTGCAGGTTACCCGCGACGACACCCTCGTTGATGATGTCGCCATTGAGATTGGGCAGATAGAGATTGCCCGCTGTCTGCGCGACCAGGAGCGTGACCAGGAGCGCCGTGAAACCCCGATACGGACGCAAGAATCGGCCGAGCAACCGGAGTAATGTCATCTCGTTCCAACATATCGCCGGGCGCACCCGGCGTAGGGGTCAACGCTCCGACCAACGTCACCGCGTAGCGCCGGGTCCCGCGAGCGCCGCACGTTGACGTTGACGTTGGCGCTCGGCGTCGGTAGATCAACCACCGGACGACGGTGGCGCGAGCCACGTAGGAGCCGCACGCACGGGGCGGATCGCGCTCCGCCGACGGATCAATTTCTCGAGTTCCACGGCGAACAGGATCGACGACGAGACGAGGATCACCACCGTGAGTTGACCGACACTGAGCGAACTGGTGTGAAACAGCCGCTGCAACGGTCGAAGGTAGATGACCAGCACCTGGACCACGAATGTCACCGCGACGCTGAGGTAGAGCCACCGATTGGAGCGCACCGGCATTCGAAACAGGCTCCGGCTCTCGGAGCGCACCGCCAGTGCGTGCGCGAGCTGCAACAGTGCCAGCGTGGAGAAGACCATCGTCTGCCACGGCCATCCCTGCGACCGTGCCACAGCCTCCAGCGTCAGCACCGACGCGGCCATGAAGACGCCGACCCACAGGACGTGCTGCCAGAGTCCATCGCCGAAGAGTGACTCGCGTCGATCCCGCGGAGCGCGACCCATGGCGCTCGGCTCCAGCGGTTCGACCCCCAGGGCGATGGCCGGCAGTCCGTCGGTGACGAGATTCATCCAGAGAATCTGCACCGCCAGCAGTGGGATCGGCAGTCCGATCACCGGAGCCAGCAACATGACCCAGAGCTCGCCGATGTTGGTGCTCAAGAGGTAGCGGCTGACCCGACGGATGTTGTCGTAGATTCGTCGGCCTTCCTCGATGGCTGCCACTATCGTCGCGAAGTTGTCATCCTCCAGGACCATGTCGGCCGCTTCCTTGCTGACGTCGGTCCCGCTCACACCCATTGCGATGCCGATGTCCGCTTGACGCAGCGCGGGGGCGTCATTCACCCCATCACCCGTCATCGCGACGACGGCTCCTCGGCGTTGCCACGACGCCACGATGCGCAACTTGTCCTTCGGCTGCACTCGGGCGTAGACCATCACCTGGTCGACTCGTCGGTCCAATGCGTCGTCGTCGAGTTGCGCCAACTCCTCACCCGTGACCACCTGGTCGGGCGTCACCTCGAGTCCGATCCAACGCGCCACCGATACCGCGGTCGAAGGGTGGTCCCCGGTGATGACGACCGTGCGCACCCCCGCATCTCGACACTCGCGCAGCGCTGACGTCACTTCGGCGCGGGGCGGATCGGTGATGGCGACCAGCCCGATCAGTTGCAGATCGACCTCGAGCCGCTCGGGAGCCTCCTTCACCCTATGCTCCGCCATCGCCAGCACTCGCAGCCCTTCGCTCGCCCACCCCTCCGCCACCCCCAGAGCCGCGTCGAACACCGCATCGCGCGTCGCGAGCACTGCCCCGACCGCCTCCACGGCGCCCTTGGTCTCGACCGCGAAGCCGAGACCCTCGCGATGGACGGTCGTCATCAACCGGCGATCGGCGTCGAAGGGCAACTCCTCGACTCGGGGCTGGCTCTGGCGCAACCGGTCGGCGTCGCTCCCCAGCTTGCTCGTCAGGGCGATCAAGGCGCCCTCGGTGGGGTCCCCCGTCACGCTCCAGTTGGGGTGGTCGCCCGTGGGCGCGTGCAAGGTGGCGTCATTGCAGAGCGCCGACACCGTGGCGAGGCGATCGAGAAACGGGTCCTCGTGGTGGTCCTGGAGGTCGTGAGGACTGGCGACGTCGGCGACGGCGAGCACCTCGCCCTCGGGCGAATAGCCGCTGCCCGTCACCCGATATTCACCCAACGGGGTCCACACCCGCACCACCTGCATGCGATTCTCGGTCAGGGTTCCCGTCTTGTCCGTACAGATGACCTGCACCGAGCCCAAGGTCTCGACGGCGACGAGTTTGCGGATGAGGGCGTGTCGTTCGGCCATGCGACGCGCGCCGAGCGCCAATGACACCGTGATGATCGCCGGAAGGCCCTCGGGTATCGCGGCCACGGCGAGGCTCACCGATGTGATGAACATGTCACGCGGCGACTCTCCCCTGAGAACGCCCACGACGAAGACGAGGGCGCAGATGGCCGTCGCACCGACCGCCATCACGCGGGCTAAGACGGTCAAGCGACGCTGCAACGGCGTGGGGACCTCACTACGCGCGACCAACAACTCAGCGATCCCCCCCAGCTCGGTGTGCGGACCCGTCGCCACCACGATCCCGGTGCCACGGCCGAGCGCCACGGCCGTTCCCTTGAAGACCATGTTGTGACGCTCCGCGACCGGCGTCGACGGCGCCACGACGGTGTCCGCCGCCTTGAACACCGGCTCGGACTCCCCCGTCAGTGCCGCTTCAGCAAGGCGAAGATTCTTTGATTCGCACAGACGCACGTCAGCCGCCACGAGGTCACCGGCGGCCAGCTCCACCACGTCACCGGGCACCACGTCACCACTGGGGATACTCAGCACCGCACCATCGCGGCGTACCGTGACACGGTCACCTTCAAAGGAGCGCAGGACCTCGAGCGCGCGCTGCGCCCGATACTCCTGGACGAAGCCCACGGTGCCGTTGAGGAGGACGATCGCCCCAATGACGAGGGTGTCCGCCAGTTCACCCGTCAGCGCCGTCACGATACCGGCGAAGATGAGCACGATGACCATCGCGTTGAGGAACTGGCCTGCGAGGAGTCGCGCCGCGGACACGCCGGGCTCCGTGGTCAATTGGTTGGCACCGAACTCGGCCCGTCGACGCCCGGCGTCGGAACCACTCAAACCCCGCGACCAGTCCACCGCGAGGCTCGAGGCGACCTCCGCGACGTCGAGACTCCAAGGTTCCGCGGGGACAACCAGGTGAGGCTGCGAGGGGGCCGAGGCCGCCTCCTCCGAGCGCGATCGTGCCGGTCGCGGCTGGCGCCAGCCCCGATGGTTCAGCATCGGCTGGCCTCGGGGTCACCGCGCGCAACAAGTTCTGGCACGCTTTCTCCACCACGACGAAACGGCGCGTCACGTGTGATGACGCCGACCTTCGCTCTTTCGGCCGCGGGTGACGCCGTGTTCACGGGCGTGGCCCCCACGGTGCGCGGAACCTAACTCCTCGTGACATGAACCCGGCGAAACGTGCCGCCGCGTCCCCCATCAACGGGGGCGACCTCGTAGGCCGTCGGCCGGCGCCGCGACGCGGCCAGGCGAGAACTCACCGTCATCTCACTCATCTCCTTCTCACGCACCCATAGTCTCGTGCGGGGGTCGAAGGACCAATTGCTCTATTCGCCCACATCGACAGCGCCCCGCCAGTCACTCCTAGCACCGTCGGCGAGTGGTCCCGTCGCCCTCGACCGCGAGCGGCGATCGACCCATCGCGCCGACCGGGCAAATTGCGCCAATCACGCCAATCGCGAGGTTGACCGAGCACAGTGATCCGATGCGGCTCGGGGGCTTCGCTCGAGGTCCTGGCCCCCTCGTGCGCGACCCATGTACGCTCGTTCGCGTACTAACTCCACTGGAGGCGGCGTCCGGATTCGAACCGGAGTACGGGGCTTTGCAG
>JABBOA010000122.1 GCA_019352075.1 Acidobacteriota bacterium | reverse complement strand
CCCGCGCACAGCGTGGTCTTGGACGTCGCGGCGGGCACGGGCGACTTCACCCGCGAGCTGGCCCGTCAGAACCAGTATCCGGTCGCCACCGATCTGAGTTACGGCATGTTGCATGCGGGGCGTCACCTCGAACGCCGGGTTCAGGCCGATGCGTCCGCCATGCCCTTCGCCACCGCGAGCTTCGACGGGGTGACGTGTGGCTACGCATTGCGCAACTTCACGGACCTCGGGGCCACTTTCGACGAGATGGCTCGCGTCGTGCGCCCCGGGGGACGCCTGTCTCTTCTCGAAGTGGCGGAACCCGAGAGGGGTCCGCTGCGCACCGGATTTCGCCTCTGGTTCCGTCACGTGGTCCCCTTCATCGGTTCACTGGTGTCGGACCGCGCGGCCTACCACTACCTACCGAGGTCAACGGCCTATCTGCCGCCCACGCAGGAGATCGTGGCCATGCTCAACGCGGCGGGCTTCCGATCGGTGAACCACCGACGGGTGATGGGCGGCCTCAGTCAGCAGTTCATCGCCACGCGTGGCGCCTGATGTTCCAGCGCCGTCGTATCGCACCCCTGCCCGCCAGTTCGCTGCGCTCGCTCGGGGCCCGTGCGGGCTGGCTGCTGGACGCACCCGACACGCTGCGAGTGGGGTTCGGCGGCGTGGCCGTCACCCTCGACCTGCCCCACGGCGTGGCCGACTCCGAGGGCGCCCGTCGCCAGCTGGGCCAATTGACGCTCACCGGCGACGAGGGTCCGTCGGGTTCAGGCATCGTGGCCATGGGTTCACTCCCCTTCAATCGCGACGCGCCCAGTCACCTCGACGTCCCTCGCTTCGTCGTGACCCAGAGCGCCGAAGGGACGTGGATCACCAGTGCTGACGACCAGGACTGGCGAGCGCTGGTCGAGGACGAAGCGATCGCGGTCCAGGAGCCCCAGATGACGAGCAGCGTCACCTACCGACCCTCGCCCGAGGAGTACGCCCACCACGTGGCCAATGCCGTCGAGGTGCTACGACGCAAGGAGATCGACAAGGTGGTACTCGCGCGCGCCATTGTCGGGACGGTGGAGCACGCCATCGACTGTGGGGCGGTGGCGCAGCGACTGCGCGTGCGTGAACCCTCGTGCACCGTGTACGGGTTGCCCACGACGGACGATCGCCGGTACGTGGGGGCGAGCCCCGAACTCCTGGTTCGTCGTCGCGGCGACGACGTGACGTGTCACCCCCTCGCCGGCACCATCGCCATCCCGGCCGACGTCGATCCGGTGGACTACCACTCGTGGCTCCTGGGCAGCGCGAAGAACCTCCACGAGCACGGCGTCCTGGTGGACGACCTGGTGACCGCGCTGAGCCGCTACTACGACGACATCGACGCCGATCCCACGCCTTCGATTGTGACCCTGCGCACCGTGGCGCACCTGGGGACGTGGATCCGCGGCCGCCACGCGACGCCCCCTCACGCGCCCGACGCCCTGGCGCTACTCGACGTCCTGCACCCGACGGCGGCGGTGGGGGGGATTCCGCGCGTCGCGGCGTACGAACTCCTGCAACGCCTGGAGCCCTTCGATCGAGGGCACTACGCCGGACCCGTGGGCTGGACCGATGAGAACGGCGACGGCGAGTTCTGGATCGGCATACGCGGTGTCCTCGTCGACGGCGCGGACTTCGAGGCGTGGGCCGGCGCGGGCATTGTCAGTGAGTCCGATCCCATTGCCGAACGTGAGGAGACGCGTGACAAGTTGGCGAGTGTCTTGAGTTCGGTACTACTTGACCGGATCTAGGGTGCGAGAGAAGGGACGCTGCACGCCCCACTTGGTCACCAGCCATAGCGCCTCGTAGACGATGTGGGTGCTCATCTTCGAGTCACCCCTGAGTCGATCGCTGAACGTGATGGGGACCTCGGTGATCGACGCGCCCCCGCGCCGCGCGCGGTAGGTCATCTCGATCTGGAAGCCGTAACCGTCAGCCGTGACCGTCTGGTAGTCGATCTTCTTCAATGCCGTGGCCGAGTACACGCGGTAGCCCGCCGTGGAGTCCGCGACGCCCAGACCCAGCAGCAGCGACGCGTACCGGTTGCCGCCGCGCGAGAGGAGGCGACGTGAGAGCGTCCACTGGGGAATGTGACCACCCGTCACGTAGCGCGAGCCGATGACCACCTCGGAGGTGGTCGCCGCCTCGAGCAACGCCGGTAGGGCCGCGGGGTCGTGCGAGAAGTCACAGTCGATCTCCACGAAGGTGTCGAAACCGTGGTCGAGGCCCCAGGTGAAGCCCGCGCGATACGCCGAACCCAGGCCGCTCTTCGCTGCGCGACCCAAGAGCGTGATCTGGTCCAGTTGCGCCGCCACGGCCTGCGCCGCCGCCGCGGTACCGTCGGGACTGGCGTCGTCCACGACGAGCACGTGCGCCTCGGGCACCACCGAACGAAGGGTCCGCAGCATCGCCTCGACGTTGAGTACCTCGTTGTACGTGGGCAGTACCACGAGCAGGCGCATCACCAAATTCTAGTGAGGTCGCGTAGACTGACTCGAGGAAGCGCCGCTGGTGTGGGGCACGCAGTACGACTCGTTGAGAGATTCTTATGACCGAAGCCACGAAGCGGCGATTTTCGATGCCGCGCGAGATCCGCATCATCCTGAGCGTCGGCAGCCTCATGTTCGTCTTCGAATACCTCGTGCTCCCCCAGTTCGCCTCAGCTCGTCACTCACTGCACCTGCTCGCGCAGGTGAACCCGATCCTGGTGGCCGTCGCGGTGCTCTTGGAGATGGCCGCCATCTACGCGTACGTCGAGCTCACGCGCGCCGTGCTGTACCCCCACGCGCCCAGTCGCTTCAGCATCCTGCGGGTCAACCTGGCGGGTCTGGCCATCGGTCACGTCGTGCCCGGGGGGGCCGCGCCCTCGGGCGCCCTCGCCTATCGCATCTTCAGCGAACTCGGCGTGCCGCGCGACACGAGTGCCTTTGGTCTCGCCGCGCAGGGCGCGGGTTCGGCGGTGGTGCTGAACATCCTCTTCTGGATCGCCCTGGTGATCTCGATCCCCCTCAACGGGATCAACCCGGGCTACGGGTTCGCCGCGCTCGCGGGCGTCTTCTTGCTCATGGCGTTCTTCGGCACCGTGTTCTTGATCACGCGCGGCCAGAAGCACGCCGACGCCTGGCTGCGCGCGGCGGCGCGCCACCTGCCCGCGATCAACCCCGACAAGGTGTCGGCCCTGCTGGTCAAGGTGGCCGGGCGCATCAACCTGTTGATCAACTCGCGACGCACGCTCTGGACCGCGTTCACCTGGGCCAGTTTGAACTGGTTGCTGGACGCGGCGTGCCTGTGGGTCTTCCTCTGGTCCTTCGGTAGCGTGGTTTCGCCAGTGAACCTCCTGGTGGCGTACGGACTGGCCAACGTCCTGGCGGCCATTCCGGTGACGCCCGCGGGCCTGGGCGTCGTGGAGGGTGTGCTCATCCCGACGCTGGTGGGATTCAACGTCCCCCACAGCCAAGCGATCCTCGCCGTCCTGGCCTACCGACTGGTGAACTTCTGGGTGCCCATCCCCATCGGGGGCGCGGCCTACGCCAGCCTGCAGTTCCGACGGACGTCGCCTACGAGCGCAACGAGAGAGAACGGGAGCGCTGCGTCGCCAGACGCTTGAACTCCGACTGGGCCGAGAAGTCGTTGACCGCCTGCAGCCGTCGCCACCGGCGATCGGTGCCCAGGACCCAGGTGAAACGGTCGTCACGCCACGTGATGTCGAAGGCTTCGAGGATCTCGTTCTGCTGCGCGGCCGTCTCGATCGGCACGAGGACCTCCACGCGCCGGTCCAGGTTGCGCTCCATCACGTCCGCTGACCCCATGTAGATCGCGAACTCCTCCTCCCCGGGTCGTCCGAAGATGAAGATCCGCGAATGCTCCAGGAACTCCCCCACCAGACTGTGCACGGTGATGTTCTCGGAGAGTCCCGCGATCCCTGGTCGCAGGCAGCACAGCGTTCGCACCTCGAGACGGATCTCCACGCCGGCGTTGGAGGCGGCGTAGAGCGCATCGATGACCGCCGGGTCGGTGAGACCGTTGGTCTTCATCAAGATCCGTCCCGCGCCGCCGCGCTCACTCTGGCGCGCGATGAGTTCCACCATGCGCTCGCGCACCGAGAACGGACTGACGACAATCTTCTCGTAGTTGGCGTTCTTGGAGAAGCCGGTGAGGAAGTTGAAGAGCTCGCCGACGTCGCGGGTGATGGCCGGATTACTGGTCAAGAGGCCGAAGTCCTCGTAGTTGCGAGCCGTCTTGGAGTTGTAGTTACCCGAGGCGATGTGCACGTAGCGAGTGGTCGCCTCACCCTCGTTGCGCACGACCAGCGCGGTCTTGCAGTGGGTCTTGAGCCCGACGATGCCGTAGACGACGTGCACGCCCGAGTCCTCGAGGGCCTTGGCCCATTCGATGTTCGCCGCCTCGTCAAATCGGGCCTTGAGTTCGACCAGGGCGACGACCTGCTTGCCCTGCTCGGCCGCGTGGATGAGCGACGCGACGATCGGCGAGTCACCCGAGGTCCGGTAGAGCGTCTGTTTGATCGCCACGACGTCGGGGTCGCGCGCGGCCTGGTCGATGAAGATCTCGACCGAATCGCTGAAGGAGTCGTAGGGATGGTGCAACAAGATGTCGCCGTCGCGCACCGCGGCGAACACGTCACCGACGTGATCGCCGTCGAGCAGGCGTCGCGGGGTGAGGGGCGACCACCCCTCCCCCTTGAGTTCAGGGCGGTCGATGGCGTAGAGGCTCCAGAAGTCGTGCAGGCCCAGTGGGGCGTCGGTGATGTAGACGTTGGAACGGTCCAGGTCCAGTTGTGAGACCAGGAGCTCCAAGAAGTCCGGCGACATACCGCTTTGGATCTCGACGCGCAGCGCCTCACCGAAGCGGCGACGGCGCAGCTCGACCTCCAGGGCCACCAGCAGGTCGTCGGCCTCGTCCTCCTCCAGTGAGAGGTCGGCGTTGCGCGTGACGCGGAACAAGTCGGCGCCCCCCACGCTCATCCCCGGGAACAGGTGGCCCAGATTGGACATGATGAGGTCCTCGAGCAGCACCCAGCGACCCGATTCCACGGGTTTGAAGCGCGGCAGAGAACTGGGCACCTTGATGC
Source organism: Acidobacteriota bacterium (assembly GCA_019352075.1). Classification (GTDB taxonomy): domain Bacteria; phylum Actinomycetota; class Acidimicrobiia; order Acidimicrobiales; family RAAP-2; genus RAAP-2. Next base: position 382 of record JABBOA010000122.1, on the reverse strand, counting down.
GCGCGTTACGTTCTTCGCCGGTGTGCTCGTCGGTGACCGTGACCGCGATGTTCAAGGAAAGATTCGAGATCCTCGGGAAGGGGTGCCCCGGGTCGACCGCGAGCGGGGTGAGCACCGGGTAGACGTGCTGCTCGAAGTACGCCGCCAGTTCGCGGCGTTCCTCGTCGCTGATGTCGCCGTAGCGCACGACCGTGATGTCGACCAGCGCCAGTTCGGGCAAGAGCACGTCCAGGACCAGGCGGTCCTGGCGTTCCACGAGGCTGAGGACCCGCTCGCGGATGTCGGCGAGTTGCTGGCGCGGCCGCACGCCGTCCACCGAGGGCGTCTGCACCCCGGCCGCCACCTTGTCCTCGAGACTGACCACGCGCACCTGGAAGAACTC